>BJHE01000091.1 GCA_014191755.1 Cyanobium sp.
AAGAATCGCTGCAAGGTGAATGTGTTGTCTGCCCTTACGAACCTATTCATGGCCAGGCATCAGCTGCTATGCAGGACATGAAAAAGGGATTGGTGTGCCCATTGGGAGCCAGATAGGCCTAAATAGGAGGGTAAATTCGCCAAAAATCAGTAGAATCAGGCCAACTCTTCCTCAATCTGCACCAAGAACGTTCATTAGGAACAAATCGGAGCGCAAACTGCGTTTCACGACCTTGTTGCCCAGAGCTTCCCTAGCTTTCGTGGCTCTCATGTATCCTGAAAAGGCCATTGCATATTGCATGAAGCCATCGCCACCCTACAAATCATGGTCTTTCAACTCAAATCAACAGATTGATGCCTACAATAAAAAAGTTGATGAATACAACCGCGATATTGAGCAATTCCGAGATTGCGCGACTAGACAGATCGAGTCTTATAACCGCCAGTACGCAGAATATCTTCGCTGTGAGGCTCGAAGCTACGGCAGCAGTTTCTCTAGCTGCTTTAAGCCATCGCCGCCGAGATTTTGAGTATTTTGATTGTGCTTTCAGCCCATGCAATGGTACGCTATGGCTCATTCTTACTTCTTGGCTAGCCGAACAGGAGGCGATCAATGAACAACGTTGAGAGTGACATTGCTCAAGTCTTCGAGAGTTGGGGCTTTCAGTGCATACGAATCAAAGAAGGTAGTGATAAGCGTCCTGATTTCTTCCTGAGTGATGAGCACGAACGATATTATGTTGAGCTTAAAACCAAGTATGAATCACCAGAACGTTCTAGAATCAGACAAGATAGCCTAAGGTCTGGACAGATCTACGTGGATTCGCTGGGTCTTCACGCTACTGCAGCATATCGCTCAATTCTAAAGAAGGCATACGAACAACTGGCTTTATCATCCTATTGTGAATCTGAACCATTAAGAATACCATGGCTTCTTTGTCTTGGGCAACAAGCATCTACAGACGTTAAACGTTTTACCAATATACTCTTTGGAACAGCTTATGTTGCAGACTTTTCAGATGACGGAGAAGCGAGGCCTTGCCATTACTTCTACGAAAGCCTCTTTTTCAAGTATAGAGAATCGATCGATGCCGCCATCGTTTCGACCGAGTCACAGATATCCATATGCCTTAATTCTTATTCTCCAAGATACTCGCGAGCCAAATCATGTGGCCTAACAGGCATTCTTGCGTCAGGCTTGAGAGATCCATGCAGCTTGGAGAAGGCTGGCGAAGCTTGGATCGCAGATATGATCGGAAATCGTAAGGATGTGTCTGTTACTCTCAATGCTGTTGTAAAGAAGTATGGCCTTAGTCAGCTAACCAGGGTGATTGAAATGGAGGATCTGACTGCCTCCATCCAGATAGATGCCATCTAACAGAGCCATACACCAGAGCCGCCTCCTACAATCAGCTGGTTCCACAAATAGCCCCAGCGGCCTGGTGATGGCAGCGTTAGATGGCTAAACTGTCAACAAAGGCGAAATCGGATTGATGAAACCATTCTCAGAAAGGATTGGGGTCGTCTCGGCACGAAAGAGTATCCAGTTGAGCAGCATGGATGCTGCCTTAAAAAACTCTCTCTGGAATGAGATCTATACTTTTTATACAGGCAATGACAAGGAGTCTCAACCCTGGAAGCGAGTTGCTTCAGCAGTTGCGAAGAATGTTCACAAAATACCAGTAGATTCAATTGGTGCCACGTCATCCCAATCACTTGCATGGTTTCGAAAAGCGTTCTTAGAAGGACCTTGGCATCAGGCATATGAAACTATTGAGTTTCTTTACATTGGCGAGCTAGAAACAGCCAACGCGATAGCCAAGATAGTGGGAGACATCGGTGGGCATCAGCAAAGAGTTACTTCGCTGAAGACTAATCTCAACCGGGTGCTAGAGCGTGAGTTGTCTGGCTACCGGATGATAGATAACATCTTGACACCCATTTCAAGTTCCATAGAAACTGAAGCGATTGAAAATGCCATATTGGACCTAGAAGCTGCCAACCAAGGTGGAGCACGACAACATCTTTTAACTGCACTCGAGCTACTAGGAAAGAAGCCAACCCCCGATTATCGCAATTCCATCAAGGAGTCTATTTCCTCGATTGAGTCACTTGTTAATCGCTTTGCGGGTACAAGCGGTAATGGCGTTTCGCATGCATTGGGACTGATTTCAGCAAAGACCCCCATTCACGGGGCGCTCAAAAGCTCGCTCATACGCCTGTATGGATATACAAGTGATGAGAGTGGAATTCGGCATTCACTGCTCGAAGATGCAAATGTTGGCTATGAAGAGGCAGCATTCATGCTTGTTGCGTGCTCTGCATTTTCTTCGTTTCTAACAGCCAAATCGGCGCTAGTATCAGACGGTTAGTGATTAACCACCTAACATCAAGATACAGAAGACGGGAGCGAGAGCTGGTTCCTGTGCTGGGATTTCGGCCCGCCGCTGATATTGGCGTTAGGTCTCTCGCGGCAGTAACATGTCGAACTCTACTGATTTTTCAGAGAGGAACTTCTGGGGTTATGCGACTAGCCTTGGTGCCTCGGCCGCACATGAGTCAATGATGGCTCAGTCGCTTGCAGCATCTTTAAGAAACTACTATCGATGAACATCGAACTGCTCGCCCCGCTTGTTTTGCTGGCACTGGTCGATAGCACTAGTTTCGGTACGTTGCTCATCCCCCTGTGGTTGATGTCGGTACCCGATCATCCACGCCCTGGGAGGATTGTTTTGTTCCTTTGCACCGTAGCCGCGTTCTATCTGCTTTTGGGGATTGCGTTGCTACTCGGAGCCTCGATGTTACTCGACACGTTGCGGGAGACTGGAAACTCACAACCGATAAGGATCGCTCAGTTAGTCCTCGGTGTCGGATTCATGGCTCTCGGTGTACGAATGGCGCCTTGGACGAAAGCAGGCAAGGAGCGTCGCGTTGCTCGCCGCGCGGAAAAATTGGCACGTACCGGGCCGGGTCTCCTCATGCGGATGCGGATGCATGCGACCGATGCGTCGGCCCCCGTCGGTGCGGTCATCGTATTCGCGTTGACGGCGGCCGCCATAGAGGCTGCTTCGATGATCCCGTATCTAGCTGCGATCGGTTTTTTGACCGCATCGGAGTTATCTTTGTTGGGGCGCAGTGTGGTGCTTTTCGGCTATTGTTTGTTGATGATCACGCCAGCATTATTGCTGCTGGCGGTGCGGCTTTCGCTGCACGGTTATGTCTCGCCTATCTTGGCAAAGCTGGAGGCGTCATTGTCTCGTCATTCAAACGAGGCGATAGCCTGGGGGATGTCTTTGGTTGGTTTGTATATGGTTGTCGACAGCTTGCACGCGCTTGCTTGGACTTGAAGCCTTGTTCCTTCGCAGGCTTCGGCGGCTAGGGCTTTTATCCGTAGGCGGACCTAGTAGCTCTTTCAAGCGGACATCCCCACCCCAGGATATGAGTAAACTGATGTTGTTCGCGGCAGCAGCCGCTTCATTCAAGCGTTTGGTCTCAAAGAACCGCTGAGCCGCAATTCTTGCTAAAAGCCGCCAAGGTCGCTTCTTGATCCACCCTCAGGTAATCACCGTCGGCCGCTCCATCCCCGTGCGCACCTTGATCTCCGCCAGCGCATCGATGGCGCTGATCAGATCGCCGAGGGCCACCTGGGGATCCTGGCCCAGGTCGCCGCTGGGGGGCACGTAGCTCTCCAGGTACACCCGCAGGGTGGCGCCCTGGGTGCCGGTGCCGGAGAGGCGGAGCACCACGCGGCTGCCGTCGTTGAGCAGCAGGCGCAGGCCCTGGCCGCTGGTGAGCGAGCCGTCCACCGGATCGGTGTAGGCGAAGTCGTCGGCGGTGGCGATTGTGCGGCCGGCGAAGGGTTGGCCCACCAGCTCCGGCAGCATCGCCTTGATGCGGTCGTAGAGGCCGTGGGCGGCCTCGCTGGCGATCGCTTCGTAGTCGTGGCGGGAGTAGTAATGGCGGCCGAAACGGCTCCAGTGCTCCGCCATCACCTCGGCCACCGAGCAGCCGCGCACCGCCAGGATGTTGAGCCAGAAGAGCACCGCCCAGAGGCCATCCTTCTCGCGGATGTGGTTGCTGCCGGTGCCGAAGCTCTCCTCGCCGCAGAGGGTGATGCGGCCGGCATCGAGCAGGTTGCCGAAGAACTTCCAGCCCGTGGGCGTTTCGAAGCAGGCGATCCCCAATTCCTTGGCCACCACATCCACCGCCGCGCTGGTGGGCATCGAGCGGGCCACGCCGGCCAGTCCATCCGCATAGCCGGGCACCAGGGTGGCATTGGCGGTGAGCACCGCCAGGCTGTCGCTGGGGTTCACGAAGCAGGCGCGGCCCAGGATCATGTTGCGGTCGCCGTCGCCATCGCAGGCGGCACCGAAGGCGTAATCGGTTCCCTCCAGCAGCAGCTCGGCCAGCTCATGGGCATAGGTGAGGTTGGGGTCGGGGTGGCCGCCGCCGAAATCCTCCAGGGGGATGCCGTTGCGCACGGTGCCGGCCGGGGCGCCGAGCAGCTCTTCCAGCAAGCGGGTGGCGTAGGGGCCGGTCACGGCATGCATGGCATCGAAGGCCACGCGGAAATCGCTCTGGAGCAGGGCGCGAATGCGCTCAAAGTCGAACAGTTTCTGCACTAAGGCCACGTAGTCGGCCACCCCATCGACCACCTCCACCACCAACTCGCCCAGCCGCTGCTCGCCTTGGGTATCGAGGTTCAGCGGGGCGGCATCAACGATGCGATAGCCATCGAGACTCTTGGTGGTGGCATACACCGCATCGGTGAGCGATTCAGGGGCCGGGCCGCCATTGGCGCCGTTGATCTTCACGCCGAAGTCGCCGTCGGGGCCGCCGGGGTTGTGGCTGGCCGAAAGGATGAAGCCGCCGATGGCGCCGCGGCTGCGGATCATGTGGGAGGCGGCCGGGGTGGAGAGGATGCCGCCGGTGGTGGTGATCAGCCTGGCCACGCCATGGGCCGCCGCCATCCGGGCGATCACATCGATGGCATGGCGGTTGCCGAAGCGGCCGTCGCCGCCCACCACCAGGGTGCCGCCGGCCACGCCGGGGATCACCCGCAGCGAGGCCTCGATGAAGCTTTCGAGGTAGTGGGGGGTCTGGAATTGACGGCTGCTCTTGCGCAGGCCCGAGGTGCCCGGTTTCTGGTCGCTGAAGGGCTGGGCCAGGGCCACCTGCCGCACATTGATGGTGAGGTCGGAGCTGGTCATCGGCGAGCTCGGGCAGGGTCGGCGGGGCACCAAGTTAGCCCTGGCCGCTGCCGGCACCGCTTCAGGGATTGATCGGCTTGAAGGAGAACGGTTTGCCGCCGGGATTGGTGGTCGGCTGGGTCGTGTCCGCCACATAGGGCTGGCGGCAGTAGGCGGCCACATCGCGGCTCGCCTTATCGATCGGATCGCGACGCTCCGGGCTGTTCCGCGGTGTTACCACCGAGAGCTGACGCACGCTCCAGAGAGCGTCCTTGCAGGCGGTGGAGAGCCGGGGGTGATCCAGCAGGGGGTCGGCCAGGCGGCGCGCCTTGTCGCAGTCGGCCTGGGTGTTGTCGCGTCCGCAGCTGAAGGCGGTGAGCTGCACCTCGCGGAAGGTGGTGGCCGGCGGGTAGGGAGCCTCGGCGGCCCAGGCACGGCCAGCCGCGAGGCTCGTCGTCAGGGCAGCCGTCAGGCCCGTCGCCAGGGTGAGAACGGCACTCAGCCCAAGGCTCAGCGATGCCAGGGGGGCGGTGCGGCGGAGCGGAGCCATGGCGAGGGAACGGCACAACATGGGGTTTGCATCATGCTGGGCCCTCGGGCAGCGGCAGGCCTGTCCGCAGGGTCGGTTGTCCGGCCTGCCAGCGCCGCGACAACAGCGGGCCGCTCACGTTGGCGGTGGCGGCCAGCAGGCGCCGCAGCCAGGCTTGGCGGCGCAGCAGCTCGCCCCGGCCCAGCTCCTGGCGCTGTAGGGCCTGCACCGCGCGGATCTCGACCAGCCGCGCCTCGGCGATCGCCACCAGGGCTTGGTCGAGCTGTTCTTGAAACTCGCGGCGCCGCGGGGGCTCCTCGGCGGCTGGGCCGGCAGCCATCCGCCCGGCCCCAATGGCAATTGCATCACCGCATTCATCACCGCAGCTGGCCTCATCACCGCCGGCTCCCCCGCCGGTGCTAAGCAGCGGCAGCAACCGTTCGGCCGCCACCAGGGCGTCCCGCAGCGCCATGTTCAGCCCCTGGGCCCGCAGCGGACTCATCGGATGGGCGGCATCGCCGAGCAGCAGCAATCCAGGCCGCTCCCAGCGGGGCGCCAGCCCCGAGCGCAGGCTCAACCGCAGCGGTGGCCCCACGCTGGTGGTGGGCAGGCTGCGCCAAAGCGCCGCCAGCTCGGGCGGAGCGCTGCGGGCCCAGCGTTCCGGCCAGGGGACGGGGGAGCCAGCGGCACCCCGCTCCTGCAGCCACCCCAGCCGCACACCGCCGCGGGCGGTGCCGAACAGGGCATAGCTTCCGGCATCGCCGATCAGGGTGGCGAAGCGGCCGGCGATCCAGGGCTGCAGGTGGGCCGCCGCTTCGTTCTCCAGCTCAAACCAGAGCACCTCCAGGGGCGGGTTGTCCTCGTTCAGCTCCAGAGCCGCCAGGCGCCGGATGGTGGAGCCGCGGCCATCGCAGCCCACCACCAGCTCGGCCGGCAGCTTGGTGCCGTCGTCGAGCACCACCCCCGCCACCCGGGCTGGGCCTTCGCTGCCCGGCAGGGTGTCTTCAGGCTTCAGCAGCAGTTCCTTCACCGCCCGGCCCCGCCGGAGGGTCAGATTCGGGCAGGCCAAGGCCTCCGCCAACATCCCTTCCAGCAGGCCCGGCGTGTCGATCAGGCTGCAGGGCACGGATCCACCGAACGGCTCGGCCACCGAGAACAGGCTGCGGCCCTCCAGCAGGAAGCTCCAGCCCCGCAACTCCCGCCGCGGCAGCGTGGCCAACAGGGAAGCCAGGCCCATGCGGTTCAGGGCCTCAAGACCGCTCGGCATCAGGCCATCGCCGCGGATCAAGGCGCTGTGGCGCGGCTGACTCTCCACGAGCTCCACGGCCACGCCGGCGCGGGCCAGGAGCAGGGCGAAGGCGCTACCGGCTGGACCGGCGCCTACCACCACCACAGGCAGCGGCGAGGTGCTCAGGTGAAGGAGTTGTAGTTGCGGTCGGCTTCATTCACGGCTGGATCGGTGCCGAGCAGGCCGTGCTTCTTGGTGAGCAGGTATTCCACCAGTTCCTGCTGCAGGGTGAGCAGCTCACTGGTGCAGTCCCGGAAGGCGGCGCGGTGGCGGATCTCATCGTGCCGCGTGTGCAGATCGCGCAGCATCAGATTGATCGCATCCAGGCGCGCGGAATGGCTGCGGGGGGCGATCACCGGATCCATCGCGTTGAGTTAGGCAGATCCGTGGATCCTAGTCCCCGTCTTGCTGTTGGCTGTTGCGAGCCCATCGCCCAGGCCAGCAGTTCCCGCAGCAGCTGTTCAAAACTTCTTCTTGCCTGAGCTCCAGCCAAAGGCCACGCTCCGTTGGCTGGTGCGCGGCAGGGCTCCAGCAAGGAAGGCGAAGCCGGCCGCATAGAGCAGCGATGAGAGGGCGATGCGGATGGTTTCCTTGATCAGCCGATCTGGCTTGAGTGAGGCCTGAGCCTGGATGCGCTGTTGGAGGCGATTGGCCGCCTGGTCCGCTCCAACCAGCAATTCCTGGCGCAGCTGATCGATCGGGGTGCGCAGCTGGATTGGCGTGAGACCTGCGCTAGGACCCACCAGCTGATTGAGCTTGGCCTGGATCTCCTGTGGGCTGGTGGCGGTGGCGATGGCCTGCCGGACTTCGGTGAGCCTGCGGGCCGATTGGCTGCTCTGTTTTTCGGCAGTGCTGGTGACCGTGCGGTAGAGCCTCCAGCCGGCGAAGGCCTGCAGGGGGATCAGCAGCAGGAAGCCGATTGCGGCGGCCAGGGCCAAGCGGCGGAAGGCATTGCGGCGGGCCCGCAGCCGGTCGCTGCCTGGATGGAAGGCCAGGGCCAGGGGGATGAGCAGGGCACCCACCAGGGCCAGTGAAGCGCTGTTGATCAGTTCTGCGGCGAAGCCCAATTGCCACTGGCTATCGAGGATCTTGAGTGGCCAGGCTCGGACGACGACTGTGGCAAGAAAGATCCCCAACAACGCCAGCGATACGGCCTCCAAAACACCGGCAAGGGAAGGATCGCTGCTGATGGGGGAGGAGGTGGGGGTTGGGGATTTGGATTGCACGAATGGAGGGATTCCAGGACCATCAAGCTAATCGATCTCCCTGAGCCAAACAGGCCGATAGACCACTCCGCAAGCCATCTTCCCGATGGCTAGCTTCCCCATCACCCAGCGCTGCACCAGCCCGGCGTTCCTGATCACGCGGCGGTTGCGGCGGGCTGTGCTGCAACGCGATACGGGAAGTGGCAGCAAGGGTGCCTGCCTTGAAGGGGGGGGGCTGCAGGCCAACAGGTTCTGCCGTGTGATCGGCGCCTGCGGGAGGTGCGAGGCTCTGCCCCGGCCCCTCTATGGATGACCTGCCGCAACGCAGCCAGGAGGGCACAGTTGGGGAAAAAAGGACTACTTGGGCTACGCGAGCGGAAGCGCCGCGACTCTATGGGGCATTGCTTGTCCTTCGATCAGTGCATACGGCAGTTTGTCCTTGCTGCTCAGCACGTCGTGAAGCTCCGTGGTCACTGCTGAGTTAGCCGGCGACCTCGCCGAAGGTTATGGCGAGCCGCTGGCTCCACCGCCTGCACCTCCGGCCGCTGCCGGCCACTGCCGCAGAGGCGCTGCTGCTTCAGGCGCTTGCGCTCCAGCCGCGCCGTGACCCCCAGTTCGGCGCCCCGCCAGAGGCGATCGATCTCTGCTTCGAAGTGGGCCGCCAGCAGCGGGGAATCGATGCGGAGCAGGGTTTCATCGTTCTGGAAGGCGGCGCTGGGACTCCAGTTGAAGGAGCCGCTGATCACGCTGCGGCCATCAAGCACGGCGATCTTGTGGTGCAGCTTGTCGCCGCCGGCCAGCCTGGGGGTGCCCACCCCCTCCAGCGCCCGCTGCCAGGGGCGATTGCCGGCCTCCAGGAGGCAGCGGTGATCCGGCTGGCTGATCGCCAGCAGGTCGAGCACCTCGCTAAAGGAGCGGCTGGCGAAGCCCGGATCGGCCAGCAGCCGCATGCGCACGCCCTTCTGATCCAGGGCGGCTAGGGCATCGGCGAGGTTCTGCCCCGAGAACACGAACAGGGCCATATCGAGCCGCCGTTGCACCCCCGCGAGTTGCTGCTCCAGCCACAGGAGGCCATTGTTGGCATCACGGCGGCGGTGGGGGGCGAACAGCACCGTGACCGTGGTGGTGCCGATCTGCACCCGTTGGGCCGGCCCCTCATCTTTGGCCAGTCCGAAGCGGCTGTCGGGCAGTCCGCCGGGACCATCACCCCAGAGGCGGGCAAATTCGCCGGCGAACAGAGTGGCCAGCTCGGTGCTGTCGAAGCGCAGCAGGTGGTTCACATTGCCACGAGTGCTGGGGTCATCCAGATCGCCGTGGATGCAGGAGGGGCTGAAGTTGGCTGAGCCGGTCACCACCACGCGGCGGTCCACCACCATGAACTTGTGGTGCATCAGACCGCTGCCGCGGCTGCCGTCGGCGGTGTCGTCGATCAGGGGCACCCCCCCCTGGAGCAGGATCGCCACCGCATCCCCCTGGCGGAGGGCCGCCAGCTGGGCGACACGTTGGCGCTGGTGCGGATCCAGGGCCGCCTGGTCGTGAATGTTGAGGCTGCTAAAGGGGGTGCTGTAGGTGTTCTCCAGCACCACCGCCACCCGTAGGCCGCGGCGCTGCGCCGCCACCAGCGCTTCTGCCACCCGGGGCAAGGAGAGCTCCTGCACGGCCACCAGGATCTCCCGCTGGGCCCCCTGGATCGCCGTGAGGATCAATGCTTCGAGGTCATCCCCCTGGCGCCAGCGCCCGCTGATCGGGCTGCGATAGCGCTGGTTCGCGCGCTGGTTGAAGGCCACCTGGATGCCGGGCGGCAGGGGCAGATCGGCTGCGGGCGCCCCTTCGATCCGGGCCTTGGATGGGGCGCAGCCTCCGAGCAGCAGGGGCAGTGCCACGGCCATGCCTGCTGTCAGGGCCGCTGTGAGCTTTGCGCTCAGGGGACTCCGCAGCTGTGTCGGTGCTCGCTTCGAGGCCTGCACCGGTTGCCGCCCCGAAACGGCCTCCGGGCACCCCGTCGCCGGCCATCGTCGGGGCGGGGGGTTGGGTTGAGGCAGAAGCTGGCCTCCAGGAGAGTCGGTACTGGGCAGGGCCTCACCTCCTTCCGGGATGGGCGTTGGCGAGGGCCGGCAATCGGGGGCGGATCCTTCCATGGCCCGAGGATTCCCGAGGGCGGACAGGCCAGTGACCTGAGAGGAGCTCTGGCGGGCGAGCTGTTGGAGTGGTGGTGCAGCGGCTCAGAAGCGGATCAGATGCTGTTCAGGTGCGTTTCAGAGCCTTCGGACGAGGGGTTTCGAGGGTCTGCGCCTGAGGTGATGACGGTGGTCGTGGTGGCGCCCGGCACCGGCAGCTTCAGGAGTGTCCGGGCATCTCAGAGGTGCGCAGCATTGCCACGAACCAGAGTGAGCCGATCAGCACGGCGGCCAGCACCCCGGCGGTGATGCTCACCCGCACCATCAGCAGCGACACCACCAGCGGAAACAGGATCGAGCCGGCCACGGGGGTGGCCGCCACCAGGGTGCGCAGGGTGGTGTTGGCAGGAACTGGTGGGGCAGGCGCGGACATGGCAGGAGGCTTCAGGAGTGATACGGCAAGGGAGCGGGATGGATCAGAACCATTCGGCCATAGCCTGGCTGGAGGGGTTGCTGTTGTCTTCTGGGGTGGAGCGGCGGAACTCGAGGGTGATGTTGCGCTTCTGCACGCCATCGGCAGCCACCGCCTCGATCGGGTAGAGCTGCTGGCCGTCGCGGAAGGGCACCTGGATGCGGAAGGTGCCCTCAGGGG
>BJHE01000092.1:0-1596 GCA_014191755.1 Cyanobium sp.
GATGGCCAGCTGATCACGATGACCCCCACCGGAGGCGAGACAGGTCGCCGCAACACACGCCTGCTGACCCGGCTGCAGTCCTGGGCCGATCTGCAGGGAGGCTGGGAGGTGTTCGACAGCTCCACCGGCTTCCGCCTTCCTGATGACTCCGTCCTGAGTCCGGATGCGTGCGTGGTGAATCAGGAGCGCTGGCAGGCGTTGAGCCCTGAGCAGCGGAGCACGTTCCCACCCCTCTGCCCCGATCTGGTGATCGAGCTGGCCAGTGCTTCGGATTCAGGCCCCCGTGGCGCCGAAGCCCTGCGCCGCAAGATGGCGCTCTACCAGGCCAACGGCGCCCAGCTGGGCTGGCTGTTGTTCCCGGAGCAGCGGGCCGTAGAGATCTGGCCGGCCCGCCCCAAAGCCGGCGAGCCCACGGCACCGCAGCGGCTGGAGAACGCCATGCGCCTCGACGGCGGCGCCGTGTTGCCGGGATTGGTGCTGGAGCTGGAGGAGATCTGGGAGCCGTCGTGAGCGGTGGGATACATCCCAGGCTATGACAGCCCTCCCGATGCGGTACGCCTGCCGGCCGAATTCCGCTTCGAGGGCACCGAGGTGGAGGTGCATCGCGAACCCGACAGCGGTGCGGTGATGCTCACACCGGTGCGGCCCTCGGCGAAGGACTGGCTAGCTGAGCGCGATCGTCTGCTAGCCGAACCACGCGTGCGCGAAGAACTGGATGCTTTCTTTGACAACCTTCGCGATCCGTCACCGCCGCCGGAACGCGACTGGCCGTGAGGGATGAGCCCACACCAGCATGATCAAGCGGATGCTGGACACGAACGCTGTGCGTGCCTTGGTGGAGGGCTATTCGCCAGCGGCAATTGGTCGAATCAGCGCTGGCTCGTCTGGAGGTTCTGCCCTGGACCGAGGCCTGCGCCGTTGTCTATGGTCGCCTTGTGGCAGTGTAAGTCTGCTGATAAGGCGCAAGGCACTCCGCCTCGATCCGGTAAGACTCCCGCTCATCGGAACAGCAGAAATCGGCGTTGTAGCGCTCGAGCAGGGTGTAAGCCTCGTCGTAGCTGGCGAACATCTGGCCGGCGATGACATCGCTGAGGCCGTCGTCACGCAAGATCACGTACCGGGTCATGGGGCGTGTCATGGGGCGGTGAGGGATCAGTAGTAGCGGCCGGGGTATTCGCCCGGATGATCGATGCGCGTCACCCGCACTCCTGCAGCCGACTGGCCGGAAAACCGCAGGATGTCGCTGCCGGATACCGAAAAGCCCAGATCCTGGGCCAGCCGCGCCACCTCATCGGCGGTGATCGCCTCCTCCACCTGCCGCCTCAGGGCCGGGTCGCGCTGCACCCGTGAGAGGAAATGCCTGAATTGCTCGAATGTCACCCCAGGCCTTCGGCTGAGACGCAGCCTATGGCGGCGACTAAAACGACGACCCCGATCTCCATCAGCCCGGCTGAACGTTCAGCGCCCCGCCCTCAGACAATCCACCCCTGCCCACCCGATGCGTGAGTCATGGCCGTGCTCGGGAGGGGGGCGATCCCGAGCTGGTGGGCCCCGCCTCGGTGAACCTCACCCTTGCCCCCAGGCGGTGCTGGGCAT
>BJHE01000092.1:1912-8981 GCA_014191755.1 Cyanobium sp.
TGATCCAGCGGCCCCTCAGCTCCCGGCGGCGCCTGGGGAACCCAGAGGGAGCTGGCCACCGTGGCCAGCAGGAAAGCCCCGATCGCCTGGGTGGTGAGGCCGTAGAGGAAGGGGATCAGGGTGTGGTGCCGCCGGCCGTGCCAGAGCAGCAGGGGCAACCCCAAGACCGGCAGGGCGCAGCCGGCGGCCCAGAGCCAGCGGCGGCCGGAACCCTCGCTGAGCCGCAGGCGCATGGCGGCCTCCTGGCGGGCCCGCAGCGTGGAAGGGAGCCTTGAGGCCACAGCTCACTCCCGCCGCGGGGCGCCGCGCCGCGCCGCCAGCACCGCCTGCACCTGGCGCCAGCCCACGCCGTGGTGGGCCAGGGCCACCTGCAGATGGAACACCAGATCGGCCGCCTCGCCGGCAATCTCGCTGGGGTCGCCGTCCTTGCAGGCCATCACGAATTCGGCGCATTCCTCGCCGATCTTCTTGAGGATGCGGTTGTCGCCGCCCTCGAGCAACTTGTTGGTGTAACTGCCGGGCTCGGGCTGGTCCCGCCGCGCCTCAATCACCCGCATCAGCTCCGTGCAGGCATCAGCCGGTGGGGGAGCGGCGCCGGGCCCACCGCCGCTGGGGCTGGGGCCCTGGTCGTAGAAGCAGCTGCGGGCGCCGGTGTGGCAGGCCACCTCACCCACCTGCTCCACGCTGAGCAGCAACACGTCGGCGTCGCAGTCGTAGCGAAGGCCCCGCAGCTTCTGGTAATGGCCACTGCTGGCGCCCTTGTGCCACAGCTCCTGCCGGGAGCGGCTCCAGTAATGCACCTCCCCCGTGGCCAGGGAACACTCCAGGGCCTCCCGGTTCATCCAGGCCACCATCAGCACGGCGCCATCGAGCCAGTCCTGGGCCACGGCCGGGATCAGGCCGGCCTCGTTGAAGCGCAGGGCCGCCGCGAAGGCGGGATCCGGCAGGGGGGAAGGAGCACCAGAGGGAGCGTCTGGGGGAGACCCAGCAATCTGAGACGGCATCGATCGGATCAGGGGAGGGGGGGAGGCGATGGGCCGACGACCCCGGATGTTGCGCAACGTGGTGGCGGTCCGCAGCACCGTAACCAGGGACCAGCCAGCACGCCGACGCCCACGGGGAAGCTCCGAAATGGCTCCGCTCCTCGGTACGGTTTGGGCATGGATGCCCCAGCAGCCCACACCTGCAGCAAGCGCTTCAGCGGCTACCCCTGCTGCCACCGCCAGTGGCGCCACAGCGGCCACTGCCGCTTCGTGCATGGCTATAGCCGCAGTTTCACCGTGTGGTTCGCCGCCCTGAACCTCGACCCGCACGGCTTCGTGGTGGATTTCTCCAGCCTCGGCGACCTCGAACGGCGCCTGGCCGCCCAGTTCGACCACACCTTTCTGGTGAACGCCGACGACCCCCTGCTGGCCACCTGGCAGTCGCTCCATGAGCAGGGTGCCCTCGACCTGCGCGTGATGGCGAACGTGGGTATGGAGAGCACCGCCGAACTGGTGTGGGGCTGGGCCAATGCCCTGCTGCGCGAGCGCGACGGTGGCCGCAGCTGCTGCTGGCGGGTCGAGGCCCGCGAAAACGAGAAGAACGCCGCCTGCTACACCGCCACCCCCGCCTGGTTCATCCGCAGCTGATGGCAGCGCTCATGCTCGCCGCCCTGCCCATACCGTCGGCATTAGCACTGCCGCTGGCGCTAGCACTGCCGCTTGCAATAGCACCGCCGCTGGCACAAGCACTGCCTCAGGCGCTAGCACTGCCGCTGGCACAAGAATTGCCGTTGGCACAAGAATTGCCGTTGGCACTGATAGTGCCAGCAGAACTGAATGCCACCCGGCTGGCCACCGGCTGGGCGATCTTCCAGGGCCTGCTGATCGAGGCGCTTCCCTTTCTGCTCCTCGGCGTGGTGATCGCCGCGGCCGCCCGCTGGCTGGCCCCCGATGGCCGCTGGCTGCGGCGGCTGCCCTCCGGCCCCCTGCTCGGCCCCCTCAGCGGCGCCGCCCTCGGCTTCGCTCTGCCCGCCTGCGAGTGCGGCAATGTGCCGGTGGCGCGGCGCCTGCTGGCCGGCGGCGCCCCCCTCGGCGCCGCCCTGGGCTTTCTCTTCGCGGCGCCGGTGCTCAATCCGATCGTGCTGGCCAGCACGGCTGCCGCCTTCCCCGACAAGCTCTGGTTGCTGCTCTGCCGGCCCCTGGGGGCGGTGGTGGTGGCGGTGGGCCTGGCGCTGCTGCTGGCACTGCTGCCGGAGCGGGAGCTGCTCCAGAGCGATCTCCTGGAGGAACGGTGGCTGCGGCAGCCCCTGGCCGCGGTGAGCCTGCTGGAGCGCCGCAGCGGCCTGGTGGGCGCCATGCCGGAACCGGCCCTGCCGCCGGCCACGCTGGTGCGACCCAGCCTGGAGGAGCTGCTGCGCCACACCAGCCGGGAATTTCTCTCCCTGGCCTTGATGTTGGTGCTGGGCTGCCTGGTGGCCACCCTGGTGCAGCTCTGGGTGCCCCGCAGCTGGCTGCTGGCGGTGGGGGGAGCCCCCACCCTCTCGATTCTGGCCCTGATGCTGCTGGCCCTGGTGGTGTCGGTGTGCTCCAGCGTGGATGCCTTCCTGGCCCTGAGCTTTGCCGCCCAGGTCACCCCCGGAGCCCTGCTGGCCTTTCTGCTCCTGGGCCCGGTGATCGATCTGAAACTGCTGGGCCTGCTGAGCCTGCTGTTCCGCCCCCGCGGCCTGCTGCTCACCACCGGCGGCGCCGCCCTGCTGGTGCTGCTGATCGGCCAGTGGATCAACCTGTGGCAGCTCTGATGGTCCGCAACCCGGCTCACGACGCCCGAAACGCGGCGATCCTCCGAGCCATCGCCCTCGGCCTCTGGGCCCTGGTGCTGCTGCGCAGCTGCGTCGATGGCCGCCTCGACCTGCTGCTACGCCGCAGCTTCCACCCCCTGGTGGCGCTCTCGGGAGTCGTGCTGCTGCTGTTGGCCCTGCTGCAGGCCCGCTGGGCCTTCGGTTCGGCCGCCGAGGCCCCCTCCGGGCGGCCGCCGCAGACCAGGCCGCCGAAGACCGGGCCACCGAAGACCGGCCCCCTGGCGGCTGCGCCAAGGGCAACCGCCTCCCAAGACGAGCTGCCGGCGCGCAGCCGCCGCCTCAACCCCGCCGAACGGCGTGATGGCTGGACCGCCCTGGCCACCGCCCTGCTCGCCGCCCTGCTGCTGGCCCTGCCCCCCAACCCCTCCTTTGCCGATCTGGCCGCCCAACGCCCCCCCGATGAGGGCAGCGCCGGGGAGCTCAGCTTCGTGCTGCCCCCCGCCCAGCGCAGCCTCACCGACTGGGTGCGGCTGCTGCGCAGCCAGCCCGATCCCGCCCTCTTCGACGGCGACCCGGTGCGGATCAGCGGCTTCGTGCTGCCGATGCCGAACCAGCCGCCCCAGCTGGCCCGACTGCTGGTGCGCTGTTGCCTGGCCGATGCCACACCGGTGGGCCTGCCGGTGCGCTGGCCCGCTGGCCGCCCTGCCCCAGAGGCCGACCAATGGCTGGCGATCGAGGGTCGCATGGCCCTGGAACCAGGCCCATCCGGTGCATCCCTGGTGGTGGTGCCCAGCACGGTCCGGTCGATCGCCCGGCCCCGCTACCCCCTGGAGCCATGAAGGGGCCCTTCCGTGCCCCATGGCCCGTGGGGGCGGCTTTGCTCTCGGCCGCCCTGCTGGCCCTGGTGCAGCAGCAGTGGCTGCTGCGGCGGCCGCCGCGGCTGGAGAGCCTGGGCGGCGCCGCCGCCAGCGCCGGCAGCGCCGCCCTGCAGGCCCGCTTCTCCCGGCCGATGGCCCTTGAGAGCCTGCAGCAGGCGAGTCGGCTGGAGCCGCCCCGCCCCCATCGCTGGCTGGGCGAGGGAGAACGCCCCCAGCTCAGCCTGCTCGACCAGGCTCCTGTGCGGCAGCCCCTGCAGCTGGCGCTGGCGGGCCGGGACCGGCGCGGCCTGGCCCTGAGGCCCTCCCTGTGGCATTGGGATCCGCGGCCCCGCCTGCTGGCGGTGGTGCCGGTGGCCACCGGAGAGCAACTGCAACTGCGCGACCACGACGGCCGCTGGCTGCCCCTGAGCCCGGTCTGGCCCCGACTGCAGAGCGTGCAACCCCAGGGGGAAGGCTCGGGGGTGGCCTTCAGCGGCGAGGACGCCGAGGGCACCGTGTCGATCTGGCGAGTGGGGCTGCGGCAGCCAGGCGTGGTTCCAGCCGACGCAGCGGCGCGCCGTCCTGCCATCGAACCACCTCGGCCCCTGGTGCGGGGGCGGCTGCTCTTCGCCCACCTCAGCAGCAACCGCCGCGGCGACCTGCTGGTGCAGAGCTCCGGAGGGGCCCAGGAGGTGGTGACCCTGCTGCCCCGTTCCGGTGGGCGCCTCGATCTCCCCCTGCGGGCCGGCGGGGCGATGCGGCTGCTGCCGGAAGGGGGAGGCGTGGTGGTGCCCACCGCCGAAGGCCTGGCCCTCGACGACCTGCCACCCCGGCCGCCTCGGCGCCAGATGCTGCCGGGCAGCCGCGACCTGCTGGCCTTCTGCCCCCGCTCCGGCCGGGCCCTGCTGCTGCGCCACTGGCCCGATTACCGCCGCTCCCTGGAGCGGGTGGAACCGGGTCTCCCCCCGCGCCAGCTCTGGCTGGGCAGCGCCGCGGTGGTGGGGGGCGCCTGTGCCGGCGGCGGCGAGCGGGTGTGGCTGCTACTGCTGGATGGTCAGGAGCGGCCGGTGCTCAGCCTGCTGGCCCTCGATGCGCAGGGCGCCCTCCTGGGCCAACGGCAGCTGGAGGGCTGGGAGCTGGAACCCGGCGCCGGGCTCCACTTCGATCCCAGCACCCAGCAGCTGCTCACCACCCTCCGGCCCGCAGGACACGATGGGGGAGTGCGCCGGCCTCCGCCGGAGTCGCGCCCCGTGCTGATCGACGCCTCCAGCCTGGAGGCCACCCCGATCCAGCAGCCCGCCCGCCTCAGCCTCTGGCTGCCGCCGGGCTGAAGCCCCGGTTCAGGGAGCCTGCCCGCTGGCCAGGGAGGTCTGGAACGCCGCCACGAGCTGCCGGGCATTGCCCCGCTGCACCGTGGCGTAGGGCCCGAGGGGATCAGCGGTGGCCACGGGCGGGGAGGCCCCGGGCGGAGGGGCCCCGGCGAAGCCGGCCTCCATCGAATCAAACGGCACGGGCTCCAGCCCGAGATCGCGGCCCAGGGCCTCGATCGAGCCGGCGGACTCGCCCGGTTCCTGCACCAGCGCCCGGGGGCCGGCTGGAGCGAGGAGCGCCAGCGCGCGCCGCAGGTCGCCCGGGCTGGGGCTGATCTCCGGGGTGGCCACCAGGCCCTCGGCCCGCAGGCCATAGCGATCGGCGAAGGAGGCCATGAACGCATGGGGGCCCACCACAACCCCACCGCGAAAGGGGGCCAGCTGGGCGGCCAGCTCCCGATCCAGGTCCAGCAGGGAGACCCGCAGCGCCCGGGCGTTCGCGGTGTAGCGGTCCCGGCAACCGGGATCGGCGGCAACCAGGCCGTCGCGGATGGTCTCCACCTGAACCAGCGCCCGCCGGGGATCGAGCCAGATGTGGGGATCGGGGCGCCCCTGCACCAGCACCGGGGTCACGCCGCGGCTGCTGTCAACCACCCGCAGGGTGGAATTCGCCACCGAGCGCAGCAGGGTCGGCAGCTCATGCTCCAGGCCCAGGCCATTGATCACCAGCACCCGGGCGCGGCCCAGCCGTACCAGATCGGCCGGGGTGGCGTGCAGATCGTGGCTGTCGTGGGCGCCGGAGACCAGCGGCTCGACCCGGGCGCAGCCGGCCCCGACCCCCTGGGCCAGCAGGGTCACGGGGGCGGCGGTGGCCAGCACCGGCAGAAGCTCTTCGCCGCTGCGGCCTGCCGGCGTGCCCCGCCCCAGCGGCTGCGGCGCGCAGCCCGGCAGCAGGAGCAACAGCAGGGCGGAGCGCAGCAACAGGGCGGTGGCGCTGGATTCCCCAGCAAGCCGGTGGCGGTCGGCGGCGGGGACGGCGAAGCGGGCGGCAGAGCGGGCGGCGGAGCGGCCGAAGCGGGCTGCGGGGCGGACTGCGGGGCGGCCGAAGCGGCCGAAGCGGCCGGAGAGGAACCGATGGGGCATAGCCGGGCGCTGAGGGTCCCTGTCTATCGTCGTGGCAGGGCGTCGGCCCTGGCGACCCTACGGCCGTTGAGCCCTCCCCTCCCGATGACCACCACCCGCCCCCCAGCCCCGGCCCCCTCGGCCCCGGCCACAGCTCCCTCCGGCAGTTATGCCTCGGGCAGCCAGGCCGCCGCAGGCGTCGATGCCGTGATGGAGGCCCTGCCCACCAGCCTGCCGGTGACGATCCTCACCGGTTTCCTCGGCGCCGGCAAGACCACGCTGCTCAACCACATCCTCACCAACCAGCAGGGCCTGAAGACGGCCGTGCTGGTGAATGAATTCGGCGAGATCGGCATCGACAACGACCTGGTCGTTGCCACGGGTGACGACATGGTGGAGCTCAGCAACGGCTGCATCTGCTGCACGATCAACGGCGAGCTGCTGGAGGCCGTGTACCGCATCCTGGAGCGGCCTGAGAAGGTGGACTACCTGGTGGTGGAAACCACCGGCCTGGCCGATCCGCTGCCGGTGGCGATGACCTTCCTGGGCAGCGACCTGCGCGATCTCACCCGCCTCGATTCGATCATCACCCTGGTGGATGCCGAGAACTTCGGCCCTGAGATTCTCGAGGGGGAGGTGGCGCGCTCCCAGGTGGTTTACAGCGACATGATCCTGCTCAACAAGTGCGATCTGGTCGATGAGGCGCGGCTGGCGGCGGTGGAGGCGGAGCTGCTGGCGATCAAGCCCGAGGCCCGCATCCTGCGCTCGGTGAAGGGGGAGGTGCCCCTGCCGCTGCTGCTGAGCGTGGGGCTGTTCGAGAGCGACAAGGTGGTGGCCCAGCAGAGCCACGAGGCCTGCGACCACGACCACGGCGTCTGCGTGCATGAGTCCGAGGCCGATCACGGTCACGAGAGTCATCAGCACGGCCACGATCACAATCACAGCAACGATCACAGCCAGCATCACGATCACGGCCACGACCATGGCCACAACCATGG
>BJHE01000092.1:9079-10945 GCA_014191755.1 Cyanobium sp.
CAATCGAGGGCTTCACCTCCCTCTCCTTCGCCAGCGAGGGCCCCTTCGCGCTGCGCAAGTTCCAGAACTTCCTCGATAACCAGATGCCCCAGGGGGTGTTCCGCGCCAAGGGGATCCTCTGGTTCAACGAGAGCGAGCGGCGCCACGTGTTCCACCTGGCCGGCAAGCGCTTCTCGCTCGACGACAGCGACTGGAGCGGCCCCCGCAAGAACCAGCTGGTGCTGATCGGCAAGGGCCTCGACCACCCCACCCTGCGCCGCCAGCTGCAGGCCTGCGTGGCGAAGGATGCGGGCAAGGGCTTCGGCTGAAGGGGGCTCTCCAGGAGCTGCCGGCTTCCCCCACCCCGTTGAAGCATTCGCTACTACAGGGCTGGTCATCCCCGCTAGGATACGGGTCATTGAAGGGCCGGCATGACTGAACTTCTGCTCACCGTGTTTGCCATTGGACTTCTCGGCTACGTGGTGTGGCTGGCCTTCGACTCCGACGATGACAACGGCGGCGGCGGTCTGATGGCGCCGGTTCTTGTGCCCGTGCGGGTGCGCAACCACCGCTGAACACCCGGATCCATCCTGATGGAACGGCAAGTGGTCCAACCACCACGTTCCATCTTCCTCGCTGTGACCAAAGGCACAACGGACTGGTTCATCTGGACGAAGCCAGCAGAGCGAACTTCTTAGGTTCCTTGAACCTTGCCGCCTCCGGTCCAACGGATGCCCGTCTCGTTTCGCAGCCGCCCTGCCCTTGCAGCTGAAGCCGGTATACCCCCGCCAACGCCGCGCCGATCCTTCCGCCAGCAGTGGTGGGGCCTGGGGCTTGGCCTGATCGCCCTGCTGGGCGGCTGCCGACAAGGGCCTGCCCCCTCCGCCGAACCGATCAGCTTGGGAGTGTATTCGGGCCGCCACTACAACACCGATCAGGCCCTCTACCGGCGCTTCACCGAGCAGACCGGCATCCAGGTGAAGCTGCTGGAGGGCAAGGACGACGCCCTAATCGAGCGGGTGCGCACCGAAGGAGCCCGGACGCCCGCCGATCTGCTGGTGCTGGTGGATGCGGCCCGGCTGGTGCGGGCCGCCGACCAGGGCCTCTTCCAGCCGCTGAACTCCGAGGCCATCCGCCGGGATGTGCCGCCGGAACTGCGCGATTCCGCCGGCCGCTGGAGTGCCCTCACCCGCCGGGTACGGGTGGTGGTAGTGAACCCGAAGCAGGTGGATCCCGCCTTGATCCGCACCTACGCCGACCTGGCCCGCCCGGAGTTGAAGGGCCGCCTCTGCCTGCGCAATGGCCGCAGCGTCTACAACCAGTCGCTGGTGGCCGACCAGCTGATCCTGCGGGGCGAGGCCGAAACCCGCCGCTGGCTCAACGGCCTGATCGCCAACCTCAAGCCCCCCTTCTTCAGCTCCGACACCACCCTGGCCAGGGCCGTGGCCCGCGGTGACTGCGGCGTGGGCGTGGTGAACAGCTACTACGTGGCCCGCATGCTCTCCGGCGATGGCGGCGCCGAGGACAAGGCCCTGATGCAGGGCGTGAAGGTGGTGGTGCCCGATCCGGCCCACATCAATGTGAGCGGCGCCGGTGTGACCCGCCATTCGCGCCATCCGGAGGCGGCCCGCAAGCTGCTGGAGTTCCTGGCCTCCCCGGAGGGCGGCGGGGCCGGCTATGCCCAGGCCAATCATGAATACCCCCTGGTGGGCAGCGGCAACGATCCGGTGGTGAAGGGCTTCGGGCCCCTGCGCGGCGATGGCGTGCCGATCGAGCAACTCGGTGCCCGCAATGGCCAGGCCGTGGAGCTGATGCGGGCGGCCGGATGGCCCTGAAGCCGCAGTTGGGGCAAAGAACCGGCAGCGAACCACCCCTGGCCCCACCAGG
>BJHE01000093.1 GCA_014191755.1 Cyanobium sp.
ATGACGAGTATCTGCTTGCCATTCTGTCCATGAATTGCGATAGTAATAAGGTAGGACAAAGGCAGGCTGCCACAAAGCTCGTGCGAGCTTTCCAGAGGTCAGAGGGCTTTAGACGTGCAGCAATCAATGACCCTGTAAGACGCTTAATCTTTGATCGTGATAAGCGGCTGATTGTTGGCACAGCTGCATTGACAGTTGATCGCGACCGACTGAAGCGATGCTTTGAGCATATTGGGCGTGGGCTCTATTACCATCACTACGGCAAGAATCACTTCACTGGAAGTATAGATGTAAAGATAGAGTTCTCTGTTGATTCAGGGGTTGATCTACTAGGGGAATCGGATCATCCTCAGAGAGGACTCCGCGCAATATGCGACCAAGGCTTTGCAGGTACGCAAAAGCATGGAGCGAATCCACAGGTATTTTACTACCAAATTCTTCACGACCAGACTTCGCGGTTTCCCCTGATGCGGCTCGTGTTTTATGAAGGAAGCTGCGCAACTCTGATTTTCGGATAGACGTGTAGAGAAATGTCGGAATCGAGTCAAGCAGTTCACGCCAACTCATAGATCTGATTCAGGAACTGATGCTCGAAAACAGCCAGCCAATACCAGCTTCCGCTGCCAGAACCATTGCCCTCCAGATGCTTGAGGAGCGCGGCCGAGGTGCGGTGTTGGTGGGTGTCGCCCGGGTCGATGCCGCCCTTGAGCATTTGCTTCAGGCCCTGATGGATCCTCCGGCCAGTCGGGGGGATGGGTTGTTCTTGCCGGATCGGCCTCTGGGTTCTCTCGGTGCCAAGGTCGCCCTCGCTCGCCGCCTGGGCCTGATCGACGCCCCGGTGGAGCGGGCTCTCTCTGCTCTGCGCAAGCTGCGCAACGCCTTTGCCCATTCCGCTGAATCGGCGTCGCTGGCTGATCCTGCCCACAGCGCCCGTCTGGCCGAGATCTATGCCGAGGCCCGCACCAACCCCCTCTGGGCTCCCCTGGAGGCGGTGCTGGCTGCCCAGCCACCCTCAGCCCACGGCCCCCTTGAACCTGTCCTGCGGGACTACATCCTGCTGATCACGATCCTGGTGGCCTTCCTGGAGGCCACGGCCCAGCAGCTCAGGCCCTATCAGCCGCCAGTGGTGATGGGCTTCTCGGGTGTCGTCCGCCAGGCACCAGCTGGTTGATGCCACTCGCGGAAAGGGCTTAGCGGTACTGGTCGACGCCCCTGGGGTCTGGCGATCACGCCACCCGGCCTGCCCCGGCTTGCGCACCGCGCCAGGGCTGACGCGAGTCGCTCCGCGACCCTTGCGCGGCGCTGGCAGCGCCTGGGCTCAACGGCGGTGTCGTTCGCCAGCCCAGCCATGGCCGCCACTCCCCTCAGCCGCTCCTGCCCGATCCGCATCATCTCGGTGCATCTCCTCGATGCCGCCGGCCAGCTGCTGCGGGTGCTCTTCCTCGATCGAGAGGGCCACATCTCCGCTCAGCCGCACTACGTGCCCCGCGAGCAAGCCCTGATCCTGGCTGCCAATCAGCAGCGGGTGCTCGGTCCCCAGGCCGAGGTGCGGGTGCTCTGAGCTCCCGGGGCCGGAGGCCCTCGGCCTCCGGCTTTCGGCTTTCGCCGCATCGCCCCTGGGCTTGGGCTGCCTGGAGCCATGGCCTGACAGTTCGACGGGGCGGTCCCTGGGCTGGGCACCCTGCAGGACCAGCAGTGGGGGAGGGAATTGCCCCCGGACCGGCGCACACCCACCGCATCCCTCGGCCAGTCCTCACGCCGCGTCAAGGATCGGGCCAGGCGCCCTCCGGTGTCGGGCGTCCTTGCCGCGGCGCCGCGGCCGGCCGGTGGGGGTGGGGTTCTCCGCCGTCCCCAGGTGGCTTCCCCCGCTTCCTCCTCCCGCCGCCAGCAGCAGCCACCCTTCTCAGCCGTTCTGCCCCTGGTGCTGGAGCACCGGCCTCTGGCCGATGCCTGTTCCCGCTGGCTGAGAGGGGAGGCCCGACTCAAGCGGCACGCGAAACCCGGCCGTCTCTGCATGAGACCCGCCTCGACCAAGGTCGGCTGAAGCGCCATGGGTCGTTGGAGTTCTTAATGGTGGGCATCGCCTTTGCTGCCACCATTTGCCACACTGCTGCCACTGATGCTCCTGAAGCCCCCACCTCCGTGGCCACCGCCGACCAGGTCAAAGCATTGATCCGGAGCCACGCCGATGGTGATGACACGCGTTTTTACGCTGTCGCAATCCAGGTCGCGGCACAGGCAGCTCGAAGCGGCCATGGAAAGTTCTCACAGGAACTTCGCGAGTTGGTCGACCAGGTGAAGGCACGGTCCAAGGCCTTCGAGCCCTCGCGTGGTCCCAAGCCAGTTCCGCTCGCTCAACCCCGCGGAGAGCTGGCTGGGCTCCTTACAGCGTGCTACCCAAAGACGCTCCTAGCCGACATGGCCCTCCCTGATCTTCTCCGCTCCCGCCTCGAGAGGGTGTTACTGGAGCAGCGGGAACGCGGCCGTCTCCGAGAACACGGGTTCTCGCCGATTCGGAAGCTCCTCCTGGTGGGCCCACCAGGTACAGGCAAGACGATGACCGCGTCAGCGCTTGCTGGTGAGCTGGGTCTGCCCCTCTTCAGCATCCAGCTCGACGGGCTCATCACGAAATACATGGGCGAGACCGCAGCCAAGCTCCGGCTCGTATTCGACGCGATCCAGTCCACGCGCGGGGTCTACCTGTTCGATGAGTTTGACGCGCTCGGAGTCGAGCGAAGCTCCACGAACGACGTCGGCGAGATTCGCCGTGTGCTCAATTCATTCCTGCAGTTCCTTGAGCAGGACGACTCTGACAGCATCGTTCTCGGTGCGACGAACCACGTAGGCCTGCTCGACCGCGCCCTCTTTCGCCGCTTTGATGCCGTACTGGAGTACTCGCTGCCCAGTGAAGAGGTCGCAACCCACGTGATGCGCGGGCGGCTGGCGCTCCTCGACACGAGCAACATCGAGTGGCCTGTGGCGGCGAAGGCCGCAGACGGCCTCAGTCATGCCGAGATTGCAATGGCCTGCGAACAGGCTGCGAAGAACGCCATCCTCGACAACACCACGGTCGTGCGAGCTGCTGGGCTCGTGACCGCGTTCAAGGAACGTCACGGCACGCACGCATAGGTGGCTGCTGGGAACGAACGAATGGGCGCTTCTCGCAATCGCAAGCACATCCTTGTCCCTGAGCCACCAACAGCAGAGAAGTACAAGCCGTACGGCCGGAAGATCGAAACCAAAAAGCCCGAGCCGCCGACAAATCGCAGGCAACACGGCACAGCGTTGCAGCATGCCCTCAAAGCGGCCGCCATTGAAGCTGTCGAGCGCCGTGAAAGAGCTGGTATCGAGGTCCACGGCGCCATGCCTGGGCTCTACGTGCAGTTTGAGAGCCAGCCCGACGTGCCGCTCCAGGTGACCTCGCTTGAGGACTCGCGGCAAGGCATTGAGGTCGTCGCCGTCAGCCACTCGAAGACCGAGGAGGCCGAGCCACGCCGTATCGAGCACGCGACGGTGTTCGTGCCTGACGGCAAGGTGAAGCACTTCCTCAACCGCTTCGAGAGCTACTCGAAGACGACGCGGAAGAAGAAAGGCGAGCGCCGGCACGAAGACATGATCGATCCCATCTCGACGCTTCGGCTTGCGACCCTGCGTGGCCTGTGGACCGATACATCAGAGGCCTACCCCGAGGAGAACGTGACGATCTGGTGGGAGGTCTGGCTCCGTCGCCAGGATGGCTGCGAACTCGAGCGCCTGATGGAGTTCGCGGCTGCGCAAGAGATCGACGTCGCGGCACGTCGTCTCATGTTCGACGATCGCATCGTCACCCTCGTGCGCAGCACGCCCGCGCAGCTCGCCGCGTCGATCGATGTGCTCAACGACGTGGCCGAGGTCCGAAAGGCTAAGGAGACCGCCACGGTCTTTGTCGACATGGGTCCTGAGGACCAGGGGGAGTGGGCTCTAGAACTACGCGATCGCGTCTCGCCGCCATCAGCAGATGCGCCAACCGTCTGCGTGCTCGACACCGGTGTTACGCGCGGCCACCCGCTGCTGGAGGCCTTCCTCGACTCCGACGACTGCCACACCTGCGAGCCTGCATGGGGCACACATGATCACCACGGGCACGGCACAGAGATGGCCGGCCTCGCGCTCTACGGAGACCTTGTGCCAGTCCTCGCAAGTGCAGAGAACGTCGTGCTTCGGCACCGTCTCGAGTCGGTGAAGATCCTGCCTCCCAATGGACAGCCTGAGAACCCGCCTGACCTTTATGGCGCAGTCACCGCGGAAGCAGCAAGCCGCGCAGAGATTCAAGCCCCGGAACGTCGTCGGACGTTCTCCATGTCCATCGCTGCGACCGACGAGCGTGATCGAGGCCAACCCACCTCCTGGTCGGCGGCAATTGACGCACTCGCGGCTGGTCGCTCGTTCGATCCCAGCACGCAAGGGCTCGACTACCTCGATGACGGTGACAACCCCGCGCAACGCCTCTACGTGCTCTGCGCCGGCAACATCCACGAGACCGCCCTCTCCGCTGACCACCTCGATCGCAGCGACATCGATCCCATCCACGACCCTGGGCAAGCGTGGAACGCCCTCACGGTAGGTGCCATGACTGAGAAGTCCGTGATCAGTGACCCGGCTTGGACAAGCTGGCAGCCGGTCGCGCTACCAGGTGAGCTGTCGCCGTGGAGCACTACTGGCGCGACCTTCGCGGAGGCTTGGCCGATCAAACCAGACGTTGTCTTCGAGGGCGGCAACGTCGTCAAAAACTCCGTAGGTGCAATCGACTATGGGTGCCCCGATCTCTCGTTGCTCTCAACACACTTCAAGCCTGCCTCCAAGCCGTTTGTGCTGAGTTGGGCGACCAGTGCGGCGACGGCGCAGGCAGCGCGCCTTGCCGCCCTCATCTCGGCTGACTACCCGAGCTACTGGCCCGAGACGCTGCGCGCTCTTGTGGTGCACTCGGCGGAATGGTCGGCACAGATGCAGACCCACCTGCGCGGGGTAAGCGGCAAGCGCGCTCGCGCGAAGCTCGTCCAGCGCTATGGCTTCGGTGTGCCCAGCGCCGAGCGTGCCCTGCGGAGCGCAAACGACGTGCTCACCCTCGTTGCGCAGAGCAGGATCCAACCGTTCATAAAGGGCAAGATGGGTGAGCTGCACTTCTTCGACCTACCTTGGCCCCGCGACGTGCTCGCGGAACTTGGAGCGTCGCCGGTGCGCCTGCGCATCACGCTCTCGTACTTCATCGAACCGAACCCCGGCCGGCGCGGTTGGAAACACCGCCATCGCTACGCCTCGCACGGTTTGCGTTTCGAGGTGAAGGGAGCGACAGAATCGCCAGAGGAGTTCCGCAAGCGCCTCAACAAACAAGCCCTAGAAGAGGACGAGGCCAAGCCCGCTAAGGGCGGCGACTCGTCAGAGTGGTACCTCGGGGCACAGGCCCGCAACCGTGGTTCGATCCACTCAGACTTCCTCTCCTGCAATGCAGCCGACCTCGCTGAGCGCGGACTGATCGCCGTGTACCCAGTGAGCGGCTGGTGGAAGGATCAGCCAAAGCGTGATCGCAGCGACAAGGGAGCTCGATATGCATTGGTGGTTTCTATCGAAACACCTGGTGTGGAGACGGACATCTGGACGCCAGTTGCCGCGCAGGTTGGCATACCCATTGCCATAGAGGAGTAGCTCTGATGGGTGAAGAATTATCCCTCTTTGAGAGTGGATCTTTTGGATGCGACCGCTTTTATGGCCGATTGTCTAGGCCATGAAACGGCTACTCACGATCGTCGGTGGATGTCATGTTGCTTGAACATCTACAGATAAGCCCGATGGTGATGCAGCGGGCCCAGAAGCCCCTCGCCGCCCTGCGCCAGCAGCTGCTGGGGGCGGGCTGAGCCCCCCACGGGATTCCTGCCAGGCCCGTGGCAAGAGCCAGAGGACCCGCCGCCTTCTGGCTCCATGAACCCCCTGCTGCGGCTGCTTGGAGCGGCCGCGTCAAACGGCCTGCTCACGGGCCAGATCGTCTTCTCCACGGCCTTTGTTGGCGCCTGTGAGCTGCCGAACTGGATCCAGGCTCCCCGCCAGGTGAATGCCTGCCTGGAGCGCTGGATGACGGTCAGCGCCCTGTTCTTCCCCTCCGGCATGCAGACCACCGTGGCGACCAACCAGCCGGCGCTGGCACCCGGCCGGCGGGGGATGTTCCGATGAGCCGCTCTATTCCTGTCGGCGAATACGTCGAGCACTTCGATCCAGACCTTCCGCATCACCGGGCCTGGTTGCTGGAGGTGCTGGAGCAGCTGGTGGCCCATGCCCCCCAGGCCCTGGAGGAGGGCGGCACCCTGCGGCGTCTCTGGACTGCCCGCCAGGCTCCTGCCGGAAGTCGGCAGGCTCCGCTGGCCGACATCCCCGCTGCCGTCGCCGTTGCTCTCCCGCTGGTGAAGGAGTTCGAGGGCTGCCGGCTCACGGCCTACCCCGATCCCGAGACCGGTGCAGAGCCCTGGACGATCGGCTGGGGCAGCACCCGTGATTCGCAGGGGCGGCCGTTCAAGGAGGGGGATCGCATCAGCCAGGAGCAGGCCGATGCCCTGCTGCGCAGCCGGCTTGAGGACGACTGGCGGCGGCTGCGTGACTGCATCCCCATCTACAAGGCGCTGTCTGTGAACCGCCAGGCGGCCCTGCTGTCGTTCACCTACAACTGCGGCCCCCGCTGGTTTGGCGCCCAGGGGTTCGACACCCTCAGCAAGGCCTTGAAAGCAGGCCAGCTGGAGGCGGTGCCCGCCGCCTTGATGCTCTACGTGAACCCCGGTGGCCCCAGCGAGGCAGGGCTCCGGCGCCGCCGTAAGGCAGAAGGGGCTCTTTGGAGCGCCTCGCCCTCCTCCCCCGATCAGGGGAGCAAGCCATCACCCGATCGGGGCAGCAGCCATCCCAATCCCCTGGTGGGTGTGCCGCGCTTCCAGCAGCGGGATTCAGCCCAGCTGGCCCAGCGGGACCGCACCTGCTTCTCCTCCAGCTGCGCCATGCTCCTGGAGGCCATCAAGCCCGGCACGCTCCAGGGCGCCAATGGCGACGACCAGTACCTGGAGGTCGTCCAACGCTTTGGTGACACCACCAACGCCAATGCCCAGATCCGCGCCCTGGCCCATTTCGGCGTCATGGCCCGTCTGGTGCAAAACGCTGACTTCCAGCTGATCGAGCAGCAGATCGCCCGCGGCATCCCCATTCCCTGCGGCTACCTCCACCGCGGCCCGGTCGATCGCCCCACCGGCTCGGGCCACTGGCTGATCGTGATCGGCCACACCCCCACCCAGGTGGTGGTGAACGACCCCTGGGGTGAGCCCGATCTGATCCACGGCACCACCCTCAACGCCAACGGCATGGGGCTGCGCTTCTCCCGCCTCAACTTCGGCAAGCGCTGGATGGTGGAGCCGATCGGCGGCGGTGCCTACCGGTATGCCCAAGGCAAGGGCTGGGCGGTGGTGGTGGACAGCTTCCGCTGAGAGTCGCGTTCAGCGCAGCGGCCGTGGGCGACGGCGGATCGGCTGCACCACCGGCTTGAGCGCCGTCGGGATCTGCAGCTGCTGGTCGGCCCAGTGGGCCGCCAGGGCCGCCAGCAGGCTGGCGCGGTCGCCGTGAATGCGAAGCATGGCGTTGGCTGAAAGTGCTGCCCACCAGCCTGATCGGGCCGCCCCGCTGAATCAGCGCGGAAGGTGACAGGGCTGGGCAACCAATGGCACAGCCGAGACCATCGAACCCACCAGCGCAACTGTGCCGCAGGCAATCGGCTGCGCTTTGAGGTCGGTGCCGCAGGCCCTTCCATGCTCCGCGCCTTGGCAAGGGTTTCACCAGCCAGCCGGGCTGGACGTTGGGCTCCGCTGCGCTGCGCCATTTGCTGGTGGCTGGCCCTTGCCTGGCGGCGCGGCTGCAGGGCGGGTCCTGCGTCACTCCTCCCGTGGCTGCTGCCGAGTCCCACCGTGCATCCCTGTCCTTCCCGTCTGACAACGGCAAAACCGGCCCGATCGCTGTCTCCAGCACCAGCCGGCGCACCTGCCCCTCCAGCTGCCCTCTGGCCGCTGATCAGGGCTGCTACGCCGAGGCTGGCTTCCACACCCGGCTCCACTGGGATCGGCTCAGCCGGGGCGAGAGCGGTCTGCCGGCGGCGGCCTTCATCAAGCAGGTGCTGGCGCTGCCGGCCGGGATCCTGTTCCGCCATTGCGTGGCCGGCGATCAATGGCCCGATCCGGCCAATCCGCTGCGCATCGATCAGGCCCTCTTGCTCCAGCTGGCCCAGGCCACACGCCATCTGCGGGCGGCCTGGTCCTTCACCCACTTCCCGATGGGCCCTGAGAATCAGGCCGCTGTGCAGCAGGCAGCTGCCAAGGGGCTGGTGGTCAATGCCTCCACTGAATCCCGCTCCGTGGCAGCAGCCATGGTGCGCCAGGGTCTCCCGGCGGTCTGCGTGGTGCCGTCCGATGCACCGGCGGTGTTCCACCACGAGGGCGTGCGCTTTGTGGCCTGCCCCGCCAGCCGCCGGGGAAAAGGCGGCCGCAAGGTCCAGTGCATCAGCTGCGGTGGCCGCTTTGGCATCCCCCTCTGCGCCCAGGCCGATCGGCCGTTCGTGATCACCTTCCCGGCCCATGGCCTCCGTGCGGCGGCGGCAGCGGCCCACTGCAGCTGAGGGGGCTTACCCCTCTGGGGCTAGACCCCCTGGGTCTTGCTCCGGGCCTCTCCAGTCTGGGGCCTTCCTGTCGTCAGGCCCCCACTGGGATCGGTCCCGTCGCTGCGCCGCTCTCGGCGCCGAGTCCATGGCCATGCTTTCTGCTGCTGCCTCGCCGTTCTGCCGGCCAGAGGAGGATCCGTTTCTGCTGCTCGAATCCAGCCTCAAGGCGATCGAGCGGATCCTGCTGCTGCGGCGAGGGCTGCCGCTGCGCCGCACCTGGATCGTGCAGCCCTATGGCGAGGAGGAAATCACCCTGCTGGAGGAGGAGGTGATCCCGGCGATCCAGCAGTGTCTGGCGCGGGTGGATGAGCTCGATGAGCGGCTGCTGGCCCAGCAGGAGCTGCTGCACCGCTGCCAGCTGGAGGCTGAGCGTGAGGCGCTGGGTGCATTGAGGCTGCAGGTGGCCTGAGGGCCATCGCCGGGGGGCTGCGGCCCCCTTCTCCGATTGGCCGCCGTACAGTGTCCGTACGTTCCGGGTAGGTGTCGCCTTGACCAGCGCCAAGCCGCAGGGCCACCGGCCGGCCAAGACCAGCCGCATCGAGCTGCGGGCCACAGAAGACGACCGCGATCTGCTGGATCGGGCCGCGGCGGCCCTGGGCACCGACCGCAGCTCCTTCCTGCTCTCCCAGGGGCGCCTGGCGGCCCAGAGGGTGCTGGCTGACCGCGAGCAGTTCGTGCTTGATACCGACGCCCAGCAGGAGTGGGAGCGGATCAACAGCCGCCCGGCCCGCAGCCTGCCCGGGCTGACGCGGCTGCTGGAGCGGCCCTCGCCCTTTGTCCCCCCAACGGCGGATCAGCCCCAGGCATGAGCCGCTACCAACCGCCAGAGCTGTTGGCGGCCCGCCATCTGCTCGCCGGCTTCCGCTGTCGATCGGTGGAGCAGAGCACCTGGCTGGTGGAGGTGGCCAGGCAGGCCCATGGCACCGGCACCACCCGCGTGTTTGTCGTCACCGAGGTGGATCAGCCCCAGGTGGTTGCCTACTACGCCTGGTGCCTGGCGAGCGTGGCAATCGCCGATCTGCCTGAGCGATTGCGCCGTGGCGCCGGCCGCACCCCCCAGCCCATCGCCTTGCTGGCCCGCCTGGGGGTGGACCAACGCCATGAAGGACAGGGCCTCGGTGCGGCCCTGCTGCTGGATGTGATCACCCGGGTCGCCAGCCTCAGCGAGGCCATCGGTTGCCGCGGCTTGCTGGTGCATGCCGAATCCGAGCAGGCCCGCAGTTTCTATGAGCACCTGATCCCGGAGTTTGAGCGCTCACCCACCGATCCGCTGCACCTGCTGCTGCTGCTCAAGGACATCCGCCGCACCCTGGGCCGCTGAACCCGGCCTCACATCCCCCGCGGCCAGAGCAGCCCGCTCGCGGGTCGCGTCGGTCCGCCTCCCGTTCCCCCACCACCACTTCCTCCTCCGCTTCCTCCTCCCCCGCCGCCGGAGCCAGTGAGCAGCGGACCCTGCTGCGGGTGCTGACGGGCGCCCATGGCGCTCATCGCCGGGAAGTGGCGGATGAAGTCCGCCGTACTGGTAATCAGCTGGATCCCATGCGGAGGAAGGCTGCTGATGAAGTGGAGCTCGTTGCACTCCCGCCAGTGGCTCAGGGATGTGGCAGAGCTCCAGGGGCTGCTCTGGTTGTGGCTGGTGCCCGACGGCACCCAGAGCCACACGTCCCGATCGCTGGAGCGCTGGCCCAGCTGCAGCATCACCCCATCGGGGCGGGTCACCTTGCCGAAGTGGGTGCTGGCGCCGCGGATCGAGGTGGAGCCGATGAACAGCGGCGCCGGCAGCTGGATCAGAGGCGGTGGTGAATCGAACAGGCCTTGGGCCTGGAGAGTGAAGTCGTAGTGGCCCAGGACGATGCCGCTGCGCAGCTGGTGGCCGTTGGCGTGGATGCTGCTGCTGATCCCCGAAGGCAGGCCGCCAAAGCGGCTGCCCGAATAGCCGTGCAGCACCACCTGCCCGTAGAACTGCTTGCTGGTGCGGGGGAAGACGGCGATCGAGTTCCAGCCCGTGGTGCCAGGGCTCTTGTAGAGGGCATGGCAGCAGTCCCGGTGCAGCTCGTCATTGCCGCCGTGGGTCTTGAGAGCCCAGCAGAAGAACTCCTTGCCGG
>BJHE01000094.1 GCA_014191755.1 Cyanobium sp.
CGCTTCACGGTGCTGGTTCCAGCGCCGGAGGAGCCGGTGACAGAGACAACCGGGTGACGCTTCGACATCGAACCTGGGAGGGATGGATTCTGAGAGTTTCGCAGATCGCCGTCTCGACCTTCCGCCGGCCTCAGCCCTCCAGGGCCGCTAACAGCTGCTCGCCCATCGCCCGGCAACCGAGCTGGGTGCACCCTTCGGCCATCAGATCGCCGGTGCGGAAGCCGGCCTCCAGGGTGCGCTCCACAGCGGCCTCCAGATCGGTGGCGGCGGCGTTCTGCTTCAGGCCGATGCGCAGCAGCATGGCGGCGCTGAGCACCATGGCCATGGGATTGGCCAGGTCCTGGCCGGCGATGTCCGGGGCGGAGCCGTGGATCGGCTCGAACAGACCCGGTCCGCTGGAGCCAAGTGAGGCTGAGGGCAGCATGCCGATCGAGCCGGTGAGCATGGCGGCCTCATCGCTGAGGATGTCGCCGAAGAGGTTGCTGGTGAGGATCACGTCGAACTGCTTCGGCGCTCGCACCAGCTGCATGGCGGCGTTGTCCACGTACATGTGGCTGAGGGCAACATCGGGGTAGTCGGTGGCGATCGCCTCGACCCGGTCGCGCCAGAGCTGGCTCACATCGAGCACATTGGCCTTGTCGACCGAGCAGAGCCTGCCGCCGCGCTGGAGGGCCAGATCGAAGCCCACCCGGGCGATGCGATCGATCTCGAAGTCGCTGTAGGCCATCGTGTTGAACGCCCGCACGTGACCATCGGCCTCCACCCGGCCCTTGGGGGTTCCGAAGTACACGCCGCCGGTGAGCTCGCGCACCACAAGTAGATCCACCCCCTCAATCACCTCGGGTTTGAGGCTGCTGGCGCCGGCAAGGGCAGGGATGATCTTCACAGGCCGCAGATTGGCAAACAGACCCAGGCCAGCTCTCAGGCCCAGCAGCCCCGATTCGGGCCGTTTGTCGCGGGGCAGGCTGTCGTATTGCGGGCTGCCGATGGCGGCGAGCAGCACCGCATCGGCCTCCCGGCAAGCCTCCAGGGTGCTTGGGGGAAGAGGTTCGCCGGTGGCATCGATGGCGGCACCCCCGATCGGCTGCTCGTCGTAGCGGAGTTCAAAACCATGGCGGACGCTCACCGCATCCAGCAGCTCTCTGGCCACTGCCGTGATCTCCGGACCGATGCCGTCGCCGGCGAGCAGGGTGATCCGGTGGCTGGTCATGACAGGCGGCGCTCCGGCAGGGTTCGGGTGGAGAGCGCGAGGCTAGGGCGCAGCCGGTGGCGCACTGTCCTGGGCGCCAGGGACAGAAGCGGTGGGCTGAATCGCCGTAGGAACTCTGGCCAGCGCAGGGAGCTGTGATGGCTGGAAGGAGTGGCGCCGAGGGCGGTATCGATTGACAGTGGGGAGGTGGTGGGGAGGTGGTGGGGAGGTGGTGACGGTGGTTCTGCAGAGGCGGCCCCGGCTAAATCAGTCCTGAGCGGCCTGCAGCTTGCGCAGGGTGCGCGCCATCTCCGGCAGCTTGTTGAAGGCGGCGGAGCAGCGCAACCACAGCCGGTTGGGGATGGCGGGGTAGCCGCTCACCACCTCGCCGGCGGCGACTTCGCCGTGGATGCCTGATTTAGAGGAGGCGATCGCCCGGTCGCCGATCGTGGCCCGGTTCGCCACGCCCACCTGGCCGGCCAGGATCACGCCGTTGCCGAGGCGGGCACCACCGGCGATGCCCACCTGGGCGGCCAGGGCACAGCCGCGCCCGGTGGTGACACCGTGGCCGATGTGCACCAGGTTGTCGATCTTGGTGTCGGCGCCGATGCGTGTTTCCCCCACCGAAGGGCGATCGATCGTGGAGCCGCAACCCACCTCGACGCCGTCCTCCAACACCACCTGGCCGGTCTGGGGCATCTTGCGCCAACCGCTGGAGGTGGGCACGAAACCGAAGCCCTCCGATCCGATCACCGCACCGGAATGCACCACACAGCCCCGGCCCAACCGGCTGCCCGGTTGGAGCACAGCCTGGGCATGCACCTCACAGCCCTCGGCGAGTTGCACGTCGTGATAGAGCACGACCCCCGGATGGAGGATGCAGCCGTCGCCGATCACGGCGGCGGCACCCACCACGGCGTGAGCACCCACATGCACGCCGGCGCCGATCCGGGCGGAGGGATCGATCACCGCGGTGGGATGGATGCCGGGTTGCGGACGGACGCGGGGATGGAGAGCGTCGAGGGCTTCGGCGAAGGCAAGCCGGGGATCCTTCAGGGCCACCCAGGCCAGGCCCCGCTCCGTGGCCTGTTGCTGCAAAGGTTCGTCGCAGGGGAGGAGCACGGCGGATCCCCCCGTTTCGGCCAGGGCGGCGGTGAGGCCGCTGCCGCTCTCCAGGAAGCAGAGCTGGCCCTCGCCGGCAAGGTCGATCGCCTGGGCACCGTGGATCTCCGGATCGGAGCCCAGATGGCGGGGGGATGCCGCGTCCACCGCGCTGAGGTGGCTGAGCAGGCTGCTGAAGCGCATGGGCCGGGGGCCGGTGGGCGGATCGTAGGGCCCATGGGGTTCGCCCTGGTCCGACCTGCCCGATGGGGGGCAAGCGTTGTCAGGGGGAGGTGGGGTCGGCCCTCGTTAGGGGGGGGGTGGGTCGGGTGCCGCCGGGGTGAGCACAAAGTGGTCGCGGTGGATCACGGTGTCGCCGGCCTCGCCAAGCTTGCGATGGATCGCGGCTCGGTCGAGGCCCAGGATCCCCTCAAGCTCCTCGCTGCCAAGGGTCACCAGGCCGCGTCCGATCTCGCGGCCATCACCGCCCAGCACCCGCACGGGCTGATGCCGCTCGAACCGGCCCTCCACGGCCCGGATGCCCACCGCCAGCAGGGAGGCACCGCGGTGGATCAGGGCCTGGGCGGCGCCGTCATCCACCTGGAGGGTTCCCTGGGGCAGCACCGCATGGGCCAGCCAGCCCTTGCGGTTCCCGAGCGGGGAGGTGCTGGAATGGAACAGGGTGCCGACCCGCTCACCAGCCAGCAGGGCCTCCAGCACCGCAGGATCCCGGCCATCGGCCAGACGCACCCGCACGCCGCTGGTGGTGGCGATCCGGGCTGCGGTGATCTTGGTACCCATTCCGCCGGTGCCCCAGCTGCCGCCGCCGCCCGCGCCACGCCCGACCTGCTCCAGTTCGGCGAGATCGCGCACCTCGTCGATCGGACGGGCCTCGGGGTCGTGGCGGGGATCACCCGAATACAGGCGATCGATATCGGTGAGCAGCACCAGCTCCTGGGCGCCGATCGCCACGGCCACCAGGGCGGAGAGGGTGTCGTTGTCGCCGAAACGCAACTCGTCGGTGGCGAGGGTGTCGTTCTCGTTCACGATCGGCACCACGCCCCAGGCCAGCAGTTGTTCGAGGGTGCGGCAGGCGTTCTGGTAGCGGCGGCGGGAGACCAGGTCGCCACGGGTGAGCAGCACCTGGGCCACGGCCAGACCGCGGATGGCGAAAGCGTCCTGGTAAAGAGCCATCAGGCGCCCCTGGCCCACGGCGGCGGAGGCCTGCAAAGCCACCACCTCGCTGGGTCGCCGCTCCATGCCCAAGGCCGTGCAGCCGAGTCCAACGGCACCGCTGGTCACGAGGGCGACGGAGTCACCGCGCTGGCGAGCCCGGGCCAGGCTGGTCGCCAGGTCGGTGATCACCGCGGTGGTGGAGCGGCCGGGTTGGCCGCGCAGCAGACTGGTGCCCACCTTGATCACCCGCCGCAGGCCGCTGCCGGCCTGAGACAGGCCTTCCGAGCCGCTGCCTACGGTCATCCTTCGACCAGGGCTCCCAACCAGCGGGACATGCGGATCTCCAGGCTCTGCACCTGGTCATGGGGGCAGGGATCCCCATTCGGGCCGATCGGCCGCACCAGCACCGTGAACAGCCCGAGGCGGTTGCCGGCGAGCACATCGGTAAAGAGGCGGTCGCCTACCAGGGCGATCTGATCGGGTTCCAGGCCCAGTTCCGCCACCACGCGCCGCAGGGCGGCGCGGCGCGGCTTGCCCGCCGAGGTGGTGAAGGGCAGGCCCAGCTGGGCGGCCACCGAGCCGATCCGGCGTCGGGAGGGATTGTTGCTCAGCAAGTGAAGCGGCATGAGCGACTGGGCATGGCGCAGCCACTGTTCGACGCTCGGCGGCAGGGTGGCGCTGCGGCGGGGCAACAGAGTGCGATCCACATCCAGCACCAGGGCCCTGATCGGTCCCTGCGGCCGCTCAAGCAGCTGCTGGAGGGGCAGGTGGGCCAGGGTGGTGCCGGCGGTCCAGTCCGGGCTGAGCAGAGAGGCCAGCATCAGTCTTCCGGCTCCCGATCCTCGATCTCAGCCTCGATCCGGGGCTGGATGCGCTCGAATTCCTCCCCTTCCACCAACCTGGCTTCAGAGCCATTGATGCGCGCGACCACAAAGAAGGGATCGAGGGGAATGTAAAGGCCGTATTCCACCTCATCGACCAAAAAACTCACCAGGAGTTCATAGGTCTCACTCTCATCATCGGCCTCGTCGTCGTCGTCGAGCTCATCCGGATCCGGTTCGTCAAGCTCGCCGTTCACGGTGAGGGTCACGGCGGAACGGATGAGGGTGAGGTCGTGCTCCTGGAGCACCACATCGGCCACCGAGAGGATCGGCTCGGTGGCATCGAGGGTTTCGATCAATTCGGGATCCTCATCGCCGTGGAGCCGGAACAGGCACACCGGGGTGTCCACCGGCGTGAACAGGCCGTAATCGTGGCCATCGAGCGGGATCAGCTGCTCGAGGTAGCACAGCAGCTGACGACCGTTTCCGTCATGGACGAGCAGGGTGGGCACGTCTCCTGAACCCGTCATCGAAGGGGACTCGGGTGGCATGGCGGGTGGGGGAGGGCGTTGGGATCAGGATGGTCGGGTTTAGGGCTCGGGTCCATCCCGCAGCCATTGTTCCAGCAGGAGGGCAGCGGCTGCGCTGTCGAGCCGCCCGCTGCGGTCGCCGTGAAGGCCGTATGCCTCGGCGGCCACCCAGCTGCTGGCATGTTCATCCACCCAGGCCAGCGGCAATGGGTGACCGGCATCCCTCAGGGCCCCCTGCAGCTTGATGCCGTAACGGCGGCAATGCAGGGCCTGCCGGGTCGGCTGCTGGTCGGCGTCCAGCGGCAGGCCCACCACCAGCACTTCCACCCTTCGCTCCAGCACCAGCGGCAGGAGCCGGGCGAGATCGGAAGGCAGATCGCCGCGGGCTAGGGCCTGCAGGGGGGTCACGGTGATGCCGAGTGGATCGCAGCCGGCCAGGCCGATCCTCCGACGTCCCACATCGAGGGCCAGGGCCGATCGCGGCCGGGGCCGAGCCACTCAGGGCCTGACCAAGGGGGTGGGAACGCTGCGGCGGCGGGGTTGAAGGCGGGGTTGGAGCTGCTCGAGTACCGCACTGATGCGCTGGGCCGCCCCCCGCACCGCCGGGGCGTCCTGTCGGCGCCAGAGGCTGCGGGCCATCAGCACCACGTCGCCGTGTTCCTCAGCCCCCAGCTGCGCCAGCCATTGCTGGCGGGCCCCATCGTCGGTGTCGCTGAGCAGCCAGAGCTGGTCGCCCTTCGGGGCGAGACGGCGGAGCAGCACTTCGGTGGCTGAACCCAGCAGGTGGTTCCAGCCGGGATGCACGCTCAGCTCGACCTGGTGACCACCGCTCGGGTGATCGGCGATCCAGCGGGCCCCCGCCACGGCTTCGTTGCGGTCGGGATCGATCAGCAGCCAGCCGTGGCCACCGCTGCGCTCCAGTAGGTCGTCGATGCGGCGGTCGAGCACCTGGCGCAGCGGTGCCGGGCAGGTGGCCTGCTCCAGATGCCAGAGGAGGGGAGCGTTGCGCCGATGCAGCGGCCGCAGTTGCAGGGGGGCTGGCAGGGAGGCCAGGTCCGCAGCGTCGCCGATCGACCAGCGCCAGAGCCGCTCGGTGCGCTGGGGCTGGAAGCCGTTTTCCCGGAGCAGGGCCAGTCGGGTGTGATCGAGGCTGGAGGCGGAGGCGATCCAGCTCACAGCGCCAGGGGCCTGCTGGATCGCCTCCCGCAGCAGGAATGATGCGGTGTGGCCCCGGGCTGGACTGGAGGGGAGCTCGGCGGCGGCCAGGGCTAAGCGGAGATGCTGCACTTCCCAACAGCTGCCGCGACGATTGAGGGGCCGGGCCACGATCAGACCCAGGATGGTGGGCTTGCTGCCGGACCCCTTTGCCCGGGCGACGAGCACCAGGGAGCCCATCGACTGACGGCGCCCCAGGGCCGAGGCCAGGCCCCGGGGCACCGAAAGCAGCAGGTTGCGCTGCAGGAGGGGGTGCAGGGGCAGGAAGGCCGGATCGTCCAGATGGGGCAGGTGCCATCCCTGGAGCCGCTCCACGATGCAGGCAGGCTCGGAGGATCGCGGGTCGAGCCTCACAGCGGGGGGGTCGGTCCTGACGGGAGGAAACACGGCAGGTTCCGGACGTGGTGCGGGGCTAAGGATTCCGTTGTCACTTTAGCGGGCTGGCCCCGGGCTAAGCCGGCCGCACCAGCACCAGGGGGGTGCGTTCATTGGCGTTGCCGGCCGGGTTGGGCCGCAGGGCGCGGTGGAGCAGGGCCTCATCGCAGCCGCTGTTGGAGGCCAACACCTTCACCCGGCCCAGGTCGTTCACATCCACCACGGCAACCCCCACCCCGAGGCTGCGGGCCATCGCCTCGCAGAAGGCCTGGGGGTCCTGGGGCCCCAGCACGATCGTTTGGTCATAGGGAGGGGTCGTGCCGGTCACGTCATCAATTAAACGGGCCTGATCGCCGGCGAGCCGGTAGAACCAGCCCTTGCTGCCCACGGCCTTGAGGGCTGTGCCCACCAGCCAGGCGCAGAGCACCTGGGCGGGGCCCACCACATCGATCAGCGACTGGAGACCGCAGGCGGTGGCCAGGCTGCTGGTGGGGTGGAACACGCGGCAAAGCTGACGGGCCAGCAGGGAGGGCTCGACGTTGGCGGGATGGTTGTAGCGGCCCTGGATCACCGCCAGGGGGGTCTCACCAATCGTGAGCACATCCCCGGGTTGGATCAGTGCGCCGGCGTAGCGCTCCAGCACCTCCTTGGGGTTATCCAGAACCCCGAGCAGATGGGTGCGCAGGGGAAGCACCCGGCAGCCCTCGCCGGCGCGCCAAATCGCCTGCTCAGGCAGGATCGGCTGCGGCCGCTGCAACGCCACCAGAATGCCGTCGCGTCGCACGAGGCGACCGAAGGGGCCGTAGTTGATCCAGCGGATGTCGAGCCAGAGGGTGTCGAGCAGCTCGGCCACGTTCACCCCGGGGGGTGCGGTGAAGCGCAGATCGATGCGGGCGGCGGTGCGCTTATGGCCCTTCACGATGTAAGCGAACCAGTAGCCGTCGGCTCTGGCCTCCTCATCGGGATGGAGCGGCGTGATCGACACGCTGCGCTTCACCTCGACCAGGCTTCCCTTGCCGAGAAGTACCGGCTCCACCGCGATCTCCGGCACGAACACCTCCATGTGGCCATGAGGGTTGTCGATCGTGATCTGGCCGCTCACCTCCACGGATTCGCCGCTGCGGCGCACATCGAAGTTGCCGGGCCGTAGGCGCAGGGGCGAGGCGGGCCGCAGCCGATGACGCAGCTCCAGCCAAAGCAGGCTGAGGCCGAAGAGGAGGAGCAGAACCAGGAATGTGGAGAGGAGCGGCAAGCCGATCACCCGTCGGGGTAAGAACGGGCGGAGCGTAGATGGGGGGGTGGCCCTAGGTTCGAGTCCGCCGATCCGGCCTGGCCACTGGCATGCGCAAGACCTTCGTTCTCGACACCAACGTTTTGCTGCATGACCCCTCGGCGCTGACCCGCTTCGAGGACAACAACGTGGTGGTGCCGATCGAGGTGGTGGAGGAGATCGACCGCTTCAAGCGGGATCCCTCGGAGAAGGGCCGCAATGCTCGCCTGGTGTCGCGGCTGCTGGATGAGCTGCGTGAGAAGGGCAACCTGGCCGATGGGGTGACGATGGATGCCAGTGGCGGGGATGCAGTCAGTGGCGGCACCCTCAAGGTGGTGTTCTGCCGCAATGAGACCTTGGCCCAGCTGCCGCCTGAGCTGCGGGGCGGCAATGGCGATAACAACATCCTGGCGGTGGCACTAGAGCAGCGGCTTGAGCAGGTGGTGGGCACCCGGCCGCCGGTGGTGCTCGTCACCAAGGACACCAACCTGCGGATCAAGGCCGATGCGGTGGGCCTGATCGCCCAGGACTACACCACCGACAAGGTGGACATCGCCGACCTCTACTCCGGAGTCTGCGAGCTCTGGGTGAGTGCCGACCAGATGGACCGGGTCAAGACCGGAGGCCTGCCCCTCGATGAGCTCCCCCCAGCAGCTGATGGCAGCCGGCCTCTGCTGCAGGCCAACGAAGGGGTGACCCTGGTGGATCGGGCCCAGCCCAATCACACCCTGTTGTCCCGTTTCCAGGCCAGTCAGGCCGTTTTGTTACCTCTCCAGCGGGCTCCGAAGGTGCGACTGGGTCGGATCCAGCCCCGCAACCGGGAGCAGACCTTTGCTCTCGATCTTCTGCTGGATGCCTCTGTGCCCCTGGTCACCCTGGTGGGCAAGGCGGGCACCGGCAAGACCCTGCTCGCCCTGGCGGCCGGCCTGCACCAGGTGGCTGATGAACGCCTCTACGAACGGCTGCTGGTGACCCGGCCGGTGATTTCTCTGGGCAAGGAGATGGGCTTTCTGCCTGGAGATCTCGAGGAGAAAATGGCCCCCTGGATGCAGCCGATCATCGACAACCTCGATTTTCTGCTCGGCGGCGAGGAGGGCGGCGGCCACCAGGGGGGACGCGGCGGCCAGCGGGGGCCTCGTAACAGCTGGGCCGATCTCAAGGGCATGGGTCTGTTGGAGGTGGAGGCGATCAGCTACATCAGAGGTCGCTCGATTCCGCGGCAGTTCATGGTGGTGGATGAATCGCAGAACCTCACGCCCCATGAGGTGAAGACCATCGTGACCCGGGTGGGCGAGGGCACAAAAATCGTGTTCACAGGTGATCCTTATCAGATCGATAATCCTTATGTGGATGCCGAGAGCAACGGACTCACCTGGCTGGTGGAGCGCTTCAAGGGCCAACCGCTGGCTGGCCACGTGAGCCTGCTGCGGGGCGAGCGCTCCGAGCTGGCGGAGCTGGCGGCGAATCTGCTCTAAGCCCCGCGACGCTCCGGAGCTGACTTTGGAGCGGAACGGGCTGGGGGCGGCCGGTGGCGGTTTGGCGGGAGCGTGGCATTCTGCGGAGCGAATGCCGGGATGGCCGCGGGATGGGGGAATCGAACCGTGCTGGGCGGCAGTCGGGGCAAGCCCAGCAGGAGCTGCTGGCGCCGGGCTGGAGGGTATCGATACACGTAGCCGCTGGAATCTTTGCCCTTCTGATGCTCGGCAGCCCCGGGCAGCGGACAGCCTTCGCTTCTTCCACGGCGTCTCAGCGGGGCTTGCAGGGCCCTCGCTTGGCATTGGCTGCGGCTTCGGGGCCAGGACAGCCAACCGCTCTTTGGCCCGCCTCTGCCGTTCTCGCCCAGGCCCCTGCTCAAGCCCCCGCAGCCCCCAATCCCGCGGCTCCTGACACGGCCGCTGGCGCTGGCGATGCTTTCGCTGCCGATACCCAGGTGCAGGCGTTGGTGAGCCGTGTGGAGGCGGCAGCCGCCGAGGTGCGCACGCGGGGAGAGGAGGCCTTTGCGACCTTCCGGCGGCGGGGCGCCCCCTGGTTCCAGGGTGAGTCCTACATCGTGGTGCTCGGCAGCGATGGCAGGAGCGTGGTGTATCCCCCCGACCTGCGTGGCGAGGGGCTGAACTATCGCGAATTTCAGGATCTGGGCGGCAAGCCCTTCGGCCGCCAGATCCTGGCCGTGGCCGAATCCCCGAGCGGCAGGGGCTGGGTGCATTACCAGTGGCGCCGTCCGATCGCCGGTGACCGCCGGCCGGTGTGGAAGGCCACTTACGTGGAGCGGGTCACGGCGCCTTCGGGCCGCACCTACCTGGTGCTCTCGGGCCTGTATGAACCGCCGATGGTGAAGGCCTTCGTGGTGGATGCGGTGGAGAGCGCCGCGGCGCTGCTGCAACGGGAGGGTCGAGCGGCCTTCGAGGCGCTGCGCGATCCGCTCGGACCCTTCTTCTATCAGGACACCTACGTGTTCGTGCTCGATCGCAACGGCACCCTGCTGCTCAACCCCGCCTTCCCGGCCCTGGAGGGCCGCAGCCTGCTCAGCTGGCCTGATCCCGCCGAACGCGCCATTGCTGCCGCTTCTCTCAAGGCGGTTCACAGGGATGGATCCACCTGGACCACCTACAACTGGCCGCGCCCTTCAGCTTCAAAACTGCCGGAGCGCAAAACCACCTATCTCCGCCGGGTGGTGTCTCCGGGAGGCGAGGTGCTGATCGTGGGGTCGGGGTTGTATGCGGGGGGGTGACTTGCTGATCTCTGACTGACCAATCCTGGCCATCGATTCGAATCCAAGGATGATCAGCTGAATGGAACTGTAAATCCTGTTAATCGTTGCTCACCTCGCCCAACAACGTCGGCACAGCCCCCTGGAACGCCACGGGCGCCGTGGAGGTCCAGCGTGATGGGTCACGCTTATTTGTAACTCATCAAGCAGTTCGTCGATGCCGCGAACCA
>BJHE01000095.1:0-8133 GCA_014191755.1 Cyanobium sp.
GGCGCGCTGCAACCGAACAGCACCGCAGCACCGAGGCCGGCGAACTGCCCTTGGCGTGCTGTGTTCATGCCTCAGCGGTGGCCCTGGGCAGCAACCAGCGACCGAAACGGGCGTAGAGCGCAGGGAGAACCAACAGGGTCAGCAGGGTGGAGGTGATCAGACCGCCCAGCACCACGATCGCCAGCGGCTGCAGGATCTCGTTTCCGGCCCCGAAGGCCAAAGCCAGGGGCAGCGTGCCGAGGGCAGAGGTGAGGGCTGTCATCAGGATCGCATTGAGGCGCTGCACACTGCCGGCGCGGATCACCTCCTTGAGCTCCATGCCTTCCGCATGGCGGCGGTTGTAGTTATCCACCAGCAGCAGGCCATTGCGGACCGCCACCCCGAACAGGGTGATGAAGCCGATCAGGGAGGCCACCGAGAGAACGCCGCCGGTGAGCAGGATGGCCACCAGACCCCCGACAAGGGCCAGCGGCAGGTTGATCAGGATCGCGAGCGTGGCCGGTAGTGATTTCACGGCCACGAACATCAACACGGCGATCACCACCATGGCCAACAGGCTGTAGAGCAGCAGGTTGGTGCTGGCCCGCTCCTCCGACTCAAACTGGCCGCCGTAGCGGATCAGATAGCCGCTCGGCAGTGTGATCTTGCTGTTGATGGTGTTCTGAATGTCGGCGACAACCGTGCCCAGCGGCCGGCCGCTGACGTTGGTGGACACCACGATCAAGCGCGACACGTCTTCCCGGTTCACCACATTGGCGCCCAGGCCGTAGTCGATGCGGGCCAGGCTTCCCAGCGGCAGCATGGTGCCGGCGGGGGTGGCGATCGGTATGGCACGTAGCGCATCGAGGCTGTTACGGGAGTCTTCGGGGAGCATCACCACCACATCGGTGCGATCGGTGCCGTTGCTCACCACCTGACCCACCGTCTTGCCATTGAGGGCGATCTCCACCGCATCGGCGAGCTGCTGCATCGTGAGCCCGTTGGCAGTGGCGGCCTGGCGATCGAAGGCGATCTGCACCTGCTGGATCGGCAACTGGGGTTCGAGCTGCAGATCCACCACCCCCGGGATCGGCTCGATCGCCTCGCGCACCTGCTCGCCGATCCGGCGCAGCTCCACCAGATCGGGGCCGTAGATCTTGATGGCGATCGCACTGCGGACCCCCGAAAGCACCTCATCCATGCGGTGGGAGATGAAACCGCCGATGTTCGGAGCCACCCCGGGCAGCTTCAGGAAGGCGTTGCGGAGTTCGGCGATCGCGGCAGGGCGATTGTTCATCGCCGCATCGCTCAATTCCACATCCACATGGGCCAGGTTGACGCCTGCCCCATCAGCATCACCAGGGGCCCGGCCGGTTCGCACCTGCACCCACTCAAACAGAGGGCTGGCCTTGAGGGTCTTGGAGAGGGCCAGGCCGGCGCGGTTGGTCATCTCCAGCGACACTCCGGGATAGAGCACCATCGAGTTCACCAGGGATTTCTCGCGGAACTCCGGCAGGAACACCCGCCCGAGGCTCGGCAAGATGGCGCAGGCCACCACAACGAATGCCAGAGCTGCGGCCAGCACCCGCTTGGGCGACAGCAGCGAGAATTCCAGCAAGGGCCTGTAGGCCCGCTCGGCCCAAGAGGCCACCCAGGTGTTCTCGGCTGGCAGGCGTGTGTTGGCCAGCAGGATGGCGCAGAGCGCTGGCGTGAGCGTGAGCGCCACCAGGCTGGAGGCCGCGATCGAGAACAGGTAGGCAAGGCCCATGGGCGCAAAGATCCGCCCTTCCACCCCCGAGAGGCTGAAGATCGGGGCGAACACCACCACGATGATCACGGAGGACAGGAGCACCGGCTGGCGTACCTCCACGGAGGTTTCGAACACCACCTGCAGGGGATTCCTGGGCTGGGCGGCCACCTGGTTGCGGCGCAGCCCGGAGTAGCAGTTCTCCATGTCGACAATGGCGTCGTCGACCACCGAGCCGATCGCCACCACCAGACCACCGAGGGTCATGGTGTTGATCTCCAGCCCGAAGGCGCGCATCAGCATCAGGCCGATCACCAGCGACAGGGGGATGGCGCTGAGGGTGATCACGGCGGTGCGCCAGTTCATCAGAAACAGCACCATCACCACGGACACGATCAGGATCCCTTCGAGCAGGGAAGCACTGACGTTCTTGATCGCCGTGTCAATGAAATTGGCCTGCCGGAAAGTGCGCGTTACCTCAATATCAGCCGGCAGAGTCTTGCTGAGGGCGGCGATCCGCGCCTCCACCTCGCGGGTCACCCTTGGCGTGTCGATGTCGGGCTGTTTGTTGATCATCAGCACCACCGCCGGCTTGCCGTTGAAGCTGCCATCGCCGCGCTTCAGGGCGCTGGCCAGCCGCACCACGGCGACATCACCGAGGCGCAGCGCCTGGCCTTGGCTGTTGGTCACCACGGAATCCGCAAGATCCTCACTGCTGCTCGCCTGGCCGCTGGCGCGGATCAGCTTCTCCTGCCCGCCGGCGATCAGAAAGCCGCCCGGGGCATTGGCACTGGCGGCCGTTGCCGCCTCGGCCACGGCCTGCAATGACACTTGGCGGGCTTGAAGGCGCTGGGGATCGATCTGGATCTGCTGCTGGGCCTCCTCACCGCCGTAGAGGGTCACCTGGGAAACACCGGGAACTTCCAGGATCTGGTTGTTGAACGTGGTGGCCACGATCCGGCGCAACTGCATCGGCGTGGTGGGGCCGCCGCCCTTCAAGGTGAAGGCGTACTGCAGGATCGTGCCCAGGGGGGACACGAGGGGTGAGATGGCCGGGGCGCTGGCATTGGCGGGCAGCTCCGCCTCGATCTGCTGCAGGCGTTCCGCCACCGATTGCCGCGCCCTGTTGATGTCGGCGTTCTGATCAAAGACCACCTGCACCATCGAGAGCCCCACTTTTGAGGAGGAGCGCACCGTTTCCACTCCCGGTAGGCCATTAACGGCCGATTCGATCGGCACAGTGATGCGCTGTTCCACCTCTTCCGGTGCCAGACCATCGGCGGTGGTCTGCACATCCACCTGGGGAGGGGCGAACTGGGGGAACACATCCAGGGGCATCCGGCTGAGGATCGACAGGCCCCAGAGGGTGATCAGCACGGCGGCCACAACCACCAGCCAGCGCCTGGCGATGGATGTGCGCAGCGTCTGGTTGAGCAGGCGTTCCAGCATGGGAATGGGTTGGGAGGCGGGAGAGCGCGAACGGTTCTGAGGTCAGTTCTTCTTGCCCAGCCGGGAGACCACGACCCCAGCGCCAACCATGAGCACCGCAGCACCGGCCCCGATCACCAGGGGGTTGAGGCCTGCGGCCGCCGCTGGCGTGGCTTGAGATGCAGCGGCGTCAGCGGCAGCGGTGGGGGCGGCAGCGGCGGGAGCAGCTTCACTGGCTGCAACGGCGCTCTGGCTCTTCTTCGATTCGGCGTAGAGCGAGAGGGCCCCCTGGGTCACCACGTCGTCTCCAGGCGAGATGCTGCCGTCGGTGATGGCGATCTGATCGCCTTGGCTGGCGCCGGTCTGGAGGAACACCGGGTCGTAGGTGGTGCCGCTTTTCACGAAGGCCAGGGGCTTGCCATCCGCATCCACCACCGCAGCGACCGGAATGGAGACCACGCCTCCGGTTTCCGTGGCAGGAGCGGTGGTGATCCCCAGCATGGAATCGATCTCGGCGCTGGCCTTCACCTGGCGCACGTTCCCCTGCTGCTGAAACTCATCGCCATGGCCCACGTGGGCCATGGCCGGGCTGAACCCACCGAGGGCCAGGCTTCCGAGGCTGAGGCCGCCGGCCAGAAGAAGAGCGCGCATGATGCTGCTGCCGCAGGGGCAGGACAAGAACCCGCAAAGGATGACGGAGTTGCGATGAAAAACAGGTGAAATCGCCTGCGCCCACTAGCATCCGGCGGTCTCAGCTTCCACCTGATGCCGCTGCGGATCCTGCTGGTGGAAGACGAGCAGGAACTGGCCGGCGCCGTGCTGACCGTGCTGCAGCGCCAGGGCCACGTGGTGGACCATTGCGCCGATGGACTGCACGGTTGGATGCTGCTCTGCGGCGCGCTGGCCCGCTATGAGCTGGCGATCGTGGACTGGATGCTGCCGGGACTGAGCGGCCCTGAGCTCTGCCGCCGGGCCCGTACAGACGGCCTTCAGCTACCGCTGCTGCTGCTCACCGCCCGCGCCGAGACAGCCGATCGGGTCGAGGGTCTCGATGCCGGCGCCGATGACTATCTGAGCAAGCCCTTCGCGATGGAGGAGTTGCTGGCCCGGGTTCGGGCGCTACAGCGCCGGCAGCCCAGCTATTGCGAGCCCGTGCTGGAGGTGGGTGCCTATCGGTTCGATTCCCAAAGCGGGCTGCTGGAGATCACCACACCGACTGGCGTCGTGGCGATCCCGCTGGCGGGGAAGGAGCAGCAGTTGATGACCTACTTCCTGGAGAATCCTGAGCGAATCATCCCCGGTTCCCAGCTGCGCAACCAGCTCTGGGATCTGCATCAGGATCCGGTGAGCAATGTGGTGGCGGCCCAGATCCGGCTGCTGCGGCGCAAACTGGCGGCCCATGGCCTGCCTTCCCCGATCGAAACGGTGCCGAGCCGCGGCTATCGCTTCCTGGCCCGGCTGCCTGGAGAGCCATGAGCGCCAACCGCTCACCGGCTCCGGCACTGCTGTGGCGTGCTCGGCTGCGACTGGCTGCCCTCTCGCTGCTGGTGATGGGCGCGATTCTGTATGGCGCCGGTTTCGCCATGGCGCGCCTGCTGCTGCAGGAGCGGGAAGCCGCCCTGCGCCGCGAACTGCAGACCGTTGCCGGCACCCTGCACGACAGCCTCAAGCCCAGCCTGCCGTCAGTGGCCGTGCCTTCAGCGTCATTGGCTGCGGTGCTGCCGGGCCTGTGTCTGGTGGGTCAGCCTTGCCCAGTGCCCAATGCTCTGATCGAGCGCCATGCCATCAGCGCCGCCGATCCGGCCCGTTTCCAGCTGCGGATTTTCGATGCCCGCGGCCAGCTGCTGGCCGCCTCGCCTGGCGCCCAGGGGCCTACCCGGCCGGAGCCGGCGTGGCACGAGCAGCGCTTACCTGGGGATGAGCGGTTGTTGAGCTACGCAATCCATCTGCACCGGGCCCATGGCAGCGGTGAGCAGGACTGGGGCACCCTGCAGATCAGCCGCAGCCTGGCACCCCTCGATTCTGAGGCCAGCCGGCTTTGGTGGCTGGGCCACGGCGTGTTCGCTCTGGCGATGGCAGGCATGGCCCTGGCCAGCTGGTGGCTGGCGGGGCTGGCGATGGCGCCCCTGCTGGAGGCTTACCGCCGGCAGGAGCAGTTCAGCGCCGATGTCGCCCATGAGCTGCGCACCCCTCTGGCCAATCTGCTGGCCTTGCTGGAAGCCGAACGCAGCGGCCTGAGCCGTTCGATCACTCCTTTCCAGGCGGGGGTACGCACCCCAGCGCCTCCCAAGGCAGAAGCCCCCTCGGCGACCGGTCTGGATCGGATGCTCAACCAGGGCCGGCGGCTGCAACAGCTGATCGTCGATCTGCTGCTGCTGGCCAGCCTGGAGCACCCCGCCCATCGGAGCCACCTGCAGCGGTGCAACCTCGCGGACATCTGCACGGATGTGCTGGAGGACTTCAGCGAAGCGGCTGCCGCGGTGACGGTGACCCTGGAAGCGGCGATCAACGTCAGCGATGCCACTGTTCTGGGGGTGGAATCGGAGCTGAGCCGCCTGCTGATCAACCTGCTCAGCAATGCCCTGCAGCACAGCCCGGCTGGCGGCATGGTGCGGGTGGGCCTGCAGCGGCGCGGCCGGGAGATCCACTGGTCTGTGCAGGACAACGGGCCTGGCATCCCCGCGGAGGCCCAGCGGCGGATCTTTGAGCGGTTCCATCGCGTCGATGCCTCCCGCAGCCGTCAGCAGGGGGGGACGGGATTGGGATTGGCGATCGCCCAGGCGATTGCCCGACGCCATGGCGGAGTGATCCGCGTGGAGTCGACACCGGGACACGGCGCGACGTTTTCCCTGCGGCTTTCTGCCAGTGGCCCTGTGTCCCTTGTGCTGCATCGGAGCTTCCTGCCGCCCAATCTGGCCAGCATGGAATCAGCAGCTCAACGGAGGTGCCGATGGCCCGCTTTCTGAATCGTTCCGGCGCAGGGAGGGGGCGTTCGTTGAAAGGCATCGCTCCAGCGGCAGCGGCCTTGCTGGTTCTGGCGAGCTCCGTTCAGGCCGGCCTCAGCGCCCCGGGCACTGGATCCAGCACTGCGGCTCCGTCCACCGCGATGCCCCCTGGTAGTGGCCTGAGCGGCATGCCGATGGGTCAGCGTTCCGCCGATGCCCATTTCATCGTGATGATGATTCCTCACCACGAGGGGGCCATCGCCATGGCGGACCTGGCCCTGCAGCGCTCCAAGCGTCCGGAGATCCGGGCCCTGGCGGAGAGGATTCGCACCAGTCAGAGCCAGGAGAATGCCCAGATGCGCCGCTGGTATCGCCAGTGGTACGCCACCAGCTACGTGCCCACCTGGCCAGGCCTGGGGATGGGCATGAGGGGTGGCATGGGAATGGGAATGGGGATGCCTGGTTTCGGCACCAGCCTTGATGCCCTGCGCACAGCTCCCGACTTCGATCGGGCCTTTCTCGAGCAGATGATTGCCCACCACCGCATGGGGGTGATGATGGCGTCCCATTCCCAATGGGGCACCGTCCATCCCGAGCTGCGGAAACTGGAGGCGGCGATGGTGCGGGTGCAGAGCGAGGAGATCGAGCAGATGGCCCGCTGGTACCAGCAGTGGTTCGGCACAGCGAACCGCTGAAGCCGCCAGGGGTTTCCCCAGACCGTCCCAGCCAAGTGGCAAACGGCCAGCTCAGCCGTCGGCGGCGACAAGCACGGCAGGGGGAGCAGCCGGCGTACGGCCCCCACAGGCTTCCCAGCTGTTGAGCAGGCCAAACAGCTCAGTTTGCAGGTTTTGCATCGCTGTGATCTTCTCGCCAATTTCACCGGCCTTGCTGCGGATCCGCGCCTTCAGATCGCTGCAGGTGCAGACGCCCGAGCGCCGAGCCTCGAGGATCTGCCGCACATCCGGCAGCGGGATCTCCATGGCCCGCAGAGTGCGGATCAGGGCCAGTTCCGAAAACACCCCGTCATCGAAGAGGCGGTAGCCGCCGTCGCTGCGGCTGATCGGCTGGATCAGCCCTTCATCGCAGTAGAAGCGGATCGTCTTGACGCTGAGGCCGGAGCGGTTGGCCACCTCGCCGATCTTGAGGGGCGGCTTCACAGGCGGGGCAAGCACCACTTGACTCTCCACCGAGGGGAGAGTGCATGGTAGGGCTGATCCGTTGGCTGCGTTTACCTCGATGCGCCCTGCTCCCGCCGTTCTGGCGCTGTTCGGCCTGCTGGCGGCCCCAGTCCCGGCCCTGGCCCAGCTGGATCCCCACCACGGCCACCATCAGCACCACCCAATGGGGGCTCCACCCCCCGCGTCATCGCCGGCTGCCGCAGCCGTCGATCACAGCGCCCATAACCACGAGGTCGGTCCAGCCGGGCGCACCTACGACTTGCGCTGGCTCGATGCGATGGTGCAGCACCACACGGGCGCCTTGCGGATGAGTGCGTTCGTGTTCGACATCGGCCAGCCGGGCGTGGGTGCCCTGGCTAAGACGATCTGGCGCGACCAGGCCCAGGAGATCAAGGCGATGGGCCAATGGCGCAAAGCCTGGTATCCCGAGGCGCCCGTCTACCCCGTGGCCTTGAAGACCGGTGGTGATCCCAACAGCATGGACAGCCTGGAGCGCATGGGCGCCGCTCACATCCAGGCGATGCAGATGATGGGCTCCACGCCAACGCGGGAGAACCGCGTCACCTGGTTTCTCGAAGGGATGCTCGCCCACCATGGCGGTGCGCTGGTGATGGCCCACGACGCGCTCAGGAAGAGCACCAACCCCACCATCCGGCGTCTTGCCCGCGACATCATCGTGGCCCAGCGGCGCGAAATCCTTGAGCTGCGCCGCATGCTCAGCCATGACGGACTCAACAAACCCGAGTACCACCAGTTCGATGCCCTGTTCCCGTTCTGATCAACGCCTGGGGGTGGCTGCGCTGGCGCTGGCCTGCGTGCTGCAGCTGCCCAACCCGGTTCTCGCTCACGCCAAGGG
>BJHE01000095.1:8830-10470 GCA_014191755.1 Cyanobium sp.
TCGCCAGCTCTGGCTGAGCAGGTCGTACTTGCGGAAGCTGGCCGCGAAGGCCTCCAAATCCATCAGCTTGAGCATGGCCAGCAGGCATATGGACATCCCCATGAAGCCGCTGACCCCGGCACTCAGCACCGATGCCATCAGGCCGGCGGTGACGAACACCGCCACCATCGGCGCGTAGGAGATGGCTGCAGTTTCCGGCCGCACGCCTAGCCGGGCTGCCAGGTCGGTGTAACCGCCGATCCGCTCCTGCCCTGCGAACACCTGCGGCGTGGTTGTCACCCCGTGGGTCGCCTTGAAGGCGTCCACCGCCTCGCTGCTGGTGAGGCGATGGTCTTCAAAGGGAATGTGCCGCTCCTGCAGGAGGCGCACGGCCCGCAGCCCCCAGGGGCAGGGGTGTTCCGGCAGATCCATCCGATAGAGGCGGACGGCATCAAGGGTGGTGATGGCCATGGGCAGCCAGTGAGAGCGGGATCCCTCCAGTGTGATGACTCCAGTTACTGGAGAGTCAAGGGACGGTTGTCCGGATCGCGTTGAGGCTCGCAATTGGAGATCAGCGGACGCAGGCCGCCCCCAGATCTGCCGGAGGCACGGTTCCAAGCGCAAGCTTGGGCGCAGGGGTGACGCCGTTTCGAGCTCAGGCGGGACAAAGCGCTCAGGCTCTTGAGCGAAAAATGCAAGCTGGGCTGGAAGGCCCGCCCCCCGCAGTGAGCTTGTCCGGTGCACGCAGCCGCCGCTGGAAGGCTCTGGCCTCGTGCTGAAGCTCCTCCAGCGTCGGCGCGGTGATGCGGATGAGCAGGGTTTCGGCCTGGGACTCCAGGTGGCCGGGACGCTCAGCCTCCAGGCGGAACAAGACCTCACGCATGCGGGGTATCTCCTTCTATCCGACTCCATCCTTGGCCTGCTGCGGTTCGCCGCTGGGCGAGCCAACCCCGCCCAGCATCGAGCCGTGATGCTTCCTGCACGGCCGTGATGCAGCGCTGGGCGCGGCGTTTGGCATCGTCCTGGCCCTGGGCCCGCAGCGCATAGCCCTCCGGTAGAGCCAGCAACCGGCCGCGGCTGTCGCATCGAGTGGCCTGACTGAGCGACGGTCGCAATGTGCTGCACTTCCGGCCCAGCCACTAAGACCTGCTGGAGTCAGCAGCTGGAGGTGACGGTGGGTGCGCTGCTGTCGGATCAGCCCGCTCTGCTCTTGAGACGCCGGCCGGAGCTCAGCCGGGAGGAGGTCCTCAAGCTCTGGACCAGCAAACGTAAACTTGACCAGCAATTGAAAGTAGGGTCGGCACCTGCCACAACGCCTCTGTGGCAGCCGCCGCAGCTGATTACAGCTGTTTAGATGCAGTCGTTGGACCCATAACCGAGCAGACTGTTGACACATGCAACCAGTTGACACAGGCAACCAATTAACACAGGCAACCAGTAAACACAGGCAACCAGAACCGCCATGAAGACCAACGGATCGATCAGCACAGCCTGCTACCTGGGCCTCACAAGCTTGAAGTGGAGAGTTGACGGCGAACTCTCGGCTTTTGATCTCCGCCAAGTGATCGAGCGCTTGGCGCGTGTCGATCAGCACGTCGTCGCCCTCTGCTGGAAGAATCTGGATCTCGAATGCTGTCCATTGATCAGCTGAGCGCTTTTCC
>BJHE01000096.1 GCA_014191755.1 Cyanobium sp.
GCCACGCAGCAACAGCAGTTGCAGTGGCTGGCTGATCTGGTGATGCGGGAGCTGGAACTGCGCCGGCTCACGCTCCACTGCCCGATCACCGGCCTGCCGATTCGCCGCGCCTTCCTGGAGATCGGGGAGCGCGAATGGCTGCGGGCCCGCTCCGACCATCTGCCCCTGGCCCTGCTCTGCTTCGACTTCGACGATTTCCGCCGCATCAACCAGCGCTGGGGCCAGCGCGCCGGGGATCGGGTGCTGATGGACTTCGCCGATCTGGTGCGTGGCTTCAAGCGCGAACAGGACTACGCCGGCCGGCTCGGCGATGGTGAATTTGGCTTGCTCTTGATCAACACCAGCGTGGATCAGGCCATGGCGGTGGCGGAGGCCCTGCGCAGTGCCACGGCCCACCTCCCCGGGGTGCACACCCATTCCGATGTGACCCTGCATATCAGCGGTGGCCTGTCATCCCTGGCCCCCGCCGACCGCAGTTTCGACGACCTGCTGCACCGGGCCGATCGTGCTCTGCAGCTGGCCAAGGGCAATGGCCGCAACCAGATCGCCTGCCTGCTGGAGGAGGATTGAGGCCCATCAGCGAACTGGCCGCGGCGAAGCAGGCGAAGCTGAAGGATCCAGATGCTGCGGTTGCGTCCGTGATCGTCGCCGCCAAGGCGGTTTGCTGTGGGATCACGCCAACCTGAGCAGCCAACCTCTGGCCTGCCGCCCGCGGGGCTAGGGCAGCGAGCCGCTGGCGGCATCCCAGAGGCGCAGGCTGTTATCAAGAGAGCCGGAGACGATGCGGCGGCCGTCGGGGCTGAAGGCCACGGAGTACACCGAGTCTGTATGGCCTTGCAGGGGAGGGCCGATCGGCTTGCCGCTGGCGGCATCCCAGAGGCGCAGGCTGTTGTCGCGAGAGCCGGAGACGATGCGGCGGCCGTCGGGGCTGAAGGCAACGGAAATCACCGCGTCTGTATGGCCTTGCAGGGGAGGGCCGATCGGCTTGCCGCTGGCGGCATCCCAGAGGCGCAGGCTGTTGTCGCCTGAGCCGGAGACGATGCGGCGGCCGTCGGGGCTGAAGGCCACGGAGTACACCCCGTTTGTATGGCCTTGCAGGGGAGGGCCGATCGGCATGCCGCTGGCGGCATCCCAGAGGCGCAGGGTGTTGTCGGAAGATCCTGAGACGATGCGGCGGCCGTCGGGGCTGAAGGCCACGGAGTACACCGAGTCTGTATGGCCTTGCAGGGGAGGGCCGATCGGCATGCCGCTGGCGGCATCCCAGAGGCGCAGGCTGTTGTCGCGAGAGCCGGAGACGATGCGGCGGCCGTCGGGGCTGAAGGCCACGGAGTACACCAAGTCTGTATGGCCTTGCAGGGGAGGGCCGATCGGCTTGCCGCTGGCGGCATCCCAGAGGCGCAGGGTGTTATCCCAGGAGCCGGAGACGATGCGGCGGCCGTCGGGGCTGAAGGCCACGGAGTACACCCCGTTTGTATGGCCTTGCAGGGGAGGGCCGATCGGCATGCCGCTGGCGGCATCCCAGAGGTGCAGGCTGTTATCAAGAGAGCCGGAGACGATGCGGCGGCCGTCGGGGCTGAAGGCCACGGAGATCACAGCGTCTTGCTGGTCCCGGTTCTGGGACCAGACCAGTTGGTGGCAGACCGCCCGCGCCGAGTTCAGCCAGGGGAGGCTTGTAAGCAGGCGGTGATCCCTCAGCTCGTGGCAGGCCAGCGGCAGGGACTCCTGCCAGGCCGGCCCCGCCCAGAGGCGCAGGGTGGTATCAACAGAGCCGGAGACGATGCGGCGGCCGTCGGGGCTGAAGGCAACGGAAATCACCGCGTCTGTATGGCCTTGCAGGGGAGGGCCGATCGGCTTGCCGCTGGCGGCATCCCAGAGGCGCAGGCTGTTGTCGCCTGAGCCGGAGACGATGCGGCGGCCGTCGGGGCTGAAGGCAACGGACAACACCGCGAATGTATGGCCTTGCAGGGGAGGGCCGATCGGCTTGCCGCTGGCGGCATCCCAGAGGCGCAGGCTGTTGTCGAAGGAGCCGGAGACGATGCGGCGGCCGTCGGGGCTGAAGGCCACGGAGTTCACCCAGCCTGTATGGCCTTGCAGGGGAGGGCCGATCGGCTTGCCGCTGGCGGCATCCCAGAGGCGCAGGCTGTCGTCGCGAGAGCCGGAGACGATGCGGCGGCCGTCGGGGCTGAAGGCCACGGAGTACACCCCGTTTGTATGGCCTTGCAGGGGAGGGCCGATCGGCTTGCCGCTGGCGGCATCCCAGAGGCGCAGGCTGTTGTCGCGAGAGCCGGAGACGATGCGGCGGCCGTCGGGGCTGAAGGCCACGGAGTACACCCCGTTTGTATGGCCTTGCAGGGGAGGGCCGATCGGCATGCCGCTGGCGGCATCCCAGAGGCGCAGGGTGTTGTCGGAAGATCCTGAGACGATGCGGCGGCCGTCGGGGCTGAAGGCCACGGAGTTCACCCAGTTTGTATGGCCTTGCAGGGGAGGGCCGATCGGCTTGCCGCTGGCGGCATCCCAGAGGCGCAGGGTGTTATCCCAGGAGCCGGAGACGATGCGGCGGCCGTCGGGGCTGAAGGCAACGGACCACACCAAGCCTGTATGGCCTTGCAGGGCCCCTTTCTCCTGCTGCTGCACGGGCAGGGAAAGCTCCGCCGCCAGGGTCGCCTCCGCTTGCTGCAGCTCGAGGCCAGGCCCCAGGGGCATCAGGCTGGAGCGGCTCAGGCCGAGGGCGGTGATCGCCCGCTGCAGGCGGATCCCGGCAGGCGCGTCGCTGCTCACACCGCTGGTTGGGCCGCTGGGGGTGTGCAGCAGGGCCTCGATCCAGGCCAGCCGCAGCTGCCGCAGCAGCAGCAGGCTGGGGCCCGCCAGGCCCAGCAGCAGCAGCGCCGCAACCATCAGGCCGCGTCGGCCCAGGCCGCGGCTGCCGAGGCCGCGGCCTGGGACAAGACTGCGCCATGGTCGCCACGGCCAGCCGGCTTGCGCTGGCGGTGGCATCAGCCGCCGCAGGCTCTCCGGCGCATCGGCGGCCAGCAGGGGGCGGTCCTGCAGGAAGCGCAGGAAGAGGTGATCCCGCAGCGGGCTGGTGGGGGCGCTGCGGCGGCGCAACCGTTCCAGCAGCGGCGAGCGCAGACGCGGCAATACCCGGCCGTAGCCGCTGGCCACCGTCAGCTGGGCCTTGCCCACATCGCCCCCCTCGAGAGCGCCGAGCAGCAGTTGGCCCAGGGCCTCGCGCACGGCGCTCTGCTGGACCGGATCCAGCGACAGCACCAGCGGCAGCCGCAGCCAGTCGGGCAGCAGGCCGTGGCGAAACCAGGGCAGCCGCGCCAGCCGCAGCAAGGGACACCCCGTGACCAACGGCTGGCCAGCGCCATTGCGCAGCCGTTGGCCCAGATAGGCGGTGATCGTCCAGTGCAGGTCGGGGAACACGGCGCAGGCCGCCAGCCAGCTGAAGCCATCGGCACCGAGGTAGGTGCGCAGCTGCGCCAGCAATTGCTGCAACAGTGCCGGCGCCGGCGGTGTGCGCTGCAGCCAGCGGTCGCTGCCGCCCCGCAGCAGCGGCGGTTCCGGGGGCTCGGCCGAGTCCGCGGCCGAGCCCTGGTAAGTGGCAGTGGCTGGCCGGGCGCTGTCCTCCAGCATCGGGCCCAAGGCCAGCAGACCCTCCGCCGAGGCTGGCAGCACGGGCAGGTGGCGGCCCAGTTCCGCTTCAGCAGCCCCCCACTGGGCCCAGGGCCTGGGGGTGAGGGCAGCCCGGCGGGGCCAGGCCGCCAGGTCCTGCAGCCAGGGCTGGAGCGAGCCATCCACCGGGCTGAAAAACCGCTCCCCATCGGCCACCACCAGCGCCACCGCCTCGGGGTGCAGCGCCGCCAGTTCCGCCAGGCTGCGCTGGGGGCCGAGGCCGTCGGGACCATGGCAGAAGCTGGGCTGCCGCTGGAAGCACTGCCACTCCGCCAGCAGCCCTTCCTGCCGCAACCATTCCAGCCAGGCCCGCAGCTGGCGGGTCTGCTGGTCGGCCAGGCTCTGCTGATCCAGCAAAAACAGATAGCTGAGCCGCTGGCGCCGCTGGCCGTATTGGGGGCAGAGCCAGCCGCCCTGCCGCAGGCTTTGCTCCACGGTGGCGCTGCCATCGAGGTCTCCCGATGGCAGTCGCTGCCAAAGGTTGAGCGCCCGCCGGATCCGCAGCCGCTCCGGCAAGGCCAGCAGGTCGGGTTCGATCACCTTCAAGGCAAGGTGATGCAGTTGGGGATCGGTGCGGCTGGGCAGGCGCTGCAGTACCAGCCGCGCCTGGCGCCACCACCACAGGCGCACGGCCCCCTGCACCGCCGCCAGGGACAACAGCAAGCCCAAGGGCAGCAGCAGGGCGAAATCGGCTGGCAGTAGCAGCAGCCCTGTCTGCCGAACAGCGCCGGCCAGCGGAGCCGGCCGCAGCACGGTGGGTGTGACGGGCTTGGGGCTGGGAGTCGGCAGCTTGCCACCGCTGGCACCATTCGGCGTGAGAGCCCCCGGCGCCGGCTCGGGAGGTCGGATTGCCTGGGGCCGCTGCAACGTCCCGGTTAACGAGGCCACTGCCCCCACCCCCACCAGACCCGCCGCCAAGGCTAGGGCGAGCGGGCGAGGCGCCAGCCAACGCAGCATCCGGCTGCGCCTCTGCTCCACAGCTTGCAGCGCTTCCTCCAGCGGCGAAATGGCAACTGGCAAGGATTGGGGCCACCAACTGCGCACATGCCGCGCCAAGGCCTCCTGTTCGCTGGCCGAGCGGCACAGCACTGGCCCCAGCAGGCTGGCCAGCCGCTGCGGATCCTGCAGCGGCACACCCCGCTCCACCAGGGCCACTAGCAGCTGATGCAACCGCAGGGTTTCGCGCACGCCGATGCGGAAACCGTCCTGCCGCAGGCGTTCCAGCAGCTCTTCGAGGTGCTCGGGCCAGTCGCCGCTCAGCCGCTCAGCCACTGGTTCACCACCTGCTCGGCCCGGACGCGGTCGTCGGCCGTCTTGATCAAGCTGCTGAGGCTGCGCTGCACGGCGCCGTTCTGGCCCAAGTCGCGCAGGCCGTTGGCATCGGCGCTATCGCCCAGCAGGCGCCGCAAGGTCAGCAGCCAGAGCAACAGTTCGGCCGTGGCCGGTTTTTTGCGCAGGCCGCTGACGGGCTGCCGCAACCGCAGAAACAGGTCGATCGCATCGCGGCTCAGGGCAGAACTGGCCGGAAACTCCCGCAGCTGCAGGGCCACGATCTCCTCCAGCTTTTCAGGATCCGGAAAGGGAACGTGGTAATAAACGCAGCGCCGCAGGAAGGCATCCGGCAGATCCCGCTCGGAATTACTGGTGAGCACCATCAAGGGGCGCAGCTCTGGCTGGGCCTGCAGCCGCAAATCCCCCAGTTCCGGGATGCGGAAGTAGAGATCCTCCAGCTCGTTGAGCACATCATTGGGGAAATCGCGCGGAGCTTTGTCCAGCTCATCGAGCAGCACCACCGAGCGCTGCGGCGCGCCGCTGTGGGCCAAGCCAGCGAGCGCGGCGGGCAGATCTGCGGGCGCATGGCTATTGAGAATCGCCTGGCCCAATGCCTGGATCGTCAGGTACTGACTCGGCGGGACGTCCTTGGCCTGGAGGCCGGTTTGGATGTCCTGATAGCGCTGTAGGGCGTCGTAGTGATAGAAGAGACTGCGGGCCGTGCTGGTGGATTTCACCTCGTAAACCAACGGTTCGCCGAGGCCGAATTCCCACGCCAGGGCATGGGCAAAGCGCGATTTGCCGGTGCCGGGTTCGCCGGTGAGCAGCAGGGGCTGGCCGAGCAACAGGGCCACATTGCAGGCATCCCGCAGGCCGTCGTCCACCAGGTAGCGACCCGGATGGCGCAGGGCGGTGTAGAGCGGTGCCGGCAGCTGGGCAGCCAGCTCGGGGTTTTGGCGGCCATCGCCGTGAAAGAGTTCAAAGGTGCTGCTCATGGCTTCACCACCTGTTCCAGCTCGGTTTGCAGGAAGGCTCCCAGCTGCTCCATCGGGATGTGCTCCAGACCTTCTGCCGCCGCACGACGGTAATAGGAGCGCACCGCATCCTCCAGTCGCCGCAGGCCCTGGTCACGCAGGAACTCCCGCACCGGTTGGCTGCGCACCCAGGTTTCAGCATCGCTGCGGCGCACGCTCTGGAGCTCTGGCAGCACCACCAGCCTGCTGCCTGCGGCCGGCACTTGGTGCATGGCCTTGAGGGCGTTGCGAATCCGGTCGTTCAGCCGGCGGCGGCGACGGCGGCTGGCCCGATAACGCCAGTAGCCCGGCAGCAGCCAGCGCAGGGCCGCGAGCCTGAGCCGATAGGCCGGTGGTTTGAGGTAATTGATCGTGATCCAGTGGATCAGGCGATGGCCCGCCACCGCCTCGTGCTCCTGCCAGAAGCGGCAGACCTGCTCAAAGAGCTGGGCCCCCTGGCGCCCCCAGTCATCGGTGTAGAGCGAACTCCAGAGCACCACCGGCCCCGGTGTATCGCGCAGCAGTGCCTGCAGCCGATCCTTGGCGCGGCTGTCGCTCAGCAGGTGATGGCAGATCTTGCCTAAAAACTGCTCGGCAAACGGTTCGCCCGGCACCAGCTCGCTCGGCCAGGGCAGCTGGAAATCCCGAATCAGCAGCGGCTGGCCTAACAGGGCGGCGGTGCTGTGCTGGAAGAAGCGATCGCGGAACAGCTCCACCCGTTGATCCTCCTCGCCATGGAGGATCACAACCAGAGGCTGGGCCCGATCGCCAGCCAAGAGCCGCTGCAGGGCATCCCCCATCGCCTGCTCCTGCTGATGCCGATTCGGCAGGTAGGGCAGCAGCTCCGGAACCGCTCGGGCACTGACGGGGGCGCCGCTGCTGCTGCCGCTGGGGCTAGCGCCACCGCCGGAGTTGCCGCCGGAGCGCTCCGCCAGTTTGCGCAGGGATCGTTCCACCAAGGTGGCGAGATGGTCGGGATTGCGGAAGCGCTGCACGGTGAGCCCGCAGTCGCTGACGCGCTGCAGGAAGGCGTCCTGCCGCAGGCCGTACTCCCGATCCACCAGGGCCTCAGCTGGCATCGCCAGCTCCTGGGAGCGGCTGTCGAGCAAAAAGACCAGCCGCGGTATCCCCCGGTCGCTGGCGGCTTCGAATTCCAGTTCGGTATAAGAAAGCTCAGGTCGATCCCGCACCGGGGAGCCGTAGCGCAGGCCGTAAATGCCCACGTAGACGTCGCAGCGGCCCACCTCCTCAACGCAGACCGCAGCTGGCCGTGAGTCCTGGGCCGCGAAATCCGCCATGTCCACGATCCCATGACCCGCCGCGCTCACGGCCCGCTCCACCCGCTCCAGATAGGACTTGCCGGGCTCGGGGTAGTGCCTCAGCTCAGAGGTGTGGGATAGAAACACTCGCCACATGCCTCCTGGACCAGGCTGCATGGCCTGGCTGTCGCTGCCGTAGGACCGATCGCTGTTGATGGGATCGAAAGCCTGGGGCGTAGCGTTGGCCCCTATGGTAAAGGCAAGCTGATCCATGGGTGGATTGCGTTCAGTAGTAGTAGCCAATGCCAGCCAATTCAAGTCTTGGCTTGCGCCGTGCTAGCCAGGCCGGGCGGTATGTTCGCCAGAATTCAAGGTCCGCTCACCACCGACGCCTCAGGGCCCTTTAAAGCGGGAGAAGAATGAAATGTTGTTGGGCCACCAGGGACTGGAAGTGCTGAGAGATCCGATCCACCTGCCAGGGGGCTGTCATCAGGCAGCCGGCTTCGTGGTTGTGCCGTTGGGCTGTCTCGCTGAAGTTGGCGCTGGTGAGCAGGGCCTTGGCCTTTGGCCTGCCTGCATCCACGATCACCGAATTGGCATGTGGATAGCAGCCATGCTGGGAGCGTTCGACCAGGCGGCGATCCACGTAAGCCAGGGGTTTGGCATCCCAGGGCGACGCTTTGCGGCTGAACCACTCGCTGATCCGGGGGAACGGTTCAGTCCGCTGGGCCAGATGCTCAAACAGATCACGGCAGTCCCTGGAGAGGCCGATGTTGTGGTGGCGATCAGGATTGGCCATGAATCAGTGGGTCTCCGTGCACCGCGCTTCGAGCGCGCGGATGGTCGCCAGGACGCCAGGCAACGTCTCCTAATCCACGGATTCCCTGCTGATCGCGGCCAGTTGTCCTTCCAGATCGAAGGAGGCCTTCACGAGTCCTGCCGGCTCAATGGGTTGGAACACCACCAACATGTCGAGGTCGCTACGGCTGGGCCAGGGCGAGGCCCATGGGACCAGGGCAGGCATGACGACATGGATGGTCGTTGCTCAGCGGAGCAGCTCAGCGGCAACGCCCCGCATCGGGAGGAGCGCCACAGCCTGCCGATCGAACGACACGAAGATGTGACCCCCTAGCCACTGCCCTTCGTGGGCGATCACCGCATCGGCGAAATCACCACCCGCCTCCAGCTGCGCCAGCCCCGCCTCCACCGCAGCACCCAGACGAATTCACACAGGGCGGGTAAGGCCACGGCGATCTGCTCTGCACCCCGCAGCGCCGCATTGGCGGCTTGCGACTGGGCGGGATCGTCGGCAACCACGGCCCGCACCAGCACGTTGGTATCCGCCGTGATCTTCAAAACTCGCCAGCCCAGCCGGATGTGGCGGCCGCCTGGATCTCCTCAAGCGTGGCCACCTTGGCGCTGCGGCCGGCCAATCGGCCGATGAAGGCGTCGATGCTGCCGTGAGAGGGGGCGGCGCGCACCACAATGCGGCCGCCGGGCAGGGCGGTCACTTCAATCTGCTGACCCGGCTGTACCCCGAGATGGCGGAGCAGTTCCTGGCGGAGCGTGACCTGGCCCTTGGCCGTGACGGTGAGGGTGGTCATGGCGCAGCAAGCCGCAACATCTTCTCGTCGTAAGGCGTTTCACCCTTACCAGACGATGCTTCAAGCGCTGACGCGCTCCCGCAGGATCGCCAGTCGACCAGCAGGGCGTTGAAATCCATCTCCTCCAGGCGCGTTCCCCGCAGTTGTGCCAATGGGTGGATCGCTGCTGCAGACCTTGTACCAGCGCAGCTTCTGGAGCAGGGCCTCAAGCAGGGTGCGGGGTGAGGGAGAGGTCCTTGGTCCAGCTCCAGAGCCGCCCAGCAAAGGCGGTATGGGCCGACTAGACTAAGACTTAGTTCAAGATCATGTCGGATGGTGATGGTGAACGTGCACCAGGCCAAAACCCATCTCTCCCAGCTTCTGCAGGAGGTGGAACAAGGGCAAGAGGTGGTGATCGCCCGCTCAGGGGTGCCGATTGCGCGGCTGGTGGCCTGGCAGGCTCCAGCCCAAGCAACAGCGGCGCCTGGGGCGATGCGCGGCCAGATCCAGCTGAGTGACGATTTCGATGCGCCCCTGGATGGGTTGTTTGAGGCTCTGCAGTGATGCGGCTGCTGCTCGATACCCATTTGGTGCTCTGGTGGCTGAACGGCAATCCACAGCTGCCGCAGGCGGTGGTGGAGAGGGTGCAGGCGCCGGAGGCGGAGGTGTTCGTCAGCCAGGCGTCGCTGTGGGAGATGGCGATCAAGGTGTCGATCGGCCGGCTGCAGCTGGATTTGCCTGAATTGGAGCGCCAGGTGCCGTTGCAGGGCTTCCGCTGGCTGCCGATCAGCAACGCCCACGTGCTGGCCGTGGCGGGGCTGGAAACTGATGGCGTCCACCGGGATCCCTTTGATCGCTTGCTGGTGTGCCAGAGCCGGGTGGAGCCGATGCTGCTGCTGACCGTGGACAGCCAGCTGCGCAGCTATGGCACCACGGTGATCGTGATCTGAACCTGGCTTCGAAGGGGCCTGCTGGGAGAAGCGGACGCTCATGAACCCTCCACTCCCCGATGCCGCTCCCAGGCGGCTTCCTTGGCTGCACGGCTGTCGTGCAGGTCGCACCAGCGGTTAGCGTCGAATCTCCGCCTGGTCGCCACTGGCCGGCCGGTGCAGTGCTTTCTCCATGGTGATGCCCGCGGCGGCGATGCCGCCATCGATCAGGCGGCCTCCCGCCTCGGTTGGCCCGTGGAAATCCTCCGCCCCCAGTGGAGCCTTTATGGCCGTGGCGCCCGCCGGTCTGTTGGTGATCGCCTTTCCCGGTGGCTCCGGCACCGCCTCCTTGCTCCATCAAGCCCATCGCCTCCAGGGGCTTTCGTCCCTTCCGATCGGGCTGATCGATCTGGCCATCGCATAGGGGGGCAGAGCCCCCCGCTCCTCGATCTCCTCCGCTCGCCCAGGCTTGTGTCACAGGTTCAGGCCCGGGCCACCGGCACATCGCTGAGCCGGGTGGTGGCGGCCCGCGAGAGGTGGCCCCGCCGCATTTGCCAGGCCGGCGCCAGGCCGCAGGCGGCCCACTGCACCGTGCCGCTGCCGTAGCGC
>BJHE01000097.1 GCA_014191755.1 Cyanobium sp.
AGCGAGCTTCAGGGCCGAGGCCTCCGGCCGGTGCAGCACCCAGGCCTTGGGCAACAGACCGCCGATCACGGTGGCCAGCAGCACCAGCACCAGGAACACCACCGAATCCAGCCAGGCCTGCCCCAGCCGCCCCGCCAAGGTGGAGGCCAGTTGGCCCGCCAGGCCGCGGCCGGTCCAGCCCACCGCCAGCAGGGCGAGCACCGCCCCCAGCTGGGTGGCCACGAGCACGCCCCGCAGCCGCTGCTGCAGCCGGGCCACGGATCCGGCTCCCGGCACCCCATCGTCCTGAAGCTGCTGCACCCGGCTGGGCCGCAGCCGGATTACGGCGAATTCGGCGGCGGCGAAGAAGGCCATCAGGGCCAGCAGGATTGCCAGCGCCAGGTACCGCATGGTGAAAGGAAGGGGGTCTGAATAAGGCAGTATGGCTGTCCCGGCAGGGTCTGCAGGGCTAAGCGCTAGCCGCGCTGAGCCCAATCTACTGGCCAGCTATGTTTGCAGCTACGCATGGCTGAGGCCAGACAGAAGAAAGCTTTTCGGATCTTTGGCTCCGTGGCACTACTCATGTTGCGCGAATTGGCTGTATTTAGACCATGAACTTACTGGCAGCGAGGATCTGCCTTGATGGGGGTCGCGAGGATCGAACTCGCCTCAGGCGGATTATGAGCCCGCTGCATTCACCAGATTGCTAGACCCCCGGCCAGCGGCCGTAATCATTTTATAGGCCAGGGGCCATGGTCTGCACCGAAACATGCAGAGCACAGCAGCAGTCCCTGACCCAAAAACGCGGCTGTTAAGCTCATTCTCATCTTACGGGTCTTCCAGCGGTGCCACGCAGCTGCCCAGAGCGTCGGTCCCCAGGTGCATGCACCGCTGCAATGCTGCAAGGCTGCTCCAGCCTCCCCAGGCCATCAAACCCCGCTAGCACACCCTCTTGCTGGCCAACCGGCTAGCGAAGGTAAGCCATGAACGAGCCCGCCTAGAGATCGAAGCAATAGTGGCTAAAGTGGTCAAAGATTTGTGCAGTTAAGCTAACCTCTGCTTCGATCTTCTGCATTTGGTTGCCAGGCGACTGTGTAAACGAAGCAAGCTGTTCACCCTTCTCCAGGTTTCTTCCCTTAGTTGAAGGGAAAACCATTTCCTGTTCTCGCTTGACAGCTTTAACCCTTACTCCTCCCTAAAATCCAGCCCTGCCTCCACGCTCCATCGCCCCCCGCACCATGCCGATCCAGCGGCCCTCCGAGCGTGAGCAGCGGCCAGATCGAGATCGTCCATCTCGCTGGTGGTAGCTGGTGTGCTGGTCATGGCAACACCTCCAGTTGAAGGAGCTGGGCGGCTTGGTTCAGTCGGCGGTCGTAGCAGGCGAAGGTAACTGGTTGTTCGGAGGTGATGTGTAACTCATAGGCGGCAGCCAGCTGCACACTGTCGTAACCCCTAAGCGCGAAGCCATCGGCAAAACGTCCAGCCGTTTCTACGAGTTTCTGGCTGACTTCCACAATAGTGAATGATGACCAGAGCATGCTGAGCCTTTGACGAGCGTTCTCGATTTCTTCAGCACTGGTTGGATCATCGCGCTGGCGACGAGCCATCGCTGCCATGGCCTCGGCCCAGGTGATTCTGCAGGCCGCGATCAATCCAGCACGTTCCGTGACCTGGTGGATCTGAGCTGAGTCGGGCTCATCAATCAGCAGCTTGATCAGGGCACTCGTATCGCAGAACAGGAGCACGTGGTTAACCCCGGTCTTCGATCACGATCTCGCTAATGAGCTTCCCTTTGCCGCTGAGCTTGATCGGCGGGGGGAATACGGGCTTCTGCCCGTTCCAGCTGATCAGGCCAGCATCAATCGCCTTCTGAAGCGGATCGGTGGACGTTGGCTCCGCTGGCTTGACAGCCGTGATGCGGGCGATGGGCTTGCGATGGGAGGTGACTTCCACCACCTCGCCCGCCTGGGCGCGGGCGAGCCACTCGGAGAGATGGGTCTTGAGATCCCGCACCGACACCTGACTTGCGACCACATCCGACATGGCTGGCCCTGCTTTTGTGACCACACTAGGCCGAATTCCCCTGCTCACGCTTCAGCTCCCTCCAGCTCGTGATCCTCGACCAGCAAACGGCGTTCGGGGCACTGCTCAGGTAGGTCAAGGACACTTGATCGAAGCCCGGTGTTCCTTGATGCCCGCGAATCGCAGGCGGCTATGGTTTTTTGGGGTGAATAATTCCAGCAATGGTTGTTCAGGCCCCGCCGCCCCCCCTGCTGCCCTGTCCGCTCTCGGCGGGTTGGGACAAGGTGGCCGAGGTGCGTCTGCCGAGGCTTGATCGAGCTGGACAACCCTCCGGAGGCTTCTCTGCGGCAACCTATCGCGCCGACCGGGATGAGCTCTGGCTGCTGAGTGACGCCCCCTTGGGCCAATTGGTCGGATGGAGCGGACTCGGCAAGCTTGGCAAGTTGCCGCTGCGTCCGCTGGGGGTGGTGAGTCTGCGCAGTGGCACGGGCGCCACCCTGCCGGAGAGCATCGATGGAGAGGGCCTGGTGCTTGAGGGGGAGCGGGCCTGGGTGGTGAGCGAGGGCCGTCGCATCCCGGAGCGTCCCCCCCAGTTGCTGCGCTTTGAGCGTCGCAGCGGCGAGCTGGAGCTGGCTATCCCAATGCCTGCCCAGTGGCAGCCAGCTCCAGGTCAGGGACTCGTCTCCAACGGGGGTCCAGAGTCCCTCACCCTGTTGCAGCGGCAGGGCAAGCCAGCGGTGCTGCTGATGGCGGCCGAATCCGCCCTGCTGCAGGATCCCCCTGGCCAGGTTCGTGTCCTGGGCTGGACCCTCGGCAGCAGCATGGAGTCACCTGCCGGCGACCCCACACCACTGCAGCCTCTGCAACTCCCCCAGGGTGATGGCTGGGGCCTCACCGACCTCCTGGCCTTGCCCGAGGCCCCCCTTGAGGCGCCCCTGCTTGGGCTGCAAAGACGATTCCAGGCGCCGGATCAATGGAGCAATCGCCTTGTTCTTTACCCTTTGCCCAAGCCGATCACTGCGGCAGGGAATGCCGCTCCTCTGACCCCCCTGATGTCATGGGACCTCAAAGCCCTAGGCCTGACGCCGGACAATTGGGAAGCCATCACTCCTGGTCCTCCCCTTGAGGATGGGCGGCCCACCCTGCTGCTCGCCGCTGACGACAACTTCAGCCCCTTACAGGACAACCACTTTGTCCAGTTGGCGCCCCGCCGCACGGCCGCTTGCAGGCCAAACGCCACGCGGTAGCAGCTGGCCCCATCGGCATCGCGGTACGCGATCAGGTGCGCCTGGCGATCCGCAACCCTTGGCAGGCCCTCGATGGCTTGGCGGCAGCAGGGGGATCTCGATCTCCGCCCCCTGCTCGATCGGGTAACCCTCCATCTGCAGGTGAAGGTCGCTGCAGACCAGGGTCAGCGGCGGCTCCAGCTCCAGGGCCTCCATGAACACAAGCACCACGTCCTCGCCCGGCCGGGCGGCATCGGCATGGCGCTTGACCTCCAGCCGGAAGCGCAGGGCCGCTTACTTCTTGAGGTCGGGCCGGGCCGAGAGCACGTTGGTGCGGGTAGCCGCAGGCCCGGGTAGCGGTAGCGAGCGTTGCCGTACTTGGTCTGGTTTGGGAACAGCGTGTAGGTCTGATCCCCATCCGGCCAGGTCGCCCGCTGGGGGGGCTTGGTGGCTGGTTTAGTGGAGCGATCTGGCGAGGATCGTGCAGGAGATGCGGACCTGGCCAGGCAGACAAAGGGATTGATCTCAGGCTCCACCGAGGCGATGGCCTGAAGAATGCGGTTCTGGGCCACGCACGACAAATGGCGGAAAGACGGAGCAAACGACACTCGAACGACTCCGCGTGAGCACCGGTAGGCTCCACTTAGCCACCCACCGCCGATCTGCCGGTGACCGAAATAACCGCTAGGAACCCTGGCCGCATGAGCGCCCCAGGCCTGGCGTCGCTGCTGGCTGGGCTGCTGTGGGTGCCGCTACCGAGCGCGGCTGCGGGTGTGAGCCACGGGGCCGGGGAGTTGGCAACGCTGGAGCAGGGAGCCCCCGGGGTTCGCGACACGCCTGCTGCCCTGCTGGCCCAGGCGCCAGGCCCTGCTGATGCTGGGATCCCGAAGGAGGTGCAGGGGTGGTTTGACAGCGCAAAGGCCGCTGCTGCCAAGGGTGATTCGGCTGAAGCCTTGCGGCTGCAGAAGCAGGTGGTGGAGTGGGTGCAAGCGAATCGGCCGGCCCTTGATGTGTTTCGGGCGCGGGCACTCACCAACCTGGGGACCTTCCTCAACGCAGCGGGGCAGAAGCGGGAGGCACTGGCTCCAACCGAGGAGGCAGTTCGGATCCTGCGGCAGGTGGAGGGCAGTCAGCCAGAGGCACGGCGGATTTTGGCCAGTTCTCTGAATAACCTGGGCAAGTTCTTAGGCGATCTGCTCCGCCATCAGGAGGCGCTGGCCCCCACGAAAGAAGCGGTGCAGCTCTATCACCAGCTGGCGAAGACCAACCTGGCCTTCCTGGGCGATCTGGCCACGGCCCTCAATAACCTGGGCATCCGCTACAGCGACCTGGGCCGGCGCCAGGAGGCGCTGGCCCCCTCAGAACTAGCGGTGAAGGTCTCTCGCCTGAAGGCGGGCATCAACCCGACCTACCAGGGCGATCTGGCCAGGGCCTTGAACAACCTGGGCGTGAGCTATACCGACCTGGGCCGGCGCCAGGAGGCGCTGGCCACCACCGAAGAAGCGGTGCAGCTCTATCAGGAGCTGGTGAAGACCAACCCGGCCTTGCAGAACGATCTAGCCGCTTCCCTGAACAATCTGGGCATTCGCTACACCGACCTGGGCCGCCGCCAGGAGGCGCTGGCCACCACGGAAGCAGCGGTGAAGATCTATCGCGAGCAGGCGAAGACCAACCCGGCCTTGCAGAACGATCTCGCCAGGGCCCTCAATAACCTGGGCGTGGACTACAGCAACCTGGGCCGCCGCCAAGACGCACTGGCTATCACGGAAGAAGCGACGAAAATCCGTCGCGCGCTGGTGAAGACCAACCCGGCCCTGCAGAACGATCTAGCCGCTTCCCTGAATAATCTGGGCATTCGCTACACCGACCTGGGCCGCCGCAAGGAGGCGCTGGCCACCACGGAAGCAGCGGTGAAGATCTATCGCGAGCAGCCGAAGCCCAACCCGGCCTTGCAGAACGATCTGGCCGCTTCCCTGACCAACCTGGGCGTGAACTACAACAAGCTGGGCCGCCGCCAGGAGGCGCTTGCCCCAAAAGAAGAAGCAGTAAAGATATATCGCGGGCTGGCGAAGACCAGCCTGGCCTTTCAGGAAAATCTGGCCGTCAGCGCCACCAACCTGGCCATCCAGCAGCTGAAACTGGCCAACCCCAGCGCCGCCCTGCCGCTGCTGAAGGAAGCAATGAGCACAGAAGTGTCCTATCTGCAGGGCCAGCTGCCGCTACTGCCCGAGGCGCGGCGGCTGGCGCTGGTGGATGTGTTCGGCGATCGCTGGCAGATTCCTTTCTCGCAGGCGCAGCAGGGTGAGGCGGGCGCAGCCCTGGCGCTGTTCACGCGGCTGAATCGCCAGGGCCTGCTGCAGGACATCCAGCGCAGCCAGGCGCTGCTGGCCCGCAGCGGCCCGCAGCGGCCCCTGTTCGAGCAGCTCACTGCCGTGACGGCCCAGCTGGCCAACACCACCCTCACACCGCAGCAACAGGCACCCTTGCTGGCCCGCAAGGAGCAGCTGGAGCAGGAGCTTTACCGCCAGCTGCCGCAGATCCAGCCGCGGCTGGTGGAGGCGGCTCAGATTGCGACGCTGTTGCCGGCTGGTGGGGTGCTGGTGGAGTTCCAGCGCTACCGGACCCTTGACGCCAGTAAGAACTTTGGCCCGCCCCGCTACCTGGCCCTGCTGCTGCGGCCCGACGGCACGATCCGCGCCATCGGGCTGGGGGAGGCGGCACCGATCGATGCGGCGGTAGCGGAAGCGGTGGCCGCCAGCGCCGATCCCAACCGCCAAGCTCAAGCTCCCGAGAAGCTGGCGGTGGTGAGCCGGCTTGTGCTAGCGCCGCTGCAGCGGGAGCTGACGGGGGTGCGGGAGCTGTTCGTCTCGCCGGATGGGGAGCTCAACCGCCTGCCGTTCGCGGCGCTGCCGGTGGCGGGGCCCAAGGACGGCGGGATTGCCGATGGCCCCATCACGGCCGATGGCCGCACCCTGGGTGCTGCGGTGGCGTTGCGGCTGCTCACCACCGGCCGCGACCTGCTGCGGCTCCAGCAACCCGCCAAGGCCGGCGCGGCACCGGTGCTGATCGCCAACCCTGATTTCAACGCCGCCTCCCGCTCAGCCACAGGCGGCGCGAGCGCCTCTGCCGCCGCCGCCTCAACTGCTGAGGGCCCAAGTGTGCTCCGCGCCGGCCAGCAACGCTCGCCCGGCGTGCGGGGCCTCCCCCCCTGGCAACCGCTGGCGGGCACGGAGCAGGAGGCCCGCCAGCTGGCACCCCTGCTGGGCGGCGGCGCGGTGATCAGCGGCCCGGCCGCCACCGCCGCTGTGGTGCTGGCCCAGCGGGCGCCGCGGATTCTGCACATCGCCACCCATGGCTTCTTCCTGGCGGATCAGGCCCCAGCCAGTGGCACTGCACCTGCCGCCCCCAGCCGGGAAGACCCGCTGCAGCGCAGCGGCCTGGTGTTCGCCGGCGCCAACCGCCCCGATGCCGATCCCAGCGACGACGGCTATCTCACGGCCGCGGAGGCCACCGCCATGGATCTGGAGGGCACCGAACTTGTGACCCTTTCGGCCTGTGAAACTGGTCTTGGCGGTGTGCAGAGCGGCGAGGGGGTGTACGGGCTGCAGCGTTCGCTGGCGGTGGCCGGGGCCCGCTCCACCCTGCTCAGTCTCTGGAAGGTGGACGACGGCATGACCGCTACCTTCACGGAGCGCTATTACATCAAGCTCAAGGCCGGCCAAGGCCGCGCCGATGCCCTGCGCGACACCCAGGCCGAGTTCCGCAACAACAAAAACTCCACCTACAACGACATTCGGGTCTGGGGCGCGTTCCAGCTGAGCGGCGACTGGCGGGCGCTGCCCAAGTGGTGAGTTGCCGGCAGGATGCCCCGTGGCCCGCCCGCCGCCGATGACCGCCAGCGACAAACTCTTCTTCTGGTTGTTTCAGAGCCAGCCCGATCGCATCCTGCAGCTGCTCCCGGATCTGCCTGCGGATGCGGGCGGTTACCGCTTTGTGGCACCGGTGTTCAAGGCGTTGGAGCACCGGCCGGATGGGATGTTTCTCGCGGCCCAGCAGGGCAGCGATCTTCCGGCCCTGGTGCTGGAGGCCCAGATGCAGGCCGATCCAGAGTTTCTGCTGCGCCTCTATGCCGAATCCGGCCGGTTTCTGCTGCAGGAGAAAACCATCCGCCGCTGGCAGGTGGTGGTGCTCTGCCCGCAGCGATCGATGGCCTTTGGCGATCCGGAGCCGGTGGCCGAGTTTCTGGAGCACCGGGTGCGCTGGCTTGAGCTGCAGCCCGCCCTGGCTGATCTCAAGGCGCCACCGCTGCTGCGCACCCTGGCGTTGCTGCTGGAGAAGGAGGAGCGGCTGCCCCTCACCACCGCCCAGATCCGTTCCACTGTGGCCGGTACCGGCTTGGAGAGCCAGATCGCCGATGCCACCGCCGCTATCCTGTTGGCACGCTTCATCTCACGCCCCATCCCGGAGATCTGCGCCATGGGCGGCATCACCTTGGAAGATTTCACCCAGAGCGTGGCCTACAAGGAGATCTTTGGGCTCGGGGAAGAACGGGGGCGGGAGCAGGGGCTGGAACAAGGTCTCAAAACCGGCGAGCTGGAGATCACGATGCGGTTGCTGCAGCGCCGCTGCGGTGGCCTCACCCCCAGCCAGGAAGCTCGGATCCGCGCCTTGCCGCTGCCCCAGCTGGAGGCATTGGCCGAAGCGTTGCTGGATTTCAAGCGGGCAGACGATCTGGAGGCCTGGCTGGCGGCCAGCTAAGGCCTAGTGCAGCCCTTGAGACGGTCAACGCGATCCGCTGCAGATCGGCTCAAGGCAGCACCGTCGGCTGGTCTTCTTGCCGGGGTGCTGGGTCTCTCGCCTCCCATCTGCTTCCGGGCTGGCTGCGGCCACCCCGGAAACCCAGGTCAGCTTGTTCGGATCACGCGCCAGGGGCACAGCCCGGCCAGATTCCGACGTGGATCTACTGATCACCGTGCCGGATCACTGGCTGGCCGGCCGCGTGCGCGTGCTGGGAGCCCTGTGGCGCGAATACTCCAGCCATCGGCTGCCCAGGCTGACCTTGCGGAGGCGCGGCGCTATCGCCCCGTTTGAGCGGATCGCCGATCTCACCTTCATTGCGGTTCAGACTCGATATGACGACAGTTTGGAGATCGACTCTGGCGGTAGTTGCTTTGGCCAGGCAATCGCGAACGTTCGGCACAGGCCTGCCTCCTCAGGCCAGTCAATCCTTCGCCCAGGAGCCAAAGCCAGGGCTGCAACCCCGCTGGAGCCGGTCAGGAACAATCGGTGTGATGTGGGGCCACGGATCAAGATGCACGCACACAGGGTGGCGGAAGCCCCAAGCCCTGGTCATGATGGGCCAAAAAGAACGATCGAGCCATGGCATTCAAACGCCCCGCCGGTCGTTTGCACTGGCTGCTGATTGGTCCTTTGCTCCTGCAGTCGGCGCTGCCGGCAGCGGCGTTGGAAGCGGCCGGCTAGGGGGCTTGACCGTTCCGCTGAAACCTTGCTGGCCCTGGCACCAGGTACTGGCGTCGCTGCGATCCCGACGGAGGTCCAGGGGTGGTTTGACAGCGCAAAGGCCGCTGCTGCCAAGGGTGATTCCGCAGAAGCCTTGCGGCTGCAAAAGCAGGTGGTGGCCTGGGTGCAGGCGAATCGCCCGGCCCTGGATGTGTTTCGGGCGCGGGCACTCATCAACCTGGGGAACTTCCTCAGCGGAGTAGGGCAGAAGCAGGAGGCACTGCCACCATCCGAGGAGGCAGTTCGGATCCTGCGGCAGTTGGAGGGCAGTCAGCCAGATGCACGGCGGTTTCTGGCCATTGCCCTGAACAATCTGAGCAAGCTCTTAGGCGACTTGGGCCGCCGCCAGGAGGCGCTGGCCTCCATAGAAGAAGCGGTAAAGATCTACCGCGAGCTGGCGAAGACCAACCCGGCCTTCCTGAACGATCTGGCCGCTTCCCTGACCAACCTGGGCATCAGTTACAGCGAACTGGGCCGCCGCCAGGAGGCGCTGGCCCCCGCAGAAGAAGCGGTGAAGCTCAATCGCGAGCTGGCGATGACCAACCCGGCCTTCCTGAACGATCTGGCCGGTTCTCTGAATAACTTGGGCATCCGCTACAGCGAACTGGCACGCCACCCTGAGGCCATCCGATTTCACTAGACTAACAATGTTGTTAATCCAGCGGAAAACAGGGAGATCCTTGGGTTGGCGGCCATTAACGATCACTGGCTGGTGGATGCAGCCCACCTCACATCCTCGTGCCAAGGCGTCCTGGGCCCAGTCTGCGATCGCTTCGTAAGAGAGAGTGAGGTGATGTCTGTTTTGACATCCCCCACCTGATAGAAGGCCAGGAAGCACTTGGTAAGAGGCAGCTACAGCTTCTCTCCGAGAAAGCTGCGCCCAAGCAGAAGCCTAGGGACTAGGTGGCTTCCATGATCGTTCCCTTCAGTGACTGTCGTCTGATGACGGCAGCTCCGGCACTGGTAGCGCCTGTGGCGACGCCCATACACAAGACAATGCTCTTGTTCTCCACATCGGGGGCAACAGAATCCATTTGGCCAGTGGGTTTGCCCTAGGGCTGCCTCGCATTGCTCCTCGCTGCCGTACAGCTCAAGGAACTGCCACAATGAAATTCCAAGCTGAATTGGATCAGGTTCAAGCGAATGGAATCAGGCCTGGTGTCTGCGCATCAGACTGCCCTAAGAGTCCGGTCGCGGAGCTTGCTGCCAATTCAAATCGGATGATGAACCCGCTGCATTCACCAAATTGCTAAATCCCCTCACCCGGCAGCGCCTTCTTCGCTCCGGTGGAGCGTCATTGCACCGAATCGCTGCGGTGAACCGGGCCCGCAGCTCCGCAGCCGCTCACCAGAGCCCCCGCACCGTGTCGCCCGGCTCGCTGGCGGCACCGCCGCCGCTGTAGGAGCCCCGGCCGTAGGGATCGACCCCGGAAACGCCGTAGCCGTAGGAGCTGAGCTTCGGCGCCAGCCGGGCGCCGCTGCAGGAGGTGTCGGCCAGGCTGGTGGTGAAGCAGGGGCTGCTGTCACCGGTGCGCAGCGGCAGCGGCGAGCTCTGCGCTTCCATCAGCACCGCCGTGGTGTTCTGCA
>BJHE01000098.1 GCA_014191755.1 Cyanobium sp.
CCACCTTCTTGCGCACCGTGGTGGTGCTGGTGTTGCTGGCGGGCGTGGTGCTGGTGGGCGGTGACCTGCGCCCTTGGCCCGAGCTGCCCCGCCGCAGCCTGATCTTCCTGCTGTTCTCCGGGCTGGCTACCGGCGTGTCGTGGCTGTGCTGGTTCCGGGCCCTGCAGCTGGGGCCGGTGTCGCGGGTGGCGCCGATCGACAAGATCAGCGTGGTGCTGGTGGCCGTGCTCGGGGTGACCCTGCTGGGGGAGAGCCTCGATCCGCGCCAGTGGATCGGCGTGGCGCTGATGGGGGTTGGAGCCATCCTGCTGGCCCTGCGCTGAGGGCTGGTCCGGTGGTCCCGCGTGAAGGCTGGAGGGGCGCCTGCGGAGCCTGCTGGAGAGGCCGAGAGATCGTTGGTGGATCAGCCAGTGCAACCCTGCCGCTTCAGGGTGTTCATCAGTTCGGGATGACCCTCTGATCCAGCAACGAATCAGCCAGGCGCTGCAGATCAGCAGCCTCCTTAGCGTTGTCCTGCAGCGGCTTGATGCCCGCTGCGCCATGCCCGTCGATCGCAGCCCCCTCACTGGCAGGCAGGGAGCATGGGGTTAGCTGCATAGAGCTATAGGGCTGCTGGTGCTCTGTCCACACGAGGGTTTTGTCCGAAGGCCAAGTTGCGTCGCTCGCCGACGATCGCAAACTATGGCAGCCCATGGCAATCAGCTATGGATTCTTCCATTGATGGCTGCTGACAATGCCCGGTCAACGAGACAAAAAATAAGGATTCCCCTGTTGGCTTGTGGTTCTACTTTATTTGCTCTGGCCCAGCGGCAAGCCGAACTGCAGGTCGAGAGATTCCGTAGAGTTTTGCTGATCGAACTGATTGAGTGCGATTGCATCTTTCTCGCCGAATTCACGGCATCGAGAATTCGGAGATGAAGAACTTCCGTTTTTTGTTGGGCATAGCATAAGCTTGATGTAACCCAACTCATCTGCCTCCCAGGCTAGGCGCTGCCCCGAAAACAACGATGATTGCGGCTGTTTGGACAGGAGGGGCATGATCACGCTGAGTTCAACCGCGTTGGTTCCTGTGGGGATGTTCACAAGGATCGAGCGATACTTCGTATTGTCAGGATCGATGAAGTCATCGCCGAGCAGACGCCCAATCGCGATCGGTTTCCCCGTGGAACGATCAACACCGCGCTCCTTATGCAGCACGGGATCATCCTTAAGAACTAGATTCGATTCTTGGATGAATTCTCTGTTTGCGTTGGCGCCTGTTCTGGTGGCAAGGTTAATGCCCCGTAAGGTCCAGATGTTTGCCAAAAGATAGACGCGGCGGCTGCTGGCGTTGGTGGCCTTGATCTCCAGCAGCATCTCCAGGCCGCCCGCTGGCGTAGGGCGATCCGGCACTGGCTTGAGGGAGGCCTCCAGGTTGAGATGGGCCGGCTGCCGGGAGGGCACGTAGATGTCCTTATAGATAAAGGTATAAACCCCCCACGCCGCGGCAATCAGGATGCCGCCGGAGCGGATCCATTCATGCAGCAGCGGGGAGCCGCTCCAGGAGGGTGGGCGCCACCAGGCCCGATCGGAGCCGCTGCCTGGCATCCCCTGCTTACGCTCCCTTGCGTCAGCTTGTGCGCCGCGTTCCCGATCTCTCGGCATCGATCTGCTAATGCTTGCGGGGGCATGGCCGCTTGGGCAGCAGGGGCCTGCACTGACTGTTGATCGCGCCGAGCAGGCTGCCGTAGGCCCGTTCCGGTGGCGGCAGCTGCTCGATCGTGGCCAGCAGTGCTCGATCCGGCACCGCACCCTTCACCAGGGCGGCCATCTCGGCGGCATCGCAAGAGGATGTGCCCGTGGCTCCCAGTCCGGTGAGGAGGGCATAGCCGCGCTGGCTGGCCGAACCTACTGCCGCCGCGTAGCGTTCGCCGTAGGCCGAACGGGCCGCAATCAGCAGGGGGGTGGCATCCGGGAAGGCCTGATGGGCAGGACTGGCCCCCAGCAGCACCCCTCCCCGGCAGGTGGCCTGCAGGATTGGCAACACATCGGATCCTGCGCCATCCGTTGGTGCGGGTAGCAGCCGCTCTGCCAGCGCTGTGGCGATCCAGTAGGTGACCAAGGCGCGCCCCTGGGGCGGCTTGGCTTGGCCGTAGGCGTCAGCGAGCAGATCCCGATCCAGCAGCACCTCACCGCTGCTGGCGCAATAGGCGGCCGTGGGCGCGGGGACACGGGCCGGTGCCTTGGGGTTGCAGGTGCCCTGCACCGAAGCGTCTCGTGGCAGCAGGCGCACGCTGGGGAAGGGCAGGGCGGCGGTGGTGGGGTCTGCGGACCAGCCCTGGCGCAGCTCGGCGGTTGCGGCGGTGACGGCGGCGCTCAGTTCGGCAGCGGTGGCAGGGGCGGCGCCAATGGACGGCGCCAGCAGCAGGGCCAGCAAGGCCCCCTGCAAGGGCAGCGCGGCAGGGCGGAATCGAAAGAACGGGCCGGCCATGGCGGGCAGGACGGAACGGAGCCAGTCTGAGCTTTCAATGCGGCTCCGTCAGCGGGCCTTGGGGCAGCTCACCACTTGGGCAGGGCCTGCCAGTCGCCGCTCAGCTGGAACGCCCCCCACACCCGGATGTCGTTGTAGGTGGAGTTTTTGTTGTTGCGGAACTCGGCCTGGGTGTCGCGCAGGGCATCGGCGCGGCCTTGACCGGCCTTGAGCTTGTTGTAGTAGCGCTCCATGAAGGTGGCCGTCAGGCCGTCGTCCACCTTCCAGAGGCTCAGCAGGGTGGAGCGGGCCCCGGCCACCGCCAGCGAACGCTGCAGCCCGTACACCCCCTCGCCGCTGCGCACACCGCCGAGGCCGGTTTCACAGGCCGAAAGGGTCACAAGTTCGGTGCCCTCCAGATCCATGGCGGTGGCCTCCGCGGCCGTGAGATAGCCGTCGTCGTTGGGGTTGGCCTCGGGCCGGTTGGCGCCGGCGAACACCAGGCCGCTGCGCTGCAGAGGGTCTTCCCGGTTGGGGGTGGCAGGTGCCGCTGTGCCATTGATTGGGGCCTGATCCGCCAGAAAGAAGCCATGGGTGGCGATGTGCAGAATCCGCGGCGCCCGCTGGGCCAGCACCACAGCGGCGGTGGCGGCCGGACCGCTGATCACCGCGCCGCCGCCCAGCAGGGGTGCCAGCTGGCGGGCTTCTTGCTCGGTGCCCCCCAGCGGTTGCCAGGCGGTGAGGCCCCGCACGCCGGAGGAGCGTTGCTGGCCGGCGCGGAGCACAGTTTGGCCCGCATCCCCCGCAGCTGTTGAGGCGGCGGCGGCTGAGGTGCTGGCGCCGCCTTTGGCCGAGCGGGAGGCGGCATTGAAATCCGGGTTGGCGATCAGCACCGGTGCAGCGCCGGCCTTGGCGGGTTGCTGGAGCCGCAGCAGGTCGCGGCCGGTGGTGAGCAGCCGCAACGCCACCGCATCGCCCAGGGTCTTGCCATCGGCCGTGATGGGGCCATCGGCAATCCCGCCGTCCTTGGGCCCCGCCACCGGCAACGCGGCAAACGGCAGGCGGTTGAGTTCCCCATCCGGCGAGACGAACAGCTCCCGCACCCCTGTCAGCTCCCGTTGCAACGGCGCCAGCACCAGCTTGCTCACCACCGCCAGCCGTTCGGGGGCTTCCGCCTGGCGCTTGGGGTCGGCGCTGGCGGCAACCGCCTCAGCCACCGCCGCATCGATCGGCGCCGCCTCCCCCAGCCTGATGGCGCGGATCGTGCCGTCGGGCCGCAGCAGCAGGGCCAGGTAGCGGGGCGGGCCCCATTCACCCTGACCCTTGGCGCCTTTCCTCCAAGGGCCGTACTTCTGGAACTCCAGCAGCAGCCCCTGGGGGGCGGCAGCCCTGAGAGCGGCTGCCACCTGGGCATTGGTGACGGGATCAATCTTGAGGGCTGGCAGCAGGCGATAGAGCTGGGCTTCCAGCTGCTGGCGCTGCTGCCGCAGCGGCTCCCGCTGGGCTTGAGAAAGCGACATGGAGGACAGCTGTCGATCGATGCCCGCCACCTCCTCCGCCAGTTGGCGGGTTTCGGGGCTGCTGCCCTTGAGCAACGCCTGTCGCCGCTCGATCTCCGCCAGAAGGCCCTGGCGGTTCAGGCGGGTCTCCAGCGCCAGGGTGGCAGCAGTGGGGCTCTGGTGATGCAGGGCAAAGGCCAGTGCGGAGGCATCCGGTTGCTCATCGATCAGACTGCGGCGCAGCTCGCGGGGTTGCAGCGGCAGTTCCCGCCGCAGCCAGTTGGCCTGGGTGTGATTCAGGCGCTGCACCAACGGTTCGGCGGCAGGGGCCTTGGCCATTTGGAAATACAGCAGCGCCAGGTTGTTGAGCCTGCCGGCAGTGTCGGGGTGCTCTGGCCCCAGCCGCCTCCCATAAATCGCGAGGGAGCGCTGGTAGAGGGGTTCCGCTTCTCCGTAGCGCCCCTGAATCCGATACAGCTCTGCCAGATTATTGAGGCTCAGGGCTGTAGAGAGATGGTCTGAACCCAGCACTTTCTCGCGGATCGAGAGGGTTCGCCTGGAGATCGCAACCGCTTCCTCATAACGGCCTTGGGCGCGATAAAGTTGCGCAAGATTATTGAGGCTGGTAGCCGTGGATGGGTGCTCCGGACCCAACACCTTTTCACTGATCGCTAGATCCCGCCGTTGGAGAGGTTCCGCTTCGCGGTAGCGCCCCTGTAACTGATAAAGAGCTGCCAGGTTATTCAGACTGGATGCTGTGGAATGGTGATCCGGCCCAAGCACACGTTCCTTGATAGCGATCGAGCGTATGTAGAGGCGTTCGGCCTCAGTCTTACGGCCTTGGCTGTCGTACAGCGCCGCCAGGTTGTTTAGGATGATAGCGGTTGAGGCGTGCCATGGCCCCAGGACGTTCTCGTAGATCGCCAACGTTCGCTTGTAATAAAACTCAGCTTCCCCGAAACGACCCTGATTCTCCAGAAGCCTTCCCAGGTTATTCAGGATGGTGGCTGTATCCGGATGGCCTGGGCCCAGCAGCTTCTCGCGAATCGCTAAGGACCGCCTGTAGAGAGGCTCGGCCTGCCCATAGCGTCCCTCGGCCCGATATAGCAATGCCAACTTGTTCAGGCTGGTGGCGATGTCGAGGTGCTCTGGCCCCAGCTGCTTCTCGCGGATTACCAGGATTTGTTGCCATAGGCGCACAAACTGTGCGGTGTCTCCCTTGGCCTCCAAGGCAGCAGCAAGACGCAGCAACTCCTGGAGTTGATGATCGCCGTTCAGCGGGTCTGGCTGCTGTTGGGCCAGACGGGTCACAGGCCGAGAACCCATGCTGGCCTGAAGGGTGCTCTGGGCTGCGTCGGGGAGCGAGAAGCCCACCACCCCGGCAAGAAGACCAGCCAGCGGTGCTGCGTTGAGCAGCGCTGCAGCGGATCGCGTTGACCGTCTCAAGGGCTGCACTGAGCCTTAGCTGGTTGCCAGCCAGGCCTCCAGATCGTCTGCCCCTTTGAAATCCAGCAATGCTTCAGCCAATGCCTCCAGCTGAGGCAGCGGCAGGGCGCGGATGCGAGCCTCCTGGCTGGGAGTGAGGCCACCGCAGCGGCGCTGCAGCAAGCGCAGGGTGATTTCCAGTTCGCCGGTTTTCAGCCCCTGTTCCTCCCCGAGCCCAAAGATCTCCCTGTAGGCCACGCTCTGGGTGAAATCCTCCAAGGTGATGCCGCCCATGGCGCAGATCTCCGGGATTGGTCGAGACGTGAAGCGTGCCATCAGAATAGCGGCGGTGGCATCGGCGATCTGGCTCTCCAAGCCGGTACCGGCCACGGTGGAACGGATCTGGGCGGTGGTGAGGGGCAGCCGCTCCTCCTTCTCCAGCAGCAACGCCAGGGTGCGCAGCAGCGGTGGCGCATTGAGATCAGCCAGGGCGGGCTGCAGCTCCAGCCAGCGCACCCTGTGCTCCAGAAACTCAGCCACCGGCTCCGGATCGCCAAAGGCCATGCAGCGCAGCGGGCAGAGCACCACCACCTGCCAGCGGCGGATGGTTTTCTCCTGCAGCAGAAACCGGCCGGATTCGGCATAGAGCCTCAGCAGAAACTCTGGATCGGCCTGCATCTGGGCCTCCAGCACCAGGGCCGGAAGATCGCTGCCCTGCTGGGCCGCGAGAAACATCCCATCCGGCCGGTGCTCCAACGCCTTGAACACCGGTGCCACAAAGCGGTAACCGCCCGCATCCGCAGGCAGATCCGGGAGCAGCTGCAGGATGCGATCGGGCTGGCTCTGAAACAACCAGAAGAAGAGTTTGTCGCTGGCGGTCATCGGCGGCGGGCGGGCCACGGGGCATCCTGCCGGCAACTCACCACTTGGGCAGCGCCCGCCAGTCGCCGCTCAGCTGGAACGCGCCCCAGACCCGAATGTCGTTGTAGGTGGAGTTTTTGTTGTTGCGGAACTCGGCCTGGGTGTCGCGCAGGGCATCGGCGCGGCCTTGGCCGGCCTTGAGCTTGATGTAATAGCGCTCCGTGAAGGTAGCGGTCATGCCGTCGTCCACCTTCCAGAGACTGAGCAGGGTGGAGCGGGCCCCGGCCACCGCCAGCGAACGCTGCAGCCCGTACACCCCCTCGCCGCTCTGCACACCGCCAAGACCAGTTTCACAGGCCGAAAGGGTCACAAGTTCGGTGCCCTCCAGATCCATGGCGGTGGCCTCCGCGGCCGTGAGATAGCCGTCGTCGCTGGGATCGGCATCGGGGCGGTTGGCGCCGGCGAACACCAGGCCGCTGCGCTGCAGCGGGTCTTCCCGGCTGGGGGCGGCAGGTGCAGTGCCCTCGGATGGGGCGCCGCCAGAGCGGGCGCCTGTTGCCGTGCCACTGGCTGGGGCCTGATCCGCCAGGAAGAAGCCGTGGGTGGCGATGTGCAAGATCCGCGGCGCCTTCTGGGCCAGCACCACAGCGGCGGTGGCGGCCGGCCCGCGGATCACCGCGCCGCCGCCCAGTAGGGGTGCCAGCTGGCGGGCCTCCTGCTCCGTGCCCACCAGCGGTTGCCAGGCGGTGAGGCCCCGTACGCCGGGGGAGCGCTGCTGGCCGGCGCGGAGCCCAGTTGGGCCCGTGCCCGTGGCCGTGGAGACGGCGGCTGAGGCGCTGGCGGCGCCTGGAGCTGAGCGGGATGCGGCGTTGAAATCCGGGTTGGCGATCAGCACCGGCACCCCGCCAGCCTTGGCGGGTTGCTGGAGCCGCAGCAGATCCCGGCCGGTGGTGAGCAGCCGCAGCGCCACTGCATCGCCCAGGGTCTTGCTGTCGGCCGTGATGGGTCCATCGGTAAGCCCGCCGTCTTTTGGGCCCGCCACCGGCAACGCCGCGAACGGCAGGCGGTTGAGTTCCCTATCCGGCGAGACGAACAGCTCCCGCACCCCGGTCAGCTCCCGCTGCAGCGGCGCCAGCACCCGCCGGCTCACAGCCGCCAACTTCTCGGCAGCGCCAGCCTGTTGATTGGGATCGGCGCTGGCCGCCACCGCCGCCGCCACCGCCGCATCGATCGACTCGGCGCGTCCCAACGGGATGGCGCGGATCGTGCCATCGGGCTTGAGCAGCAGGGCGACGTAGCGGGGGAACCCAAAGTTTTGGCTGGCGTCTAGGGACCGGTAGCGCTGGAACTCCACGAGCACCCCACCAGCCGGCAACAGCGCCGCCACCTGCCGGGGTTCCACCAGCCGCGGCTGGATCTGCGGCAGCTGGCGGTAGAGCTCCTGCTCCAGCTGCTCCTTTCGGGCCAGAAGCGGTGCCTGCTGCTGCGATGTGAGGGTGGTGTTGGCCAGCTGGGCCGTCACCAGCGTGAGCTGCTCGAACAGGGGCCGCTGCGGGCCGCTGCGGGCCAGCAGCCCTTGGCTGCGCTGGATGTCCTGCAGCAGGCCCTGGCGATTCAGCCGTGTGAACAGCGCCAGGGCAGCGCCTGCCTCACCCCGCTGCGCCTGAGAGAAGGGGATCTGCCAGCGATCACCGAACAACTCCACCAGCGTCAGCCGCCGTGCCTCGGGCAGCAGCGGCAGCTGGGCCTGCAGATAGGTGGCCTCCGTGCTCACCGTTTCTCTCAGCAGCGGCAAGGCGGCGCTGGGGTTAGCAAGCAGCAGCTGCAGGACGGCCAGGTTGGTGGCGCTGAGGGCCAGATTCTCCTGGAAGGCCGGGTTGGTCTTCGCCCGGTCTCGATAGATCATTACCGCTTCTTCCGTGAGGGGTAGCGCCTCTCGGAGACGGCCCAAGTTTTTGTAATCTCCGCCTAAATTGGTCAGGGAAGCGGCCAGATCGCCCTGGAAGGCCGGGTTGGTCTTCGCCAGCTCGCGGCGGATCTTCAGCGCTTCTTCCGTGGGGGCAAGCGCCTCCTGGCGGCGGCCCAGGTCGCTGTAGATCTTGCCCAGGTTGTTCAGGGAAACGGCCAGATCGCCCTGGAAGGCCGGGTTGGTCTTCGCCAGCTCGCGAAAGACTTTCACCGCTTCTTCTGTGGGGGCCAGAGCCTCCTGGCGGCGGCCCAAAGAGTTGTAGAACGCGCCCAGATTGATTAGGGAAGCGGCCAGATCGCCCTGGAAGGCCGGGTTGGTCTTCGCCAGCTCGCGGCGGATTTTCAGCGCTTCTTCCGTGGGGGTCAGCGCCTCCTGGCGGCGGCCCAGTTCGCTGTAGCTGCCGCCCAGGTTGCTCAAGGAAACGGCCAGATCACCCTGGAAGGCCGGGTTGGTCTTCACCAGCTCGCGGCCGATCTTCACCGCTTCTTCTGTGGCGGCCAGGGCCTCCTGGCGGCGGCCCAGTTCGCCTAAGAACTTGCCCAGGTTGGTCTGTGAACCGGCCAAATAGTTCAGGAAAGCCGGGTTGGTCTTCGCCAGTTCGCGAAAGATTTTCAGCGCTTCTTCCGTGGTGGCCAGCGCCTCCTGGGGGCGGCCCAGTTCGCCTAAGGCCTTACTCAGGTTGTTCAGGGCCATGGCCAGAAACCGCCGTGCTTCGGGCTGACTGCCCTCCACCTGCCGCAGGATCCGTACTCCCTCCTCGGTTGGTGTCAGTGCCTCCTGCTTCTGCCCAACTGCGCTGAGGAAGATCCCCAGGTTGCTGAGTGCCCCCGCCCGAAACACATCAAGGGCCGGCCGATTCGCCTGCACCCACGCCACCACCTGCTTCTGCAGCCGCAAGGCTTCTCCTGGGTCTCCCTTCTTGTAGGCGGCTTTGGCGCTGTCCACCCACCCCTGCACCTCCGTGGGGATTGCAGCATGAGCAGGGCCTGGCGCCTGGGCCAGCATGGTTGCAGCTGAACGGTCAAGCCCCTTGGCGGCGGCTTCCAACGCCGCTGCCGGCAGGGTCGACTGCAGGACCAGAGGCCCAATCAGCAGCCAGTGCAAACGACCGGCGGGGCGGGCGAAGGCCATGACCATATATTTTTATTGACGCATCATGGTCAGGGTCCAGGGCTGCCACCTCCCTGTATTCGGGAATGATGATCCGTGGCCCTGCAGTACACCAATGGTTCCATGTCGGCGCCAGCGACCTGGCAACCTTGACACCGGCCCCTGGACCAAGGATTGACTGGGCTTTGCAGCAGAGCTGTGCCGAATTGTTCAGCATGTCTCCAAGCCAGGATTTCATGATTCAGCCGGATTCGCCAGGTGGGATCCTTTGAATGTCGTTTCGCCGTCCGCCCGCTGGAATTGGATTCCGTGGTTCCGCTCAGCCATCGCTTTCCCCAGGCGCTCCGATCGGCAGCCTCGAGCCTGCTGGCGGCCACCGGCCTGGTAGCGCCAACCCTGGCGCTGACGTTGGCCGTTCCCCTGCTGGGCCTGCCGGCGCTGGCCTCAAGCCCGGCGGCCTGGGCCGCCTACGACGCCCGGGTGCGCGCCGCCTGCAGGGCCGCCACCACCCTGGTGGGGGCAGTGGAGCGGGGTGATCGGTTGGACCTGCCTGGTCCAGCCCTGAGCGTGTTCCTGTTGGAGGGCCGCTACCGCCAGCCCCATCTTCAGGGCCAGCGAGGCCTTGAGCTTTGTGTCTACGAGCAGGCCTCCGGTCGGGCCAGCGTGGTGGGCGCCGATCGGCTCTATGGGCCAGGGGCCAGTTCGCCCTCAGGCTCCGGCCGGCGGCCTCGGGCCGTTTCAGCGTTCTCCTAAGACTCGATGCCTCCCCGCCGGCCCGCTCCGCTGAGCTGCCCGGCCCTGGCCAGCAGCTTGATCACGGCGTTGTCATCCAGCTGCTCAAAGCGCTCGTACCACGGCCCTACCGCCCGCAGATGCGGCACCACCGCCAGCATCTCCA
>BJHE01000099.1 GCA_014191755.1 Cyanobium sp.
TCGGCAATCGCCTGGATCTCAACCCGAAGCCTGGCCAAAGCAGATCGCATCATCGCCACAGGCCACTGTCCTTCCGTTTTCCTGGCGATTCAAGCATCGCAGCCAGTGCCCCTGTTCAGGCTCGGGATCACCCGAATCCTCCGGGTCGCGGCCGAGCATTGGAAAGGGAGACATTGACGGAAGGCTGGGGAATCAGCGGGGGATCCGCGCCGCGACCTTCGCTCACCTGCAGCGGGGCAGGGACCGCCAACCTTCCCGCCGCCGGCACCGCCACCACATTGAAGGCGATCGACCAGCGCTCGCCTTCACCGCGGAAGGGCGGCACCGAATGGGGCTGCCAGGCCGGAAACACGTAGTAATCGCCAGCCCTGGGCAGCACATAGTGGGCCATGCCGGTGCGGAAGCTCTGGATGTGCCACTCCTCTGGACCGTGGAGACAGAGCTGGCCATCAAAACTGTCAGAGCGGATCTGGGGCGGCACCTTCAGGTACAACACCCCGGAGAAGCTGCCGCCGTGGGTGTGGGCGGGGTTGTAGTCGCCTCCACGCTGCACGTTGAGCCAGAGATCGATCATCTGCAGGCCGTAGCGGCCCGGGGTCCAGGGGCCGCGTCCCTGGGGGGGCTGGCGATCGATCACGTGGCGGATCCAGCGCTCGCAGGCCGGAAGGATCACCGTGCTGCAGAGCTCGGCGGCGGCGGGCTGCTGGGGACCCAGCTCCCGTTGCAGCGACAGCTGGCCCGCCAGTTTCGGCGCGGCATCGGGATGGGAGTCGGGATCGGCGAGCACCGCTGCCGCCATGACCTGAAGGTTGCTGAGAAGAGCAGTGGGGAGGCATCCCTTGAGCAGATAGCGGGGAAACAGCTCCAGCACCTCCATCGACCCTTCAAGGGCAGCCTCCCCAGGGTCCCGGAGCCCACCATCGGAAGCCATGTCGTCCTCGCCTTGACCGGACAATTGCGCCCCAACGGCCATTGCCGGAGGTCCTCAACGTTAGGACCTCTCGCCAAGGGAGACGGGCCCCAGCAACCCGGCTCCAGCGAGAAAACCAGAACTCTCAGCAGGCCACGTAGGCCTCTACCGCGGGACTGAGACGCCGCAGGCCGGCAAGACCGTCGCGCTCAAGATTGCGCACCCGATCCCGGCTGATCCCGAGGATCCGGCCGATACCGGTGAGGCTCATGGGCTCGTCCCCCTCCATCCCGTAACGCAGCCTCAGCACCCGTGCCTGCAGCTCCGGCAGCTGCTCCAGCAGCGCCCGTAGGTCGCCCTTGAGGCATTCGCCCGTCACCATCTCCTCGGGGCCCGCACCCTCCCCCGCCAACAGATCCAGCAGTTCCGTGTCCTCGCCATCCCCCACCTTCGTCTCCAGGCTCACCGGCTGACGGGCCCGGCACAGCAAATCCTTCACCTCCTCCTCCGGCAGCTCCGCCGCCACCGCCAGCTCGCCCACCGTGGGGGTCCGACCCAGCTCCTGGCTCAACTCCCGCTGCGCCTTCTTCAGCTTGTTCAGCGTTTCGGTGATGTGGATCGGCAAACGGATCGTGCGGCTCTTCTCAGCGATCGCCCGCGTGATCCCCTGGCGGATCCACCAGTACGCATATGTCGAAAACTTGTAGCCCCGCGTCGGGTCGAACTTCTCCACGCCCCGCACCAGGCCGATCGTGCCCTCCTGGATCAGGTCCAGCAGTTCCATGTTCCGCTTGGTGTACTTCTTCGCCACGCTCACCACCAGCCGCAGGTTCGCCGCCACCATGCGCTCCTTGGCGCGGCGACCGCCCTGCAGGCGACGCTTCAGCTGCGCGGGGGCCAGGCCGGCCGCCTCGGCCAGTTGCGCTTCACTGAGCTCCTCTCCGCCGGAGCGCATCGTGAGCTCCTCCCGCAACTCCTCCAGCGCCATCAGCTCCTGCACCTGACGACCCAGGGTGATCTCCTGCTCATGGCTCAGCAGGGGCACCCGGCCGATGTCCCGCAGGTAGGAGCGCACTAGGTCGCCGTCGATGGAGGGCATCACCCGAGCAGGCGGGACCATCATGGGTTCTGGATCGGGCCGCGGATCCGAGGCATCGTGCCGGTCGGGCACGCCCGAAGGGAATTCGAGGGAACGCAGGGAAGTGGTGGTGAGGTCGGAGGTGAGGCGCTCAAGGGACGGGGCGGCAATCACGGGTCCAGGGGCTTAACGGTGTGTAAAGCGTAACCTAAAGAAGTGTGAACCTCTCTCAGATTTCAGAAAATCCGGCGATTTGCCTCGGACCTGACCCGCCGGACATACCCGCCAGACTGCCGATCCGAAGCGGCTTCTGGCCCATGGGAAGCACGATTCATGGAGCCATGCCGCCGGCAGTCGCCTTGGATGCGGGCGATTAAAGTCGAACGACCACGACCCTGCCGGATCGATCCATGGCCCTGAATGTGAGCGGTGTGGTGGTGCGGTCCGCCACCGGTGAAGAACGGGCGCTGGGGGACTGGGCCGGAAAGGTGCTGCTGATCGTGAACGTGGCCAGCCGTTGCGGCTTCACCCGCCAGTACGCCGGCCTGCAGAAGCTGCAGGACAGCTACGGCCCCCGCGGACTGGCGGTGCTGGGCTTCCCCTGCAACGACTTCGGCGGCCAGGAGCCGGGAACGCTGGAGGAGATCCAGAGCTTCTGCTCCACCACCTACGGCGCCAACTTTGAGCTGTTCGACAAGGTGCATGCCACGGGCAGCAAAACCGAGCCCTACCTCACCCTCACCCAGGCCGAGCCGGCTGGCGATGTGGCCTGGAACTTTGAGAAGTTCCTGGTGGGCCGCGATGGAATCGTCTTCGGGCGCTTCAAGAGCGGTGTCGACCCGGAAGCACCCGAACTGATCGCAGCGATCGAAGCTGCTCTTACTGCTTAGTTGCTCCAATGGATCACGCCAACCTGCTCGCCCCTGCGGTCGGCGGCTAACAGAATCCAGGCTCCGCCGCGCCGAACAGCCCCGATCGCGGACCAGCCTTTGGGCCGTGGGAGCTCCGGACTTACAAGGCTGCAATCCAGCCGCGCCGACCTGCCTCGCCGACTCCTGGGTTGGTCTGAACCTGGAACCACTGCCGACCCCGGGGCGACCGCCAGCGCCGCACCACCTGCAAAGGCTCGCCGGAGGGCAGCTGGGTGAGCACAGGGGCTTGCTGTTCAGGAGCACAGCGCAAGGCCACAGAACCGGTAGCCAGGAGGGGTTCACGACCCTGCCTGCGGCGCACCTCCACTGGACGGCACTCGGCACCGCCCGCGGGCAAGGCGGCAGGCGCCACTAGGGCGAAGCCGAGCACAGCGACCGTCTGCAGCGGGCCGAGAACTGGCATCAGATGTCGAGCTGAGCAAAATCGAGCTCAGCGCTGTGGGTTTCGATGAACTCACGCCGGGGTGCCACCTTGTCGCCCATCAAAATGGTGAAGATCCGATCGGCTTCAGCGGCATCTTCAATCTCTACCCGCTTCATGGTGCGGGTGCCGGGATCCATGGTGGTTTCCCAGAGCTGCTTGGGCATCATCTCGCCCAATCCCTTGAAGCGCTGGATGGTGAAATTGGCCTTCTCGCCGAAAGCCTCTGTCGTTCGCTTGAGCTCGGCTTCGTTATAGCAGTAGGTGTGATTCTTGCCTCGTTCGACCTTATAGAGAGGGGGACAGGCGATATAGATGTAACCACCTTCCACCATGGCCTTCTTGTAGCGATAAAAGAAAGTGAGCAAGAGAGTGCGAATGTGGGCACCGTCCACATCGGCATCGGTCATGATCACGATGCGGTGATAGCGGAGGTTCTTCGGATCAAAATCTTCACCCTTGATCCCGAGGCCGAGCGCGGTGATCAAGGCCTGGATCTCAGTATTCTTGTAGATCTTGGCGTCGTCGGTTTTCTCAATGTTGAGGATCTTGCCCCGCAACGGCAGGATGGCCTGGAAGCGCCGATCGCGGCCCTGCTTAGCGGAGCCACCAGCCGAATCACCTTCTACAATGTAGATCTCCGATTCGCTCGGATCGCGGGAGCTGCAATCGGCCAACTTGCCGGGCAGGGTGGAGCTCTCCAGCACCGACTTGCGCCGCACCAGTTCGCGGGCCCGCCGGGCCGCCTCGGCCGCATTGAAGGCTTGGATGGCCTTCTCCAGGATCAGATCGATCACGGAGGGGTTGAATTCCAAGTACTCGCTAAGCGATTCGCCCACCAGAGAATCCACAATGCCGCGCACCTCGGGATTGCCGAGCTTGGTCTTGGTTTGGCCCTCAAACTCCGGATCGGGAACCTTCACCGAAAGCACCGCCGTCAGGCCCTCGCGGATGTTTTCGCCGGCAAGGTTGGTGTCGGCATCCTTACGCTTGCCCCGCTTCTTGGCGAAGGTGTTGAGGGTGCGGGTGAGCACCGCCTTCAGGCCCTCAATGTGGGTGCCGCCATCGACGGTGCGAATGTTGTTAGCGAAGCCAAAAATATTGTCGGTGTAGGCATCCACGCACCATTGCAGCGCGGCCTCAACTTGGACCCCATCACGCTCGGAGTCGACATAAATAATTTCCGGGTGCAGAGGATCCTTCTCTGCATTCATATAAGCCACGTATTCCCTGATGCCACCCTCGTAGTGGTAGACCTCCTGGTGGGCCTCGCCAGCCGCATTGCGGGAGCTGGCTCGCTCATCGCTGAAGACGATCCGCACGCCACCGTTGAGGTAGGCCAACTCGCGCAGCCGCGCCGAGAGGGTGTGATAGTCGAATTCGATGCCGGTGCTGAAGATCTGGATATCGGGCTTGAAGCGCACCTCGGTGCCCGTGCGGCCCACTTCGGTGGCGGGTCGGGAGATCAGGCTGCCGATTGGCGCACCCCGCTCAAAGCGCTGGTTATGCACCTGGTCCTGGCGGTGCACCGTGACCTCCACCCACTCGGAGAGGGCGTTGACCACGGACACCCCTACACCGTGAAGCCCGCCCGAGACCTTATAGCCTCCGGCGCCGAACTTACCGCCGGCGTGGAGAACGGTGAGCACCGTTTCCAGGGCGCTACGTCCGGTGCGGGGGTGGATATCGGTGGGGATGCCGCGGCCGTTGTCGGTCACGCTGGCGGAGCCGTCGTCATGCAGCACCACCAAAATGCTGTCGCAGTGGCCTGCCAGTGCCTCGTCCACGGCGTTGTCCACCACTTCATAAACGAGGTGGTGGAGGCCCCGGGGTCCGGTGGTGCCGATGTACATGCCGGGCCTCTTGCGCACCGGCTCAAGTCCCTCCAGGACCTGGATCTGCTCGGCGCCGTAGGCGGTCTGAACCTTGTTGGCGTCGCTCATGCGAAGAAAACTCCCCCGGTGAAGGGCACAGCAGGGCAGAGCCCCGGCATCACGGAATGGGGGACTGCCGGAACCTGGGGCATGGAGGCGGCACGAAGACCCTCTCGCATGGCTCACTTTACCACCGTGGCCTCCTGGCGCCAGCCAACGGCCCCTGGGGGCCGTTTTCACAGGGGGGTTGAATCGGGTTCGGAACAGTCCCCAGGCCGCGCCCGCCGCCGCTGCTGGCGCGGCCCCTGCAAACAAACCGGGATCCGTGCCCTGAGCGCCCCTCCCAACGCCCCCATGAACAAACCCCGCATGCCGGACACCACTGGCCTCGCTCCGGCGGAGGCAGGCGAAGCCTCAAGGGCATTCCAGCCCGTGACCATCGCCCTGATGGGGCCCACCGCTAGCGGCAAGACCGACCTGGCCCTGGAGCTGGCCGAGGCCCTTGATCTGGCGGTGATCTCGGTGGATTCCCGCCAGCTCTACCGGGGGATGGATGTGGGCACCGCCAAGCCCACCGCCGCCCAGCGGCGCCGCGTGCGGCACGAACTCCTCGATCTGCGCAATCCCGACCAGCCGATCAATCTTCAGGAATTCTCCCAACTGGCCCAGGCCGCCATCGCCGCAGAACACCGCCGCCGCGGCGTGGCCCTGCTGGTGGGCGGCAGCGGCCTCTATCTCCAAGCGCTGCTGGCGGGCCTGACGCCCCCGGCGGTCCCCCCTCAGCCAGCCCTGCGGGCCCAGCTGGCGGCGCTCGGCCAGCCCTTCTGCCACGGCCTGCTGGCTCAGGCGGACCCGACGGCGGCGGCACGAATCATGCCGGCCGATGCCGTGCGTACCCAGCGGGCCCTGGAGGTGCTCTACGCCACCGGCCGGCCCCTCTCCAGTCAGCAGGGTCAGCGGCCGCCGGCCTGGCGGATCCTGGAACTGGGCCTCAATCCGCCGGATCTGAGTCAGCGCATCCACCGGCGCACCCGCCGCATGTACCAGGACGGGCTGGTGGAGGAAACGGCAGCGCTGCTGGAGCGCTTCGGGCCGACCTGCCCCCTGCTCGACACCATGGGCTACGCCGAAGCTCGCCAGCTGCTTGCGGGCGAGCTGGAACATGCCCAAGCGATCGCCCTAACCGAACGGCGCACCCGCCAATACGCCAAGCGCCAACGCACCTGGTTCCGGAGGCGCCACCAGCCTCTCTGGCTGGGAACGGTGCCAGGAAACAAGGCGCTGGAGAACTGCGGAGGGCGCCCAGCGAGCCTCTACGAAGAATCTCGCTCAGAGGCAGACTCGGGCCCAGGGGGAGAGAGCTTCTCTGGGACTGGAGCAAGACCGATGGGTGGCGATCTGCTGCAAGAAGCGCTGATGCTGGCCCATAACGTTCTAGGCTAAGCGTTCATCAGCCCTTCTTGATGCCCCCCCGTCCGCGTTTTGACCGCCGTGCTCCCGTGCGGGAGCTGCCCAACATCAACGAACGCATCAGCTACCCCAACCTCCGGGTGGTTGATGCCGACGGCAGTCAGCTGGGGGTGATCACCCGGGAAGCGGCTCTGGAGGTGGCTAAGAACCGAGAGCTTGACCTGGTGCTGGTGAGCGAGAAGGCCGACCCGCCCGTCTGTCGGGTGATGGATTACGGCAAATACAAGTTTGAGCAGGAGAAGAAGGCCAAGGAGGCCAAGAAGAAATCGCACCAGACCGAGGTCAAGGAGGTGAAGATGCGATACAAGATCGATTCCCACGACTACCAGGTGCGCATCGGCCAGGCAGTTCGCTTCCTCAAGTCGGGGGACAAGGTGAAGTGCACCGTAATCTTCCGGGGCCGTGAGATCCAGCACACCGCCCTGGCCGAAGTGCTGCTGCTGCGCATGGCCAAGGACCTTGAGGAGAATGCCGAGATCCAGCAGCATCCCAAGCGGGAAGGCCGCAACATGATCATGTTTCTCAGTCCCCGGAAGCAGGCGGTGGGCAAACCCGCTGCCAAACCAGCCGCAGCAGCCCCAGTTCCCACCTCTACCCAGGGCTGAAGCCAACCCAACCGCCTGATCCGCAATGCCGCACGTGGGGTGCCATGAGAGCTGTCTGGCGTGGGAACCGCCTTCCGAACCATCGGAGCGGCCTGCCGTGTCGGCTTGGGACCGTCAGCTGTTGACCCGCATCTCGGCAAAGAGGTTGAGCATGGCGCTCCAGCCCTGGCGAGCTCCCTCGGGGTTGAAGTCGGCTCGGGCCTCGCAAAGGTAGCCATGGCCAGCCCCGGGCGCCACGATCAGCCGGTGGCGACCCCCGGGCTCCCGGGCCGGGCTGCCCCCATTGGCGGCCGTAAGGGCCGCCTCAATAGCGGCGACCTCCTCGGGTGGCATGAGCGGATCGGCTCCGCCACAGAAGCACCACAAACGGCCGGGAATGGCCTCCACGAGCTCCAGGCTGGGGGTTCCGCCTCCGGGACGGAAAATGGCCACCCGCGCCCCGTAGAAGTCGCAGGTGGCGGCAAAACAGGGCAGGGTCGCGGCGATCAGGGCCAGGTGGCCTCCGAAGCAGAACCCCACACAACCCAGCCGATCGGTGCCATGGCGCTGCCGCAGCCAGGCCGCCGCCGCCGCCGCATCGGCGAGCAGCTGGTCCGCGGTCACCTGATCACGATGCTCACGGCCCAGGGCCAGGCCCTCGGCGTCGTAGCCCAGATCCAGGGCCGGAGCGGTGCGCGAGAAGGTGCTGATCGCCAGGGCGCCATAGCCCTCCCCCGCCAGCCGGTCCGCCACGCTGCGCACCCAGGCGTTCACCCCGAACACCTCCGGCAGCACCAGCACCGCGCCGCGCGGCTCGCCCTCGGCTGGCCGGGCCCACCAAGCCGGCATGGCCGCCTCGGGAAAGCCGGCGCCGGCGCCCACCGGAACCGTGACCCATTCGGCCCGGATGGGACCCCGGGGGGCAGGTGTGTGAGCCATCGCACGGCATCGAGCTAAGGATTCCCATCCTGCGCCGCTGGGAGGCAACGCCACTTGCGACGACCGCCAGCACAAGCGTCCGCAAGGGGGCTGGGGGCTGGCGGGGGATAGCAGCACCCCAGGGCCAGCCGGCGGAGAGTCCACCCCAAGGGCCACCCGCCGCATCAGGGCTGGGCCGCCTGGCACACCCCGGCACATGGCGTTATGCCAACGGAACAATTGTCACCGGGTCCAAAGCTCCTTAGGGTGGCCGGCAGTTGATCTGGCCCACCCCGGCGTGCGATTCCACATCCAGCAGGAAAGCGACATTCCGGCTTCAACCCAGCTGTACAACCAGATCTGCTTCGCGATCGCGGCCCGTCACTACCCGCCGGGCCATCGCCTGCCGAGCACCCGCCAGCTGGCCATGCAGACCGGCCTGCATCGCAACACGATCAGCAAGGTCTACCGCCAGCTCGAAACCGATGGCGTGGTGGAGGCCATGGCCGGCTCGGGGATCTATGTGCGAGACCAGCAGAAGCCCCGCGAACTCAAGCCACCCCCGGGCCTGCGCAGCAAGGCCATGCCCGACATCGACCGGGAGGTGCGCCAGAGCGTGGACGGACTGCTTAACGCCGGCTGCACCCTGCAACAAGCCCGTGAGCTGCTCACCCGCGAGATCGACTGGCGCCTCCGCTGCGGCGCCAGGGTGTTGGTGAGCACCCCCCGGGAAGATATCGGCGCCTCGATGCTGATCGCCGAGGAGCTCACCCCCAGTTTGGAGGTGCCGGTGGAGGTCGTGCCGATGGAGGAGCTCGAATCGGTGCTGGAGAGCTCCAGCAAAGGCACGGTGGTCACCAGCCGCTACTTTCTGCAACCGGTGGAGGCGATTGCCCAGCGCCACGGCGTGCGGGCCGTGCCGGTTGACCTCAACGACTTTCGCCACGAACTCGACCTGCTCAAGGAACTGCGGCAGGGCAGCTGTGTGGGGCTGGTGAGCATCAGTCCCGGCATCCTGCGGGCCGCGGAGGTGATCCTCCACTCGATGCGCGGCAACGAACTGCTGGTGATGACCGCCAATCCAGACATCGGCAGCCGCCTACTGGCCCTGCTGCGCGCCTCCAGCCACGTGCTCTGCGACCGCCCCAGCCTGCCCCTGGTGGAGCAGACCCTGCGCCAGAACCGCGCCCAGCTGATGAGGCTGCCGGTGGTTCACTGTGCCCAGAGCTATCTGGGCACTGCCACAATCGATCAACTGCGTAAGGAAATCGGGCTGTTGGCCGGCTGAGCCTGATCGCATGCTCATCACGATCCGAGCCAAGCTGGCCACCATCAGGGAACGCGACCCGGCGGCCCGCAGCTCGCTGGAGATCCTGCTCTGCTATCCAAGCCTGCACGGCCCTGGCCATGCACCGGCTGAGCAACCACCTCTGGCGTCAGGAGGTGCCGTTGATTCCCCGGCTGATCAGCCAATTCGGCCGCTGGATCACGGGGATCGAGATTCATCCCGGAGCACGCATCGGCAAGGGGATGTTTATCGACCACGGCATGGGGGTAGTGATCGGCGAGACGGCCGTGGTGGGAGACAACTGCCTGCTGTATCAGGGCGTAACCCTCGATGGCACGGGCAAAATCCACGGCAAACGGCACCCAACCCTGGAAGACAACGTGGTTGTGGGCGCCGGCGCAAAGGTGCTTGGCGCAATCACGGTGGGAGCCAACACAAGGATCGGAGCAGGCTCGGTGCTGCTGCGCAATGTGGCTGCCGACAGCATGGTGGTGGGGATCCCAGGGCGGGTGATCCACCAGTCGGGGGTGAAGATTGATCCGTTGGCGCACTCAGCCCTGCCCGATGCCGAAGCCCGGGTGATCCGCAACCTGATGGAGCGGATCGACACCCTCGAGAGCGAACTGGCCCGCACCCAGGCCTGCCTGCGGGAGGTGGCGGCAGGAAGGCCGCTACTGGAGGGATGCGGGGGCAAGGCGCAGAATCTCAAGGACCGGGAGTTCCTGG
>BJHE01000100.1 GCA_014191755.1 Cyanobium sp.
TGGTGAATGGGGCCGGCTTGCTGCTGCTGCTCGGATGGGCACCGCTGCGCCGCTCCATTCCCCATGGCGGCCTGCAGCTGGGGGCCGTGGTGGGCAACACGGGCTACTTCGGCATTCCGGTGGCCGTGGCCCTACTGCCGCCGGCCTCGCTCGGGCACAGCATCAGCTACGACCTCGTGGGCACCCTGATCACCTGGAGCGTGGGTCCGCTGCTGGTGCAGGGGCTCGCCTTTGATGCCCGCCGCGCTCTGGCGGTGCTGTGGGGCAGTCCGGCCTGCAAGGGATTGGCGATTGCCTTGCTGCTACACCATTCGCCCTGGGGTGCCGAGCTGGGCCGGCTGCTGTGGTGGCCCTCTCAGCTGCTGCTGCTGCTGGCCCTGAGCGTGGTGGGGATGCGGCTGGGGGCGAGCCTGCGCCAAGGGGTGCCGCTGGCGCCCGGGGAGGTGTGGCCCCTGGGGTGTGCCCTGGCCTTCAAGCTCCTGGCCATGCCGCTGCTGATGGTCGTGCTCACGCGGCTGATCCCGTTGCCGCTCGCCGTGCGGGATGCGGTGGTGCTGCAGGCGGCGGCTCCCACCGCGGTGTCGGCCCTGTTGCTGGCCGAGGCGGCCGGCCGCGACGCCGAACGCACCGCCCACCTCGTGCTGGCCACTACCCTGCTGGCTCTGCTCACGGTGCCGCTCTGGTGGCGGCTGCTGGCCCATCTGCCGGCGGGGTGATCGGCTGCGCCCCTCACAATGGGGATCCACGACTCACCGGGTTGAGATCTCTTCTGTGTCCCCCGTCATGGGCTCCCTGCTAGACCCTGGCTGCCCAGCAGCCTTGCTGGCCCTGCTGCTGACCCTTCCCACCAGGGCCGCTGATCGTCCACCGGTCAGTCCCGCCGGCGGGGTTCCTGCCCATGCTCTGATTCAGCTGGCCGGCCAGCCGCTTTCCGGCGGCCGCAGTCGGGGCACGGTGAGCCTGCCGCTGGAGCGGGCCGAGGGAGGCCACACGCCGGTGCTCGACTTTCAGGTTGCGGGCGTCGGGGCGGCGTCTGGCTCCAGTGCAGACGCGGCCAGAGCTGGCCCTGTTCCCCTCCACCGCCGCCAGGGCGCCCGCATCCGCCTGCTGCTCGACACCGGCGCCACCTCCACGATGGTCACGCCGGAGCTAGCGGAGCGGCTGGCCCTGGTGCGCCGCCCCCTGCCTGCGGGCACCTTTGGGCTGGCAGGAGGCGGCCATGGCTGCGCTGATCTGAACCCTCAGCGCACTCGGCTTCCCGAGCTGCTGCTGCGCGAGACGGCTGCACCCTCCGGTACGCCCGCTCTTTCCCTGGAGGGAGTGGAGGCGCTGGTGCTGCCGGTGGCCGCCCTGCCGGCGGGGGTGGATGGGGTGCTGGGCGCGCCGAGCCTGCGGTTGCTGCCGATCCGGATTGATCCCTCCCTGGGGCGCATCGCGCTCGGCGCGGCGGCCCTCGACCAGCTCCCGTTTGCGCTCTCCACGTCTTCCAGTGCAACGCCAACCGCTCGGTCCTCTACGCCGCGCGATCCACAGCCCATTGCAGCGGCGACCACTCGATCACGGCCGCAGCGGGTTCCGCTGCGGTGGCATCGCGGCGTGCCGTTGCTGCAGCTGAGCACGTCGGAGGGCCCCGTGCAGGCCCTGGCCGATACCGCCGCTGAGGGGCTGTTCCTGCAGCCGGCTCTGGCGGCACGACTGCGGCCGCTCGGTCCGGCCCAGCCGCTGCGGCTGGTGGGGTTCTGCGGCGAGCAGCGCGTTGAGCGCCGGCTGTTTGCCGGGCTTGGGCTTGGCCCCGGGTCCGGGGGGCTTCCCGCCACGCCCGATTCGCCCTCGCCGGGGGATGGCCCTGCCGGTGTGGAGGGGATCGTGACCGACAACCCGATCTTTGAGCAGCTCGGGGTCGAGGCGATCCTCGGCCAGGAACTGCTGCACCGCCACCGCCAGCTCTGGCGACTGGATCAGGCCAGACCTGAGCTGCTGCTCTGGTGATGACTGGGCAGGCTCAGGCCAACTTAGCTGGCCTGGAACCTTGAAGGGGCCCATTGGGCGATCAGTTGCTCATGGCGCACCAGTTGGTAGCGGGTGTGCTCGTTGGGCTGACTGCGGTAGCAATCGCGCAGGTCCTGGAGGCGGAGCTCCATGGAGGTGAGCACGGGGTGGTTGTCGTACACAGGGGAACCTCTGACTCCTGAATCTTAAGGGAATCTGTAGCCCCCTCGGAGCCGGCTGCAATCTTTCGGTGTTGCTTCTCTGGCCATCACAGCTCCATCGCCGCGCGAAGCCACAGCGACGAGCGCTGGCGATTGCTCCAGGGCGCTGCGGCTCGCGGTTCATCTCGAACGCGCCAGCGGCGCTGCCATCGCCACAATGCGGGTCCACAAGGCCGTTCGGCGGCCCCTGTCTCCACCGGATTCCATGGGCGAGCCCGCTCCCTTGGCCCACCAGAGCGCTCCTGCGCGCCGACCTGCGGCTTCAAGGTCGCCGCTGTCCTCAGCTTCGTCGTCAGCGCCCGCTGTAGCGCCGGGAACCCTGCCGGCCGAGCGGCTGGCTGCTCTCAACCAGCGCCATGACCGGCCCGGGCTGCTGCAGCTCGCCTTCCATCTGGGCGTGCTGGTGGCTGGTGGGCTGCTGTGGGGCCAGGCGCTGGGGCAGGCGCGTCTGGTGCCTGCGCCTCTGGTGCTTGTGCCTCTGGTGCCTGCGCCTTTGGTGCCTGTGCCTTTGGTGGCGCCGCTGGGGTTGATCGGCCTGCTGCTGCTGGGTTGGGGCCTGGCCTTCGCGTTCTGCGCGATGCACGAGGCCGGCCACCGCACCGCCTTCGCCAGCCGCTCCCTCAACGACACCGTGGCCTGGTGGGCCGGCGTGCTGAGTTTCTACAACGCCGATTTCTACCGGCGCTATCACCAATGGCACCACCGCTACACCCACCTGGTGGGCCTCGATCCGGAACTGGATGACCAGCCCCCCACCACCCGAACCGCCTATTTGCTGGAGCTCAGCGGCCTGCCCTGGTGGATCGGCAAGGTCCGCGGCCATCTGGCAGGGCTGCGAGGAGATTTCAGCACCCGTCCTTATATCCCCGCCGATGCCGTGCCGGCGGTGCGTCGTTCGCTGGGGCTGCAGTTCGCTGCTTATGGCCTGCTGGCCCTGGTTTCCCTGGTCGGTGCCAACGGTTTTCTGTTCTGGTATTGGCTGCTGCCGCTGGCGGTGGGGCAACCGCTGCTGCGCTTTGTGCTGCTGGCCGAGCACGGCGGCTGCCCCTTCGTGGCCGATGGCCTGTGCAACACCCGAACCACCTACACCCTGATGCCACTGCGGCGCCTGATGTGGAACATGCCGTTTCACGCCGAGCACCATCTGTATCCCTCTCTTCCCTTTCACGCCTTGGCGGCAGCCCATCACGACCTGCGGCCAGGGCTCAGGGTGGTGGCTCCGGGCTATCTGGCCGTGCACCGCGGTTTCCTGGCCAATCTCGCCGCCCTGGCGATGCCGGCCGCCGTGGCCGATGGCCAGTCAGATGCGGTGCCCGCGTCTCTGCGGAGCTGATGGCCAGTCCGCTCCGCCCGGCCGCCGGCCTGGCTGTTCAGGCCAGACCTATGGGAGGGCAGTGCCGCGCTGGCGCACATCGGACTTCCACGAAGGGATCCAGGCGATGAACCTCCCCAACGCACTCCGCTTCGAGCTCGGCTCCTTTCCCCTGGCCTGCGGCGAAACCGTGAGCGCCGCCCAGCTCGATTACCGCGTGTTCGGCGAGCTGAATCGCGAGCGCTCCAACCTGGTGCTCTATCCCAGCTCCTACGGCGCCTGGCCGGAGGACATCGCCTGGGTGGTGGGGCCGATCCTCGATCCCAGCGAGCACTGCGTGGTGCTGGTGAGCCAGTTCGGCAACGGCCGCTCCAGCAGCCCCAGCAATGGAGGTCCGCCGCTGGGCCAGGGGGGCTGGCCGATCGATCACCGCGACAACCTGCAGGCCCAGATTCGGCTGCTGGAGGAGGTGTTCGGCGTGGAGCGGCCGGCTCTGGTCTATGGATGGTCGATGGGGGCTCAGCAGGCCTACCACTGGGCGGTGCTCGAACCGCAGCGGCCCCGGCGGATCTGCTGCGTCTGCGGCACCGCCCGAACCACCCCCCACAACCGTCTGTTTCTGCTCAGCCTGCGCCAGGCCCTCAGCGCCGATCCGGCTTGGAACGGCAGCGGCTTTGACGCCGTTCCCGAACAGGGGCTGCGCACCTTCGCGCTGATCTACGCCAGCTGGGCTGCCAGCCAGCCCTACTACCGTCGCGGCGCCCACCGGGAGCTCGGCTACGACACCGTGGAGCACTACGTGGAGGACTCCTGGCTGCCCGCCTACCGCCGCCATGACCCTCGCGACCTGATCGCCATGCTCGATGTGTGGCTCGCCAATGATGTGGCGGCGGCGGCAGACACGTCTCTCGCCACAGCCCTGGGCCGCATCCAGGCCGCCACCGCCGTGGTGGCCGGCCGCCACGATCTCTATTTCCCTCCGGCCGACTGCGCCCACGAGGCGGCCCTGATCCCGGCGGCAACCCTCCACGTTCTGGAGTCCGACCTCGGCCACCGGGCCGGTAACCCTCGTCAGGCCCCGGCGGAGCAGGCCCAGCTGCGGGCGGTGGTGGAGGAGCTTCTGAGTCGTTGAAGGCTCAGGTCCTCAGGAAGCATCGTCTTCCCAACAGGCCCTGCCCCCTCCTTTCGGTTGCGGAGTTGTGATTCGGCCCATGCTGAACCGGCGGCCGCGCCGTTCAGGCCTAGATCCCCACCACCCATGCATCCGCCTGGATTGCGCTCGCCCCGGCCCCAGCCCATGGCGCCGCCCTCCCTCCCATACGCCATAACCCAAGGATCTCCAGAACCTCCCGATGAACGACCTGGCCCACATCGTTGCCAACCGTGGCCTGCGCCATGTGCTCTTCTCCTTCACCGACCTGTTCGGCGTGCAGCGGGCCAAGCTGGTGCCGGCTTCGGCCGTGGCGGCCCTGGCGGAAGGCGGGGCGGGCTTTGCGGGCTTCGCGGCCTGGCTGCATCTCACCCCGGCCGATCCCGATGTGCTGGCCCTGCCCGATCCGGCCAGCCTGATGGTGCTGCCCTGGCAGCGGGATGTGGCCTGGGTGGCCACCGATCTGGTGGTGGAGGGCACGCCGCTGGAGCAGGCGCCGCGGCGGGTGCTGCAGCAGCAGCTGAAGCGGGCCGAAGCCCTCGGCTTTGAGTTCCGCAGCGGTGTGGAGGCGGAGTTCTTCCTGCTCGATCCCGAGCAGGGCGGTGTGGCCGACCGCTTCGATCGCCAGTCGAAGCCCTGCTACGACCAGCTGAGTCTGATGCGGCGCTACCCGCTGATCAGCGAATTGATCGGCGCCATGGAGGAGCTGGGCTGGGGGCCTTATCAGGCCGATCATGAGGATGCCAATGGCCAGTTCGAGCTGAACTGGACCTTCGCCGATGCCCTCACCACCGCCGACCGCCACGCCTTCTTCAAGGTGATGGCCGCCACCCTGGCGGAGAAGCACGGCTGCGGCGTGAGCTTTGATCCCAAGCCGATCGAGGGCCTCACCGGCAATGGCGCCCACCTGCATGTCTCGCTCTGGCAGGGCGGCCGCAACCTCTTCCACGAGCCGGCCGGCGAGAAGGGTCTTTCGACCCTGGCTTATCACTTCCTCGGCGGCCTGCTCGCCCATGCCCGTGCCCTCTGCGCCCTCACCAATCCATTGCCGGCCAGTTATCGCCGCCTGGCCCGGGCCAGCACCAGCTCTGGCTCCACCTGGTCACCGGCCTGGATCAGCTACGGCGGCAACAACCGCACCCACCTGGTGCGCATCCCCGACGATCAGCGCCTCGAACTGCGCCTGCCCGATGGCGCCGCCAACCCCTACCTGCTGCAGGCGGCGGTGCTGGCGGCCGGCCTCGATGGCATCGAGCGCCGGCTCGATCCCGGCCCCCGCAGCGATGCCAACACCTACACCGACCCACCGGCACCGGGCACGGCCCAGCCCCTGCCCGGCAGCCTGGAGGAAGCCCTGGAGGCCTTCGCCGCCGACACGATCCTCCAGAATGCTCTCGGCAGCGAGTTCTGTTCGGCCTATCAGGAGCTGGTGGCGTTGCTTCCGGCGCGGGGTGGCGGAATGCGGCCTACCTAGCCTGGGATCTTTTGCCTTGAATTCGGTGCTCCGAACCACCGCCCCGGCTTCGCCCCCCTGCTGCTGGGGCCAGGAGGTGTGGCCCCCGAATCCACCGCTCTGCCCCGGTCGATTACACCAGCGCCGGTACCGGCCCGCTGAGGGTGGAGGCTGCGGCCGAGTGGAAGGCCAGCCGCTCGTTTTCCACCACCACATCGATCGTGGAGCCGGCGGCGAAGGTGCCCGCCAAGATCGCCTTCGCGATCGGCGTTTCCAGCTCCCGCTGGATGGCGCGCTTGAGCGGCCGGGCGCCGTACACCGGGTCGTAGCCCACGCCGGCCAGCCAGTCGAGGGCTTCGCCCTCCACCTGGAGCCCCAGCTTCTTGTCTTCGAGCCTTCGGGCGAGCCGCTTCACCTGCAGCTCCACGATCTGGCGCAGCTCCTCAGCCTTGAGGCTGTGGAAGATGATCGATTCATCGAGGCGGTTGAGGAATTCGGGCCGGAAGTGGGCGCGAAGGGCCTCATTCACCCGCCGCTCCATTTCGGCGTGGCGGGCCGGATCGCCGGCCAGATCGAGAATCGAGGCGCTGCCGATGTTGCTGGTGAGGATCAGGATCGTGTTGGTGAAATCCACCGTGCGGCCCTGGCCATCGGTGACCCGGCCGTCATCGAGGATCTGCAGCATCACGTTGAACACATCGGGGTGGGCCTTCTCCACCTCGTCGAACAGCACCACCGCATAGGGGCGGCGCCGCACGGCCTCGGTGAGCTGGCCGCCCTCCTCGTAGCCCACATATCCCGGAGGTGCGCCGATCAGGCGGCTCACGGCGTGCTTCTCCATGTATTCGCTCATGTCGATCCGCACCATCGCCTCCTCGGAATCGAAGAGCTGGGCGGCCAGGGCCTTGGAGAGCTCGGTCTTGCCCACGCCGGTGGGGCCGAGAAACAGGAAGCTGGCGATCGGTCGGTTCGGATCGGAGAGGCCTGCCCGGGAGCGCTGGATGGCATCCGCCACCGCAGTCACGGCCTGTTGCTGGCCGATCACACGGGTGTGGAGCTCCTCTTCGAGGTGGAGCAGTTTCTGCATCTCGCTCTGCACCAGCTTGCTCACCGGGATGCCCGTCCACTTGGCGATCACTTCGGCGATGTCGTCCTCGGTGACCTCCTCGCGCAGGAGCGTTTTGCCGGCGTGGCCGCTGGTGAGCTCGACCTCCTTGGCGGCCAGCTTGCGGTTGAGTTCGCCCAGGGTGCCGTATTCCAGCTCGGCGGCCTTGTTGAGGTCGTAGCTGCGCTTGGCCTGCTCGATCTGGAGCTGCACCTGCTCGATCTCTTCCTTGATGGCACTGAGCTCATCGATCGAACCCTTCTCCTTTTGCCATTGGGCATTGAGGGTGCTCTGCTGCTCGCTCAGATCGGCGAGTTCCTTCTCAAGCCGCTCCAACCGATCGCGGCTGGCGGTGTCGGATTCACGGCCGAGCGAGAGCTTTTCCATCTCCAGCTGCAGGATGCGGCGATCGAGTTCATCGATCTCTTCGGGCTTGGAGGTGATCTCCATCTTCAGGCGCGCCGCCGATTCATCCATCAGATCGATCGCCTTATCGGGCAGGAAGCGATCGGCGATGTAGCGGCTCGAGAGCACGGCGGCCGCCACCAGGGCGTTGTCGGCGATGCGCACGCCGTGGTGCACCTCGTAGCGCTCCTTGAGGCCGCGCAGGATCGAGATCGTGTCTTCCACGGTGGGTTGATCCACGAACACCTGCTGGAAGCGACGCTCCAGGGCGGGGTCTTTTTCGATGTGCTGGCGGTGCTCATCGAGGGTGGTGGCGCCGATGCAGCGCAGTTCGCCACGAGCCAGCATCGGCTTGAGCAGATTGCTGGCATCCATGGCGCCGCCGGTGGCGCCGGCCCCCACCACGGTGTGGATCTCATCGATGAACAGCACGATCTGGCCCTCACTGGAGGTGACCTCCTTGAGCACGGCCTTGAGCCGCTCCTCGAATTCGCCGCGATACTTCGCCCCAGCGATCAGGGCCCCCATGTCGAGGGAGATCAGCTGGCGGTTCTGCAGGGCCGAGGGCACATCGCCATTCACGATTCGCTGGGCCAGGCCCTCCACGATCGCCGTTTTGCCCACGCCGGGCTCGCCAATCAGCACCGGGTTGTTCTTGGTGCGGCGGCTGAGGATCTGAATCGTGCGGCGGATCTCCTCATCGCGGCCGATCACCGGATCGAGCTTGCCCGCCTTGGCGGCCTCGGTGAGGTCGCGGCCGTATTTCTCCAAGGATTCGTAGGTGCCCTCAGGGTTCTGATCCGTCACCTTCTGGGTGCCACGCACCGCCAGCACCGCCTCCTTCAGCTTCGCTGCCGTGGTGCCGGCCTGGGAGAGCAGCTGACGGCCGCAGCGCTGGTCTTCGGCCAGGGCGAGCAGCAGGTGCTCGATCGCGATGTAGCTGTCGTCGAATTCCTTCTTGAGGGCATCGGCCCGATCCAGCACGGCATTGAGGCCCTTGCCCAGGTAGACGTTGTCCGCCGGGGCCGAGAGGCTGGGCTGGCTGGCCGTGTAGGCCTCCACCTTCTGGCTGAGGGTGCCCACATCCACGCCGGCCTTCTCGAGGATGCGGCTGGCCAGGCCGGGCTGGGCGAGCAGGGATCCGAGCAGGTGCTCGCTCTCCATCTGCTGTTGGCGCTTCTGCTGGGCCAGCTGCTGGGCCGCCACGACGGCGCCCCAGGCCTTTTCGGTGAACAGTTCGGCGGTGGGATGCATGGACAAACCTCCTGTGGTTCTGCGCTCAGGTCGGAATAACGGCACCGTATGGGATCCGGATGCAACCGATGGGCCGGTGCTCCGAACTGCGGGGTTCGGGCCCCCCTACCCAGGATGGGCAGGCCGAACCGGTTTGGGGTGGGAACCGGCCAAGGAATGGGCTGAGGGCTCGGCCCGGGCTCAGGGTCCACCCGGTGGAAGGGCGATCTGGTTGCCTCTGGCAGTTCCGCACAGCCGCTTTGGACAGCCATCAGCACCGTAGATCGCATCGGCCGCGGAGAGGCAGCCGAAGCTGTTCTTGAGGGGAATCTGGCCTGGGTGGAGGTGGAGCGGTTGCAGAGGCGCATCCTTCACCGGCACGATCAGGCGGCAGGGAGGCACGGGTGGCCGTGGTCCGCTGATCGCCTTGGGTTGGCTGCCTTTGGCGGGGTTGAAGCGCTGGCCGTTGCCGGGCAGCAGGAAGCTGGGCGGATCGGAACCGGGCAGGTAGGGACCGTTGGGATCGAAGGCCCAGGCCGGATTCAGGGGTGGGGCCGGCTGCAGCGGTTCCGCCTTCAGGGCTGCCGTTGCGGCCGGTGCCAATGCCAACAGCAGCGCGGCTGTGGTCCGCAGCCCGGCCAGGGCCGGTGGAAATCGGCACGGGGTCATGCGGCCTGGGCCTTGTGGAGGTGCATTCAGTCTGCCGGTTGCGCCAGGATCCATCGGTGTGCTCCCGCGTTGTGATGGCCGTCCCCTCAGTCGAGCCCCCGGCCGCCGATGGTTCTTCTGTCCCCCCGGTTCCGCAGCCCTCCCTGTCTCTACCGGAATGCGGATCGAACCCGCAGCCCCTGGAGAGCCAGCGATCGGCCAATTCCCCCTGGCTTGAGCCCCAGGCAGGGGGCAGCCAGGCCGATTCCCTGGTGATCTCCCTGGCCGAGGCATCGCGGCAGTTTGATGGCACGGGCGCCGATCCGGAACGCAACTGCTGGATGGCAGTGCACCAGCATATGCATGGCGTGCTGCCCTCCGAATACGACATTCGCGAGATTGACGAGGATTTGTATCTTGCAGTTCTGGCCTATCGTCGCAGTCAGAATGCAGGGTAAAAAGCACTCTAGCCAAACTGCTGGTTTAGATAGCGCTTTAAATTGTGCTGCGCCTTTGGCTCAGCGGAGTGGTCGGGGGGCAGCGTCGAAACCCATGGATTGGCGTACCCGCTT
>BJHE01000101.1 GCA_014191755.1 Cyanobium sp.
GATCATGGCAGGGCCTCCAGCTGCTCCAGCAACACCTGGCGCAGGGCCGGACGGCTGAGCAGGGGGGCCGCCGCGTCACCGAAGCGGGGGGTGAGCGCCTCGGTGAGGCGGTTGGCCGCCAAAGCCAACGGCAGAACAGCACCTTGATGCGCCAGGAGACTGGCCTCGATTCGATCCGAACCGTAGGCAGCCTCCTGGGGTGTGGCGCCCGTGATGGCGGCGAGAAGCCGGAGATAACGGCGCCCCAAGGGAGAGGCGATCGGATGGTGCAGCAGTAGGGCCGGGCTCGATGGCGGCGACGGCTGATCGCTCACCTGACGGCTCAGCTCAGCCGCCAGGGCACGCTGCCAGACGGGCCAGCTGCCGAGGAACGGCAACACCTTTAGTCCGCTGCTGGGTCGAAGTTCGTGGCGCAGGCGGGGTAGGTCGTGGCGCACGTGCTCGCCGGGCAGGAGCAACAGCGGCACCAGCCCCAGCGGATGCTCCAGGGTTGGCAGATCGGCGGGCTGCGGATCCGTTAGAGCCCGCAACAGCACCGGAGCACCACGCCGTTGCTGCAGCTCGGCGGCCAGGCTGCGGAGCTCAGCCGGAATCTCTCCCTGGGCTCGCCCGTGCACCAGCAAAAGCAGAGGACGGCAGGGCACACTCCGCAGACGTCGCTCCAACCGCTCCCTGACGGCCGGCTCCAGGGCCCGGGAACGCACCGCCAGAAGGCCGCTGCGGGCATCGGGCAATCGGGCCAGGCCGTCTACGGCGGCGGCGGCCAGAGCGGGATCGAGGTCGGTGGCGAGCTGGATCAAGGTGGAGCGCAAGGCACCCAGGGGCCAGACGCTCAATCCGAGCCCCAGGCCCTCCAGGGCGGCACAACGCTGCTGCCGTGGCGCCGGGTCCAGGGCTCGGCGTTGGAGCAGGCCGAAATCAAGGGGCTGGCGCTGGTGCCCGAGCAGGGGCAAAAGGGCCGCCTGAACCTCGGTGTCGGCATGGTCGCCGAGGGCCTGGCGCAGGGCCGTGGCCACCACAGGATCGCGGTGCCCAGCGATGCCCTGGGGAAAGGCCGGCTCCCGCAGAGGCTGGGCCAGCCACCATCGCAGCAACCGCACCGTGGCGGCTGCATCCAGGCGATCAGCCAAAACGGCGATCAGATCGGACTCGGGCGGCACGCCACCAGCCTCGATCGCCGCCAGCCAGGGCTCCAGTGGAAAGGTGCCGGCGCGCAAGCGTTGCAACCACTCCCAACGATCCACGCTGGCCGGCGAAGGCAGGTCGGCAGGGTCGAGGGGGTCGAGGGGGTTGTCCAGGGCGGGGGTGCGCGACTCGGCAGAGCTCAGCCGTGACGCCATCACGATGGCACCGAAAGGGGATCAGCGGCCGATCGCCTACGGGCACCGAAGTTGTCGATCAGCAACGCCTCCAGCACATCGGGGAGGTCGTCGAGGGGAACCCCCTTGTGGTGAAGTTCGGCCAGGCGGCCTTCGTTCTGCATGGAGCCGCCCAGAAAAATTCGGGCCGCCTCCACCATTTGTCCATCCTTGCGGACCTTGGCCCCCATCAGCCCGATCTGCCCCATGTAGGGCTGGCCGCAGGCATTCGGACATCCGGTCCAGTGGGTGCGCACGGCCTCGGGAAACTCCAGACGGCGCTCCAGCTCCTCCACCACCGCCAGGGCAGTGGATTTGGTGGGGATCAGCGCAAGAGCGCAATATTGATTGCCGGTGCAGCTCACCGCCTCGGCCAGCAGGGGTCCAGGAACGGCGGGGAAGCGGCGCAGCAGCGGCTCCGCCAGCAGGGCATCGACCCGATCGGCGGGCACATCGGCAATCACAACGTTCTGGCTCTCGCTGAAACGCAGATCACCACTGCCGTAGGACGCGGCCAGGCGAGCCAGCTCCGCCATGGAGTCGGCCTCCAGCCGGCCCATCGGCACATTCAGCCCGACCCAGCACAGGCCTTCCTGCTTCTGGGGATGGACACCGCAGAGATCGCGAGGGGCCCGGTTCACAAGATGGGAGCCGTCGTGATCCAGCAGGTCGGGGTCGGCACCACCTTGGTCCCGATAGGTGGCCCGCAGGGCGGCTCGATAAGCATCGAGGCCCAGAGCCTCGACCAAATACATCAGCCGGCTGCGATTGCGGGCCGAGCGGTTGCCATGGGCGCTGTAGTGATGCAGCACCGCCAGGGTGAAGGCGGGTACCTGAGCGGACCGGAGCCAAAGGCCGAGCGGCACGGCCAGTTCGTTGCGCTGGGCGGAGAAAAAGCCCCCAACCAGCACCGTGAAGCCCAGCTCGCCGTCCCGCAGGGCGGGCAAAAAGGCGAGGTCGTTGTGGAGCAGAAAGCTATCGGGGGCACCGCCAACGGCGACATTGAATTTGCGGGGCAGATTGCGGGGGCCGGCGGGACCCAGCAGGGCGCTCTGGATGGCCTGCACGATCGGCCGCGTATCGAGCCATTCCTCGGGATCCAGCCCCGCCAGAGGGTTGCCGGTGATATTGCGCGGGTTGTCGTGACCCGACTGTCGGCTGGTCAGCCCAAGCCGCTCCAGAGCCGCCATCAGGGGGGCCATATCCTCCAGGAGCAAACCCCGGAGCTGGAGGTTCTGGCGGGTGGTGATGTCGGCGCTGCCGTGTTCTCCACAACGATCGACCAGCTCAGCAAGCACCGCCAGTTGCCTGGCCTCGATGGCGCCGTTGGGCAGACGCAGGCGCACCATGAAACGCCCCGGTGTAACCGGCCGGAAGAAGATACCCAGCCACTTGAGGTGCACCGTGAGGGTGATCTCATCGAGGGACTCCCAGCCGTCGCGCCCTAACTGCTCCAGTCGGGGGGCGAGATCAAGACCGCTGAAATTAGCCTTGGCCTCCTCTAGACGGGAGCGGGAAGCGGCCGGGGAAGGGGTGGAGGAAGCGGACATGGCCGGATCGGAGCGACAGAGCAGATCCACGCCGGAGGAACAGACCTCCGTGCGCAGAGAAATTTCAGGAGAACAAAACCGGAATACCAAACATCTCGACAAGCATCCTGCAGCCATTAACTGCAATCGACGCTCCCGTGGCCAGGGCAAACCGGCACGATTAGCTTCCACTCAGAACAACACCAATCCCGAACCGAACCAAGAAGCAGATCTCAGGCGATCTCGCGATTAGTTCAAGCAATTGGGTCGACTGGGGCTGGCGGTCAAACTCTCGGCAACAATGTCATCACGTCGACCCCCATCCGACCTGTTGCAATCGCTACCAAATCCAGAGATGGCTCCTTTGCCAGCGGCCGGGGATGAGCGGCGGGCCGCCCGACTTCGGGCCCTCGGTCCAGAGCGGGCCCTGTTCCGCGAGCTGATCGCCAAGGTGGGCAGCGGTGAACACACCAGCACCGGCCTCAGCCGCGAAGAAGCCCGGACCGCCATCGACCTGATGCTCACAGGTTCGGTCGACGATGCCCAGATCGGAGCTTTTCTGATCGCCCACCGCATCCGCCGTCCGGCCCCTGTGGAGCTCACCGGCATGCTGGAGAGCTATCGAGATCATGGGCCCACTCTCACCAGCAGCGGGCCAGCGCCCCTCTGCTTCGGCGTGCCCTACGACGGCCGCAGCCGCACCGCCCCCCTGCTCCCGCTCCTTGCCCTCAGCCTGGCCGCCGCCGGGCTGCCGGTGGTGCTGCACGGCGGTGCTCCGATGCCTGTGAAATACGGGGTGACCCTGGCGGAGCTGTTCCGCAGCCTGGGCATCGAATGGTGCGGCTTGCCCCTGGGCACCGTGCAGGCACGCCTCGATCGGCATGGCCTGGCCCTCACCCACCAACCCGATCACTTCCCGGGCGCTGAGCGGCTGGTTGCGATTCGAGACGCGATCGGCAAACGCCCCCCGGTAGCCAGCCTGGAACTGCTCTGGACACCGCATCGCGGCGAGCATCTCCTGATCAGTGGCTTCGTGCATCCCCCCACAGAAGCCCGCGCCTGGGAGGCCCTAGCGGCAGCCGGTGAAACCGATTTGCTCACCGTAAAGGGACTTGAGGGCTCCACCGATTTACCCACCACCCGAGCGGGTATCACGGCCCGGGTTCTTGACGGCAACGTGGAGCGGATCCTGCTGCACCCTCGCGACCATGGCATCAACGCCCCCGAGCAGGCCTGGACCAGCCTGGAGGCCTGGCGCAGCGAGGGTCTGGCAGCGCTGCGTGGTGAAGGTCCCCTGGCGGAGGCCCTGCTCTGGAATCTGGGGTCCTACCTCTGGCTGGCGCGGCGTTTCAGCAGTCTGCCGGCGGCCCTGGATCAGGCCCGGGCCCTGCTGCAGGCCCGCTGCGGCGAACGGCTGCGTCAGGAGCTGGCGCCATGAGCGGCGACCGACACCGGCGCATCTTCGCGTTCGAGGCCGACTTCAGTGGCGATCTGCGCTGCATCCCGATGGCGGTGCGTCGCAAGCTCGATCTGGCTGGGGTGAAGCTCAAGCTGGCGCATTGGCATGGCCTGAGCGAGGCGGAGCGGCGCGACCTGTTGGCCTGGCCCGACAGCACTGAGGAGCTTGAAAGGCTGCACCGCTGGCTGCTGGCCCGCAGCGCCGACTTGCCCCAGGGGCCGGCCCGAGCGATCGATCCCCTCCACACCGCGGCCTGGCTGCGGGGCGGAGCCATCCCCGACATCCTGCTGGAGTCATGCCGGCAGCTGGGTGTCACCCTCCGCGCTGAGCGCTGGAGCCAACTCGATGAACTGGAACGTTTCGCTCTGGTCAAGCTCTGCCATCCCGGCCACGAGCACCGCAATCTGCCCAGGGCCCTGGAGGAATTTGACCTGAAGAGCTGACGATGGGGGCGTTTCTGTAACGACAGACACCGACGAGGTCTGTGGCCGCATGGTTCCGTAGTGTGGTCGGCAAGCATATGCGCCGACCAAAACATTCACTTCGGGCTCTTTATTGTGAAGCCTGAATGTCGCTGGCCGGTCGCTCTCCACCCCACCAGCTCCCTATTAAAACTGCTCATAACGATTTTAACTGCCCTCCAACAGTGTCTTGTCCCCAGGAAGCTGACCAAGGGTGATGCAATCAACCGGGCTGTTCAGTTCAGGAGTCGTCGGGTTGCCAGCGGGCCTGATGTTCACCATCAGGATTGATGACCTGCCGCTGGGATTGGGAATCGGTCTCCAATCCGAAGCCGACGGCCAGCGCGTGCAGGGATGTCGTTCCCGCCAGGGATTCCATCGCTGGCTTCCTGGCTCTGATACCTCCGACCTGGAGACGGCTCTGAGTCGACGGAGCCGGCCGCACCCACCAGCCGATGCTGCTCACCGGCAGCAACTCTGTTCACCTCTCAATTCCGATCCCGGCGGCCGATCGTCGCCCTTTTTCGCTACCAGATCCCCCCATGGCCCCTTTCACTCGACGCAAGTTCCTGCTCACCGCTGCCAGCACGACAGCCGGCGCCCTCTGGTTGAGTGCCTGCGGTAGCAATCAATCCACCACCAGCTCGGCACCGGCCGCCAGCGACACCGGCTCCGACACCGAAGTCAAAGGGGCCACGCTTGGCTTCATCGCCCTCACCGACAGCGCTCCGCTGATCATCGCCCAGGAGAAGGGCCTGTTCGCCAAGCACGGCATGCCCGACACGAAGGTGGTGAAGCAGACCTCCTGGGCCGTCACCCGCGACAACCTGGAGCTGGGCAGTGAGCGGGGCGGCATCGACGGCGCCCACATCCTCTCGCCGATGCCCCTGCTGCTCACCGCGGGCACGATCAGCAAGAGCAAGCAGCCGGTGCCGATGTACACCCTGGCGCGGCTCAACCTGCAGGGCCAGGCCTTCAGCGCCTCAAAGGATCTGCTCGACGAAAAGCTGACGATCGACAACAGGGAAGGCCTGGCCAATGCCAGCAAGAGCCTGGGCCGCACCCTGAAGGCGGCGGTTACCTTCCCCGGCGGCAACCACGACCTCTGGATGCGCTACTGGCTGTCGGCCAACGGCCTCGACCCCAACAAAGATGCCGACCTGGTGGTGGTGCCGCCGCCGCAGATGGTGGCAAACATGCAGACCGGCACGATGGATCTGTTCTGCGTGGGTGAACCGTGGAACCAGCGGCTTGTGAACAAGAAGCTCGGCTATACGGCGGCCCAAACCGGGGAATTCTGGAACAAGCATCCGGAGAAGGCCTTCTCGATGCGAGCCGACTGGGTGGACAAGAACCCCAAAGCGGCCAAGGCCCTGCTGATGGCCGTGCAGGAAGCCCAGATCTGGTGCCAAGACCCCGCGAATCTCGATGAGATGTGCGAGATCCTCTCCCAAGACAAGTACATCAAAGCTGCGGTGGCTGATCTCAAGCCCCGCCTGTCCGGTGTGGTCGATTATGGCGACGGCCGCAAGGTGACCGACAGCCCCCACAGGATGCTGTTCTGGGACAGCAACGCCTCCTTCCCCTTCAAGAGCCACGACCAGTGGTTTGTGGTGGAAGACATGCGCTGGGGCTACCTGCCTGCCAACACCGACATCGACGCGCTGGTGAACAAGGTGAACCGCGCCGATCTCTGGAAGGAAGCAGCGAAGGCGATCGGTCGCAGCCAGGACATCCCCGCCAGCGATTCGCGCGGCAAAGAAACCTTCTTTGACGGTGTGGTGTTTGATCCCGCCAACCCCAAGGCCTACCTCGACGGCCTGAAGATCAAGGCGATGAGCTGAGGTCCAGCCCCGCCCCGCGCCCCCACCGTCCCACCGTTTCCCGATGACCCCCTCCTCCCCCGCCGCGGCCCCGCGGCGTGCCGATCGCCCGCACCGGTGGCAGCCGGCGGTGCGGGCAGCGCTGCCCTATCTGGTCTGCATCGGTGGCTTCCTGCTGCTGTGGCAGCTGCTCTCGCTGATCCTCGGAACGGCACGGCTGCCGGGGCCGATCAACGTGATCGTCGACACCTGGGACCCTTACATCACCCAGCCCTTCTTCGATGAGGGAGGCACCAGCAAGGGCCTGGGCTGGCAGATTCTGCTGTCGCTGCAAAGGGTAGCCCTGGGATATGGGCTGGCAGCGCTGGTGGGGATCGGCATCGGCGGCCTGCTGGGGCTGAACCGCTTCATTGGCAAGGGCCTCGATCCGGTGATCCAGGTGTTGCGCACCGTGCCTCCACTGGCCTGGTTCCCGATCTCGCTGATGGTGTTCCAAGACGCCAGCACTTCGGCGATCTTTGTGATCTTCATCACCGCGATCTGGCCGATCATCATCAACACCGCCGTAGGGATCCGAGAGATCCCGGAGGATTACACCAACGTGGCCCGCGTGCTGCGGCTGCGCAAGGGCGAATACATCCGCAATGTGGTGATTCCGGCCACGGTGCCCTACGTCTTCACCGGCCTGCGCATCGCCGTGGGCCTGGCCTGGCTGGCGATCGTGGCGGCCGAGATGCTGAAGGCCGATGGTGGCATCGGCTACTTCATCTGGGACGCCTACAACGCCGGAGGCGACGGCAGCTCCAGCCAGATCATCCTGGCAATCGTCTACGTGGGCCTGGTGGGCCTGGCCCTCGATCGCCTGGTGGCCTGGGCGGGTCGGCGCGTGGCACGGGGGGCCAACTGAGATGGTCTCCTTCCTCACCGTCGACGACGTCACGCAGATCTTTCCGCTGGCCGATGGCGGCCGCTATGTGGCCCTCAAGGACATCGACCTGGAGATCCGCGAGGGCGAATTCGTCTCGCTGATCGGCCATTCCGGCTGCGGCAAGAGCACCCTGCTGAACCTGCTGGCGGGCCTGGCGCAGGCCAGCCATGGCGGCATCCTGATCGATGGGCGGGAGGTGACCGAGCCGGGGCCCGACCGGATGGTGGTGTTTCAGAACTATTCGCTGCTGCCCTGGCAGACCGTGCGCCAGAACGTGGCGTTGGCGGTGAACCGGGTGATGGGCCAGCTCAGCTCTGCCGAGCGGCACGAGATCGTGGAGCGCAACCTGGCGATGGTGGGGCTGGCGGCCGCCGCCGAGAAATTTCCCGCGGAGCTCTCGGGCGGCATGAAGCAGCGGGTGGCGATCGCCCGCGCCCTGGCGATCCGCCCGCGGCTGCTGCTGCTCGATGAGCCCTTCGGCGCCCTCGATGCGCTGACGCGCGGCAATCTGCAGGAGCAGCTGATGCGCATCTGCCAGGAAGCTGGCGTCACCACCGTGATGGTGACCCACGACGTCGATGAGGCCCTGCTGCTCTCCGACCGGGTGGTGATGATGACCAACGGTCCGGAGGCCGGTATCGGCCAGATCCTGCGGGTGCCGTTCCCCCGGCCGCGGCAGCGACTGGAGGTGATGGAGAATCCCGCCTATTACGGCCTGCGCGCTGAACTGATCGGGTTTCTGCAGCAGCAGCGCCGCCTTCGCCAGCGCCGCACCGACCGCGCCACCATCGCCGCGGCGGGGACCACGTCGGTGGCGGAGTCCGCTGGTGTGGCCACGGCTGTCCGGCCCGGCCGGCCGGTATCGGGGGTGGGGCCGGCAGCGCGCCTGGTGCGGCTGGGCTATCTACCGGGCCTGGACATCGCCCCCTTGGCCCTGGCGATCGCTCAGGATCTCTTCGATCGGAACTCCCTGCAGTTGGTGCCGGTCTCGTTCGCGTCTTGGGAGCGGCTCGATGCAGCTCTGGTAGCCGGTGAGCTCCAGGCTGCGATCACATCGGCCACCACCCCCCTAGCCCTCAGCCTCGGCCTCAGAGGCCGTCAGCCGTGGGCGGCGATCACGCCGATGACGGTGAGCCGGAACGGCAATGCCCTCTGCCTGAGCCGCCCCTTGCTCGAGGCGGGGGTGAGGGACCGCCCCAGCCTGGCCAGGTGGCTGGAGCGGCGCGAGCAGCCTCTGCACCTGGCCGTGCCTCAACGCTTCGGCATCGCCGAATTGCTCGTCCGTCACTGGCTGATCGGAGCTGGCATCGACCCGGAGCGACAGGTGCGCTTCGAGGCCCTCTCACCGATGGTGATGCACGGCGCCCTGCGGACCGAACGGGTGCAGGGCTTTGTGGCCGGCCGCTACCGCGTGGCTGAAGCGGTGGAGGATCGGCAGGGCTATGTGCTCGCCACCGACCTCGACATCTGGAGCGGGCACCCTGAGAAAGTGCTCACCTGCTCTGAAGCCTGGGCGGAGGCCAACCCAGACGCCCTTGAGGCCCTGGGGGCCGGTTTGATGCAGGCAGGCGCCCGCTGCGACGACGGAGCCCGACGCGATGAGCTCGCCGCCCTGCTCAGCCAGCCCCAGTGGTTGGGCCGCCGGGCCGCCATCGCCCTGCGCAACCAGTTCGACGCTGGTACCGGCGAGCAGCCCCGCACCCTGCTCCACTTCAACCGGTACCACTCCGATCGGGCCCATGTGCCCAATCCCGCGGAGGGGGCCTGGATCCTCACCCAGTTCAGTCGCTGGGGGCTTTGCCCTTTCCCCACGAACCGGCTGGAACTGCTGGGGCAGGTCTACCGCCCGGACCTGTGCGACCGCGCCCTGGCCCGGGCTGGCTATGCCGCCCTGCGGCCGGATCGCCATCCCTTCCTCCTTGCCGATGGCATCGCCTTTGACCAGGACACCCCCCTCGACTACCTCCGCTCCCTGCCGGATGCAACCCAACCGTCCCTGGCCAGCGTGAGCTTGCCGCCATCCGTCGTCCCCGTGCCCAATCTGCGATGACCAGCCCCCTTCTGGATTCCCCCCGGCCTCCTGCAAACCCCAGCTTCCTGGAGTTCAAGCAGGTCGGCCAGGTCTTCGAGAGCCGGCGGGGCCGCTACGAGGCCCTGCGGGACATCAATCTTCAGGTGAACCAAGGGGAATTCCTTTGTGTGATCGGCCACTCCGGCTGCGGTAAGAGCACCCTGCTCAACATGGTTTCGGGCTTTCTGCTGCCCAGCGCTGGCGAGGTGCTCCTGGCTGGTCAGCCGATCGAACGCCCGGGACCGGACCGGATGGTGGTGTTCCAGAACTATTCGCTGCTGCCCTGGAAAAGCGTGCGCCAGAACGTGGAACTCGCTGTCAAGGCAGCACGGCCCGAGCTAGACCCAGCGGCACGCCGCCGGGTGGTGGACCATCACTTGGAGATGGTGCACCTGAGCGACGCCGCCGATCAGCGAC
>BJHE01000102.1 GCA_014191755.1 Cyanobium sp.
GTCGCTGATCGGCGGCGTCGCTCAGGTGCACCATCTCCAAGTGATGGTCCACCACCCGGCGGCGTGCCGCTGGGTCTAGCTCGGGCCGTGCTGCCTTGACAGCGAGTTCCACGTTCTGGCGCACGCTCTTCCAGGGCAGCAGGGAATAGTTCTGGAACACCACCATCCGGTCCGGTCCCGGGCGTTCGATCGGCTGACCAGCCAGAAGCACCTCGCCAGCGCTGGGCTTTAGGAAGCCCGAAACCATGTTGAGCAGGGTGCTCTTACCGCAGCCGGAGTGGCCGATCACACAAAGGAATTCCTCCTGGTTCACCTGCAGATTGATGTTCCGCAAGGCCTCATAGCGGCCCCGCCGGGTCTCGAAGACCTGGCCGACCTGCTTGAACTCCAGGAAGCGGGAGTTTTCAGAAGGTCTGGGGGAATCCAGAAGTGGGCTGGTCATCGCAGATTGGGCACGGGGACAACGGATGGCGGCAAGCTCACGCTGGCCAGGGGCGGTTGGGTCGCATCCGGCAGGGAGCGGAGGTAGTCGAGGGGGGTGTCCTGGTCAAAGGCGATGCCATCGGCAAGAAGGAAGGGATGGCGATCCGGCCTGAGGGCGGCATAGCCAGCCCGTGCCAGGGCGCGGTCGCACAGGTCCGGGCGGTAGACCTGCGCCAGCAGTTCCAGCCGGTTCGTGGGGAAAGGGCAAAGCCCCCAGCGACTGAACTGGGTGAGGATCCAGGCCCCCTCCGCCGAATTGGGCACATGGGCCCGATCGGAGTGGTAACGGTTGAAGTGGAGCAAGCTGCGGGGCTGCTCGTCGGTGCCATGGTCGAACTGGTTGCGGAGGGCGATGGCGGCCCGGCGGCCCAACCACTGGGGCTGGCTGAGCAGCGTGGCGAGCTCATCGCGTCGGGCTCCGTCGTCGCAGCGGGCGCCTGCCTGCATCAAACCGGCCCCCAGGGCCTCAAGGGCGTCTGGGTTGGCCTCCGCCCAGGCTTCTGAGCAGGTGAGCACCTTCTCAGGGTGCCCGCTCCAGATGTCGAGGTCGGTGGCGAGCACATAGCCCTGCCGATCCTCCACCGCTTCAGCCACGCGGTAGCGGCCGGCCACGAAGCCCTGCACCTGTTCGGTGCGCAGGGCGCCGTGCATCACCATCGGCGAGAGGGCCTCAAAGCGCACCTGTCGCTCCGGGTCGATGCCCCCTCCGATCAGCCAGTGACGGATGAGCAATTCGGCGATGCCGAAGCGTTGAGGCACGGCCAGGTGCAGAGGCTGCTCGCGCCGCTCCAGCCACCTGGCCAGGCTGGGGCGGTCCCTCACTCCTGCCTCGAGCAGGGGGCGGCTCAAGCAGAGGGCATTGCCGTTCCGGCTCACCGTCATCGGCGTGATCGCCGCCCACGGCTGACGGCCTCTGAGGCCGAGGCTGAGGGCTAAGGGGGTGGTGGCCGATGTGATGGCAGCCTGGAGCTCACCGGCTACCAGAGCTGCATCGAGCCGCTCCCAGGACGCGAACGAGACCGGCACCAACTGCAGGGAGTTCCGATCGAAGCGATCCTGAGCCAGGGCCAGGGCCAAGGGGGCGATGTCCAGGCCCGGTAGATAGCCCAGCCGCACCAGGCGCGCTGCCGGCCCCACCCCCACCGCCTGCACCGCCCGGCCGGAGCGGGTAGCCGTGGCCACAGCCGTGGTCACGGCGATCGTTGTGCTCGCCTCGGCGGCCAGGGTGGCGCGGTCGGTGCGGCGCTGGCGAAGGCGGCGCTGCTGCTGCAGAAACCCGATCAGTTCAGCCCGCAGGTCGTAGTAGGCGGGATGCTCCATCACCTCCAGCCGTTGCCGCGGCCGGGGGAACGGCACCCGCAGGATCTGGCCGATACCAGCCTCCGGTCCGTTGGTCATCATCACCACCCGGTCAGCCAGGAGCAGGGCCTCATCAACGTCGTGGGTCACCATCACGGTGGTGACGCCAGCTTCCTGGCAGATGCGCATCAGCTGTTCCTGCAGATTGCCGCGCGTCAGCGCATCGAGGGCGCCGAAGGGCTCATCGAGCAGCAGCAGCCGCGGGCGGATCGCCAGGGCGCGGGCGATCGCCACCCGCTGCTTCATGCCGCCCGAGAGCTCCGCGGGAAATTTCTCGGCGGCGGCCGCCAGCCCCACCATCGCCAGGTTGCGCTCCACGATCTCGTGCCGCTCGGCAGAGCTGAGCTGGCCCATCACCCGGTTCACCGCCAACGCCACGTTCTGGCGCACGGTCTGCCAGGGCAGCAGCGAATAGTTCTGAAACACCACCATCCGGTCGGGCCCCGGCTCGGTCACCTCCCGCCCATCGATCAGGATGCCGCCATGGCTGGCCTGCGCCAGGCCCGCCAGCAGGTTCAGCAGGGTGCTCTTGCCGCAGCCGGAATGGCCGATCAGCGAGACGAATTCGCCCTCGCGGATCTCCAGGTCGATGTCCTTGAGGGCCACATAGCGGCCGCCATCGGCCAGCGGAAAGATCTGCGTGACGTCGTCGACGGTGAGGAAGGAGACCATCTCAGTTGGCCCCCCGTGCCACGCGCCGACCCGCCCAGGCCACCAGGCGATCGAGGGCCAGGCCCACCAGGCCCACGTAGACGATTGCCAGGATGATCTGGCTGGAGCTGCCGTCGCCTCCGGCGTTGTAGGCGTCCCAGATGAAGTAGCCGATGCCACCATCGGCCTTCAGCATCTCGGCCGCCACGATCGCCAGCCAGGCCAGGCCCACGGCGATGCGCAGGCCGGTGAAGACGTAGGGCACCGTGGCCGGAATCACCACATTGCGGATGTATTCGCCCTTGCGCAGCCGCAGCACGCGGGCCACGTTGGTGTAATCCTCCGGGATCTCTCGGATCCCTACGGCGGTGTTGATGATGATCGGCCAGATCGCGGTGATGAAGATCACAAAGATCGCCGAAGTGCTGGCGTCTTGGAACACCATCAGCGAGATCGGGAACCAGGCCAGTGGAGGCACGGTGCGCAACACCTGGATCACCGGATCGAGGCCCTTGCCAATGAAGCGGTTCAGCCCCAGCAGGCCGCCGATGCCGATCCCCACCAGCGCTGCCAGCCCATATCCCAGGGCTACCCTTTGCAGCGACAGCAGAATCTGCCAGCCCAGGCCCTTGCTGGTGCCTCCCTCATCGAAGAAGGGCTGGGTGATGTAAGGGTCCCAGGTGTCGACGATCACGTTGATCGGCCCCGGCAGCCGTGCCGTTCCGAGGATCAGCGAGAGCAGCTGCCACAGCAGCAGGAAGCCACCGATGCAGACCAGATAGGGCAGCGCTGCCCGCACCGCCGGCTGCCACCGGTGCGGGCGATCGGCACGCCGCGGGGCCGCGGCGGGGGAGGAGGGGGTCATCGGGAAACGGTGGGACGGTGGGGGCGCGGGGCGGGGCTGGACCTCAGCTCATCGCCTTGATCTTCAGGCCGTCGAGGTAGGCCTTGGGGTTGGCGGGATCAAACACCACACCGTCAAAGAAGGTTTCTTTGCCGCGCGAATCGCTGGCGGGGATGTCCTGGCTGCGACCGATCGCCTTCGCTGCTTCCTTCCAGAGATCGGCGCGGTTCACCTTGTTCACCAGCGCGTCGATGTCGGTGTTGGCAGGCAGGTAGCCCCAGCGCATGTCTTCCACCACAAACCACTGGTCGTGGCTCTTGAAGGGGAAGGAGGCGTTGCTGTCCCAGAACAGCATCCTGTGGGGGCTGTCGGTCACCTTGCGGCCGTCGCCATAATCGACCACACCGGACAGGCGGGGCTTGAGATCAGCCACCGCAGCTTTGATGTACTTGTCTTGGGAGAGGATCTCGCACATCTCATCGAGATTCGCGGGGTCTTGGCACCAGATCTGGGCTTCCTGCACGGCCATCAGCAGGGCCTTGGCCGCTTTGGGGTTCTTGTCCACCCAGTCGGCTCGCATCGAGAAGGCCTTCTCCGGATGCTTGTTCCAGAATTCCCCGGTTTGGGCCGCCGTATAGCCGAGCTTCTTGTTCACAAGCCGCTGGTTCCACGGTTCACCCACGCAGAACAGATCCATCGTGCCGGTCTGCATGTTTGCCACCATCTGCGGCGGCGGCACCACCACCAGGTCGGCATCTTTGTTGGGGTCGAGGCCGTTGGCCGACAGCCAGTAGCGCATCCAGAGGTCGTGGTTGCCGCCGGGGAAGGTAACCGCCGCCTTCAGGGTGCGGCCCAGGCTCTTGCTGGCATTGGCCAGGCCTTCCCTGTTGTCGATCGTCAGCTTTTCGTCGAGCAGATCCTTTGAGGCGCTGAAGGCCTGGCCCTGCAGGTTGAGCCGCGCCAGGGTGTACATCGGCACCGGCTGCTTGCTCTTGCTGATCGTGCCCGCGGTGAGCAGCAGGGGCATCGGCGAGAGGATGTGGGCGCCGTCGATGCCGCCCCGCTCACTGCCCAGCTCCAGGTTGTCGCGGGTGACGGCCCAGGAGGTCTGCTTCACCACCTTCGTGTCGGGCATGCCGTGCTTGGCGAACAGGCCCTTCTCCTGGGCGATGATCAGCGGAGCGCTGTCGGTGAGGGCGATGAAGCCAAGCGTGGCCCCTTTGACTTCGGTGTCGGAGCCGGTGTCGCTGGCGGCCGGTGCCGAGCTGGTGGTGGATTGATTGCTACCGCAGGCACTCAACCAGAGGGCGCCGGCTGTCGTGCTGGCAGCGGTGAGCAGGAACTTGCGTCGAGTGAAAGGGGCCATGGGGGGATCTGGTAGCGAAAAAGGGCGACGATCGGCCGCCGGGATCGGAATTGAGAGGTGAACAGAGTTGCTACCGGTGGGCAGCATCGGCTGGTGGGTGCGGCCGGCTCCGTCGACTCAGAGCCGTCTCCAGGTCGGAGGTATCAGAGCCAGGAAGCCAACGATGGAATCCCTGGCGGGAACGACATCCCTGCACGCGCTGGCCGTCGGCTTCGGATTGGAGACCGATTCCCAACCCCAGCGGCAGGTCATCAAACCTGATGGTGAACATCAGGCCCGCTGGCAACCCGACGACTCCTGAACTGAACAGCCCGGTTGATTCCATCACCCTTGATCAGCATCCTGGGGACAAGACACTGTTGGAGGGCAGTTAAAATCGTTATGAGCAGTTTTAATGGGGAGCTGGTGGGGTGGAGAGCGACCGGCCAGCGACATTCAGGCTTCACAATAAAGAGCCCGAAGTGAATGTTTTGGTCGGCGCATATGCTTGCCGACCACACTACGGAACCATGCGGCCCCAGGCCTCGTCGGTGGCTGTTGTTACACAAACACCCCCATGGTCAGCTCTTCAGGTCAAATTCCTCCAGGGCCCTGGGCAGGTTGCGGTGCTCGTGGCCGGGATGGCAGAGCTTGACCAGAGCGAAACGTTCCAGTTCATCGAGTTGGCTCCAGCGCTCAGCGCGGAGGTTGACACCCAGCTGCCGGCATGACTCCAGCAGGACGTCGGGGATGGCCCCGCCCCGGAGCCAGGCCGCGTTGTGGAGGGGATCGATCGCTCGGGCCGGCCCCTGGGGCAGCTCAGCGCTGCGGGCCAGCAGCCAGCTGTGCAGCCTTTCAAGCTCGTGAGGGCTGTCGGGCCAGGCCAACAGGTCGCGCCGCTCCGCCTCGCTCAGGCCATGCCAATGCGCCAGCTTGAGCTTCACCCCAGCCAGATCGAGCTTGCGACGCACCGCCATCGGGATGCAGCGCAGATCGCCACTGAAGTCGGCCTCGAACGCGAAGATGCGCCGGTGTCGGTCGCCGCTCATGGCGCCAGCTCCTGACGCAGCCGTTCGCCGCAGCGGGCCTGCAGCAGGGCCCGGGCCTGATCCAGGGCCGCCGGCAGACTGCTGAAACGCCGCGCCAGCCAGAGGTAGGACCCCAGATTCCAGAGCAGGGCCTCCGCCAGGGGACCTTCACCACGCAGCGCTGCCAGACCCTCGCTGCGCCAGGCCTCCAGGCTGGTCCAGGCCTGCTCGGGGGCGTTGATGCCATGGTCGCGAGGGTGCAGCAGGATCCGCTCCACGTTGCCGTCAAGAACCCGGGCCGTGATACCCGCTCGGGTGGTGGGTAAATCGGTGGAGCCCTCAAGTCCCTTTACGGTGAGCAAATCGGTTTCACCGGCTGCCGCTAGGGCCTCCCAGGCGCGGGCTTCTGTGGGGGGATGCACGAAGCCACTGATCAGGAGATGCTCGCCGCGATGCGGTGTCCAGAGCAGTTCCAGGCTGGCTACCGGGGGGCGTTTGCCGATCGCGTCTCGAATCGCAACCAGCCGCTCAGCGCCCGGGAAGTGATCGGGTTGGTGGGTGAGGGCCAGGCCATGCCGATCGAGGCGTGCCTGCACGGTGCCCAGGGGCAAGCCGCACCATTCGATGCCCAGGCTGCGGAACAGCTCCGCCAGGGTCACCCCGTATTTCACAGGCATCGGAGCACCGCCGTGCAGCACCACCGGCAGCCCGGCGGCGGCCAGGCTGAGGGCAAGGAGCGGGAGCAGGGGGGCGGTGCGGCTGCGGCCGTCGTAGGGCACGCCGAAGCAGAGGGGCGCTGGCCCGCTGCTGGTGAGAGTGGGCCCATGATCTCGATAGCTCTCCAGCATGCCGGTGAGCTCCACAGGGGCCGGACGGCGGATGCGGTGGGCGATCAGAAAAGCTCCGATCTGGGCATCGTCGACCGAACCTGTGAGCATCAGGTCGATGGCGGTCCGGGCTTCTTCGCGGCTGAGGCCGGTGCTGGTGTGTTCACCGCTGCCCACCTTGGCGATCAGCTCGCGGAACAGGGCCCGCTCTGGACCGAGGGCCCGAAGTCGGGCGGCCCGCCGCTCATCCCCGGCCGCTGGCAAAGGAGCCATCTCTGGATTTGGTAGCGATTGCAACAGGTCGGATGGGGGTCGACGTGATGACATTGTTGCCGAGAGTTTGACCGCCAGCCCCAGTCGACCCAATTGCTTGAACTAATCGCGAGATCGCCTGAGATCTGCTTCTTGGTTCGGTTCGGGATTGGTGTTGTTCTGAGTGGAAGCTAATCGTGCCGGTTTGCCCTGGCCACGGGAGCGTCGATTGCAGTTAATGGCTGCAGGATGCTTGTCGAGATGTTTGGTATTCCGGTTTTGTTCTCCTGAAATTTCTCTGCGCACGGAGGTCTGTTCCTCCGGCGTGGATCTGCTCTGTCGCTCCGATCCGGCCATGTCCGCTTCCTCCACCCCTTCCCCGGCCGCTTCCCGCTCCCGTCTAGAGGAGGCCAAGGCTAATTTCAGCGGTCTTGATCTCGCCCCCCGACTGGAGCAGTTAGGGCGCGACGGCTGGGAGTCCCTCGATGAGATCACCCTCACGGTGCACCTCAAGTGGCTGGGTATCTTCTTCCGGCCGGTTACACCGGGGCGTTTCATGGTGCGCCTGCGTCTGCCCAACGGCGCCATCGAGGCCAGGCAACTGGCGGTGCTTGCTGAGCTGGTCGATCGTTGTGGAGAACACGGCAGCGCCGACATCACCACCCGCCAGAACCTCCAGCTCCGGGGTTTGCTCCTGGAGGATATGGCCCCCCTGATGGCGGCTCTGGAGCGGCTTGGGCTGACCAGCCGACAGTCGGGTCACGACAACCCGCGCAATATCACCGGCAACCCTCTGGCGGGGCTGGATCCCGAGGAATGGCTCGATACGCGGCCGATCGTGCAGGCCATCCAGAGCGCCCTGCTGGGTCCCGCCGGCCCCCGCAATCTGCCCCGCAAATTCAATGTCGCCGTTGGCGGTGCCCCCGATAGCTTTCTGCTCCACAACGACCTCGCCTTTTTGCCCGCCCTGCGGGACGGCGAGCTGGGCTTCACGGTGCTGGTTGGGGGCTTTTTCTCCGCCCAGCGCAACGAACTGGCCGTGCCGCTCGGCCTTTGGCTCCGGTCCGCTCAGGTACCCGCCTTCACCCTGGCGGTGCTGCATCACTACAGCGCCCATGGCAACCGCTCGGCCCGCAATCGCAGCCGGCTGATGTATTTGGTCGAGGCTCTGGGCCTCGATGCTTATCGAGCCGCCCTGCGGGCCACCTATCGGGACCAAGGTGGTGCCGACTCCGACCTGCTGGATCACGACGGCTGCCATCTTGTGAACCGGGCCCCTCGCGATCTCTGCGGCGTCCATCCCCAGAAGCAGGAAGGTCTGTGCTGGGTGGGGCTGAATGTGCCAATGGGCCGGCTGGAGGCCGATTCCATGGCGGAGCTGGCTCGCCTGGCCGCGTCCTATGGCAGTGGTGATCTGCGTTTCAGCGAAAGCCAGAACGTTGTGATCGCCGATGTGCCCGCCGATCGTGCCGAGGCCCTGCTGGCAGAGCCGCTGCTGCGTCGCTTCCCCGCCGTTCCTGGACCCCTGCTGGCCGAGGCGGTGAGCTGCACCGGTAATCACTACTGCGGTCTTGCTCTGATCCCCACCAAATCCACGGCCCTGGCGGTGGTGGAGGAGCTGGAGCGCCGTCTGGAGCTCCCCGAGGCCGTGCGCACCCACTGGACCGGGTGTCCCAATGCCTGCGGCCAGCCCTACATGGGGCAGATCGGGCTGATGGGGGCCAAGGCCCGCAAGGATGGACAAATGGTGGAAGCGGCCCGAATTTTTCTGGGCGGCTCCATGCAGAACGAAGGCCGCCTGGCCGAACTTCACCACAAGGGGGTTCCCCTCGACGAGCTCCCCGATGTGCTGGAGGCGTTGCTGATCGACAACTTCGGTGCCCGTCGGCGATCGGCCGCTGGTCCCCCTTCGGTGCCATCGTGATGGCGTCACGGCTGAGCTGTGCTGTGTCGCGCACCCCCGCCCTGGACTACCCCCTCGACCCTGCCGACCTGCCTTCGCCGGCCAGCGTGAATCGTTGGGAGTGGTTGCAACGGTTGCGCGCCGATGTCTTCCCCCTGGAGCCCTGGTTGGCGGCGATCGAGGCTGGTGGCGTGCCGCCCGAGTCCGATCTGATGGTCGTTTTGGCAGAACGCCTGGATGCTGCCGACACCGTGCGGATGCTGCGATGGTGGCTGGCCCAGCCCCTGCGGGAGCCGGCCTTTCCCCAGGGCATCGCTGGGCACCGTGATCCTGTGGTGGCCACGGCCCTGCGCCAGGCCCTCGGCGACCATGCCGACACCGAGGTTCAGGCGGCCCTGTTGCCCCTGCTCGGGCACCAGCGCCAGCCCCGTGACTTTGACCTGCTCCAACTCCGAGCCCTGGAGCCGGCGCCACGGCAGCAGCGTTGTGCCGCCCTGGAGGGCCTGGGACTCGGATTGAGCGTCTGGCCCCTGGGGGCCTTGCGCTCCACCTTGATCCTGCTCGCCATGGATCTGGATCCCGGGCTTGCCGCCGCCGCCGTAGATGGCCTGGCCCGATTGCCCGATGCCCGCAGCGGCCTTCTGGCGGTGCGTTCCCGGGCCCTGGAGCCGGCCGTCAGGGAGCGGTTGGAGCGACGTCTGCGGAGTGTGCCCTGCCGTCCCCTGCTTTTGCTGGTGCACGGGCGAGCCCAGGGAGAGATTCCGGCTGAGCTCCTGAGCCTGGCCGCCGAGCTGCAGCAACGGCGTGGTGCTCCCGTGCTGTTGCGGGCTCTGACGGATCCGCAGCCCGCCGATCTGCCAACCCTGGAGCATCCGCTGGGGCTGGTGCCGCTGTTGCTGCTGCCCGGTGAGCACGTGCGCCATGACCTACCCCGCCTGCGCCACGAACTTCGACCCAGCAGCGGTCTAAAGCTGTTGCCGTTCCTCGGCAGCTGGCCCGTCTGGCAGCGTGCCTTGGCTGCTGAGCTGAGCCGTCAGGTGAGCGATCAGCCGTGGCCGCCATCGAGCCCGGCCCTACTGCTGCACCATCCGATCGCCTCTCCCTTAGGGCACCGTTATCTCCGGGTTCTCGCCGCCATCACGGGCGCCACTCCCCAGGAGGCTGCCTACGGTTCGGATCGAATCGAGGCCAGTCTCCTGGCGCATCAAGGTGCTGTTCTGCCGCTGGCTTTGGCGGCCAACCGCCTCACCGAGGCGCTCACCCCCCGCTTCGGTGACGCGGCGGCCCCCCTGCTCAGCCGTCCGGCCCTGCGCCAGGTGTTGCTGGAGCAGCTGGAGGCCCTGCCATGATC
>BJHE01000103.1 GCA_014191755.1 Cyanobium sp.
GAATTGCCGGATTTGCGCAACTTGGCCATCAGGCGGGCCCGCAGGCCGCGCCGCTCCTTGGAGGGGTCGATCAGGGGCACCCCCTCACCTCGCAGCCGCCTGGCCACGTTCACGTAGGCCCTGGCGGCCGGTGAGCTGGTGCCGTTGAGGGTGAGGGGTTCGCCGCGGTTCGTGGACACGATCACCTGTTCGTCCTCCACCACCAGCCCCAGTAGGGGCAAGGCGAGAATGTCGGTCACATCGTCGACCGACAGCATCTCCTGGTTGGCCACCATCTTCGGGCGCACCCGGTTCAGCACCAATTGCACGGGCTGAATGCCTTGGCTGTTGAGCAGCCCGATCACTCGGTCAGCGTCGCGCACGGCCGACATCTCCGGCGTGGTGATCACGATCGCTTCCCGGCAGGCGGCGGCCGCGTTTTTAAAGCCCTGCTCAACCCCGGCCGGACAGTCGATCAAGACGTAGTCGGCCCGTTCGGCCACCAGGTTGGCCACGGTCTTCATGTCATCCGGGGTCAGCCACTCGAGCATGCGCGGGTTGCCGGCCGGCATCAGGGAGAGGTTGGGCTCCAGCTTGTGCTTCACCAGGGCCTGCTCAAGCCGGCAGCTGCCCGCCAGCACCTCTTGGGCCGTGTACACGATCCGGTTTTCCAGACCCAGCAGCAGGTCGAGGTTGCGCAGGCCGAAGTCGGCATCGATCACCACCGTGCGCTCGCCGAGCCGCGCCAGAGCGATGCCCAGGTTGGCGGTGAGGGTCGTCTTGCCGACGCCTCCCTTGCCGGAGCAGATCAGGATGATGCGGGCGGAGGCTGGCGTCACGGCGTGCTGCGTTGACAGTCCAGGTTAGGGCCCTCGCATCGGGGAGTCGCGATTTCGACACCGTCACCCCAAGCGCGAGGTCCGTCGGCGACGGGCCGGGGCAGGCGATGCCGATCCCCCCGCAGCTGACTGGCTGCCGGGGTGGCTGGCCTAAAAAGAGTCCACTCCAGTCCCCTTCGATGGTCACCTCCCTTCAATCCCACCAGAGGCTGTTGGTGATGCCCGAGGACGGAGTCGCCGGAGTGATCGAGCTGATCGACTCCGCCCGGGAGCAACTCCTTCTCAAGCAGTTCAAGCTCCAGTCCGAGCCGGTGATCGAGGCTCTGCTGCGAGCCCAGGGCCGGGGGGTGCAGGTGCGGGTGATGCTGAATCCCCACACCTCCGGCGGTGATCGCTGGAACGACGACAGCTTCGCCCGGCTGGAGAGTTCGGGAATCTCGGTGGCCTGGACCCACGAAGCCTTCCCGGTCACCCACGAGAAATCGATGGTGATCGACCGGGGGGCCGCCCTGATCTCCACCTTCAATCTGGCCGACAAGTATTTCAACGAAACCCGCGATTACGGCATCGTTTCAGCCAATGCCGCCGTGGTGGCCCAGGTGATCGCCGGCTTCGAGGCGGATTGGAACCGGGCGTTCTTCGAGCCCGATCTCAACGTCGGTCTGGTCTGGAGTAGCTCCCATAGCCGCGGCCAGATGGCCCGCATCATCGACGCCGCCAGCCGCTCCCTCTGGATCCAGCATCCCAAGTTCGTGGATGCGGTGATCCTCGATCGCATCATCAGCGCCCGGGAGCGGGGTGTGAAGGTGCGCCTGCTCTGCGGCGGCAAGCACGGCATCAGCGACTGGGACATCTACGACACCTTCGCCTCCCTGAGGATCATGCAGCGCTTCGGGGTCAAGGTGCGGCGCCAGAAGCACCTCAAGCTCCATGCCAAGTTGATTTTGGTGGATAGCCATTACGCCCAGACCGGTTCGATGAACATCGACCGCAGCGCCTTCGACCTGCGCCGCGAACTCGGCATCGAGAGCGATGCGCCGGAGGTGGTGGATCGGCTGCGACGCACCTTCCTGGCTGACTGGAAGCAGGCCAGCCGCTATGAGGCCCCCGATCCACTCGATCCCAGCCTGCATGAGGCTGGCGAGCTGCCGCCTGATCCCCATTTCGTTCATGACTGATCCTGCCCCGGGCCCGCTCCCGAGTCCGCCGTCAGCCTCTGGGGTCTCAGCCAGCACCCCTTCCAATCCGCCCACCCTGCGTCAGCTGTTCGTGGGGATGTTGCAGGTGGCCCTCTCGGCCTTCGGCGGTGGCCTTTCGGCCTGGAGCCAGCGGATCGTGGTGGAGGAGCGCCGCTGGATGAACAACGAAGAGTTTCTCACCGGCCTCACAGTGGCCCGCCTCTTCCCGGGTCCGAACCAGATCAACATGGCCGTGTACGTAGGCACCTTTTTCCATGGCCTTCGGGGGGCCCTGGTGGCCCTGGCCGGGATGCTGCTGCTGCCCTTCACCTTGCTGATGCTGCTCGGGCTGGCGTACTTCTCCTTCCACACCCTGCCAGCGATCGACCGGGTGCTGGCCGGGGTGGTGGCCGCCGCCGCCGGTATGGCCCTCTCGATGGGCTTCAAGATCCTCGGCCAGTACCGCCGCGATCCCGTGGCCCTCCTGCTGGCTGCGGCCACCCTGGTGGCGATGGAGGGGTTCCATGTGCGCCTGGTGCCGTTGGTGCTGGTGGCTGGCCCTCTTGCCATGGCCTGGTACTGGCCCCGCGCTGGGGCCTCCCGGCTGCCTAAGCCCTGACCCTCGCTCTCGTTCAGCCCTGCCGCTCCCGCTGTTACCGGGTGTTCCCCTCCCCCCTCATGGCTCTGCCCCCCTTCCTCGTCTCGCTGGGCGCGGCTGCTTTCGCCGCTCCGGCCTCCCAGCTGGCTCATTGCGAGCCGATGCGCCTCAACGACCTCGGCCATCTCCTGCAGGTGATGGGCACCTTCCTGGGCCTGTCCCTGTTCTCGCTGGGGGGTGGCAACACCCTGCTCAGCGAATACCACAAGATCAGCGTCGATCAGTTCTGCTGGCTCACCTCCACCCAGTTCGCCGACCTCTATGCCCTCGCCGAGGCGGCTCCCGGTCCGAGTTCGATGCTGGTTGGATTGCTGGGGATGGGGGCGGGTTGGCCGGAGGGACCCGGCTGGGCCCTGCTCAGCGCCTATGGGGCGGAACTGGCCATCCTCCTGCCCTCCACCTTGCTGATGGTGGTGGCCTGCCTGCGCTGGAACCGGCTGCGGGATTCCCCCTGGCGGATCGCCTTCGAGCGGGGTCTCGGTCCGATCACCTTGGGCATCCTCTTCGCCGTTGGCCTGAAGATTCTCCACACCGCCGACACCAACACCCCAGGGCTGATCGTGTCGTTGCTGGTCTGCGTGCTGATGTTGCGCACCCGGATCTCTCCCCTCTGGTTCATGGCCGTGGCGGGGGTGCTCGGGGGGCTTGGGGTGATCAACCGCTGAGAGCTCGCCTCAAGGTGTTCCCCACCGACCGAGCCTTCAACCGTGCCTTCAATCGTTCAGCGGCCAGGCCGGGTCGGCCGGTTCGATCCGGATCTCCCCATCCTCCAGGCGGGCTTCCTCCGCCAGTCCTTCGGGGGGGCGTTCCTCGGGGCCGCGGGCCACGGCCCCGGCAATGCGCAGCTGCAGCGGCCGCAGTTGCAGGGCCACGATCTTGGCGCTGCTGTCGCCCCGTAGCCCGGCGTGGGCCACCCCCCTCAGCCGGCCCCACACCAGCACATGGCCGCCGGCGCTGATCCGGGCCCCGGGATTGAGGTCCCCCAGCAGCAGCACCGACCCTTCCGCCTGCAGATGATCGCCGGAGCGCAGGGTGCCGCGGTGCACCAGCAGGCCCGGTTGGCCCTCGCCCTGGACCGCTGCGGGCGTTTCCGCGCGGGCATCCGGGGACCAGGCGGTGGGCAGTCCCAGTGCGGCGGCTGCCACCAGGGTGCTAGGGCAGCGGCCCTCCACGGCGATCAGCGTGAGGCCCCTGGGCTCAAGGATGCTGAACAGCTCCCGCAGCTCGCCGGTGTGCAGGGGCCAGGCGCCGCTCTCCAGGGTCAATGGACCCCGCACCTGGGCCCAGCCCGCCAGGCCATAGCGGATCTCATCAAGCGCTCCCACCGCATCCTCGGGGGGGGGAAGGCGCAGGCGGTGGGTGGTGGATCCCTGCGACGCCGGGACCAGTTCGGCGGCCATGGGGGCGCTCCGGATCGGCGCGAAACCCGCGAAACTTAGGTCGCTTCTTGGCGCCTGGCCGCCGCCAGCCGCAGGGCCAGTCGCTGGCGCAGGGCTTCGGCCACCTCGGCGGGGTGGATGAGCCAGGCCATCTCGATCCGTTCGGTGAGACCGCGCACCAGGGCGGAGCGCTGTTCCAGGGCCTGGAGCCGTTGGCCATCCCAGAGCCGCAGACCTCCTTTGTAGGCCAGGTAGCCCAGGCTCTGGCGCTGGTGGAGGCCGCAGCATCCCTCCGCCAGCAGACCGGCTCGCTCCGCCAGGCCCCGCGCCTCCGCCAGCAGCTCCAGCCGCTCCACCGGTCCCAGGTCCGCCACGTCCACGGCCCGCAGCAGCTGGCGATCCAGCAGCCGGCGGCAGGGATCGGCCAGCTCCGGCTCCCCTTCCTCGCTCCAGCGCATCAGGTGATAGCCGGTGCGGATGTCGTCGTTGGCGAGGAAGCTCTCCAGGTCGAGGCCGCCGGGCTCCCAGAGCCAGCGGGCCATGGTGCGGTCCGCCCACACCCGCCGGGGCCCGAGCCGGCGGGCCACGCTGATCAGCCGCTGCAGCAGCCAGTTGCACACCACATTGAGGCGGTGGTTGTACACGGTGCGGTACATCAGGTGCCGCACCACGAGGTAGTGCTCCACCGCCAGCAGGCCCTTGGGGTGGAGGGCCAGGCTCCCATCCGGGGCCAGGGTGAGGGCGGCCTGGATGCGTTCCAGATCCAGCTGGCCGTAGCGGGTGCCCGTGCTGTAGCTGTCGCGCAGCAAATAGTCCATCCGGTCGCAGTCGAGCTGGCTGCTCACCAGGGCGGCGATCGCCGCGCGGGGGTGTTGTCCGTGTTCGAGCAGGTCGGCCACCTCGGCGGCCAGGCCCGGCCGCTCCCGCTCCAGCCGGTCCCGCAAGGCCGGATGCTCCCGGATCAGCCGTCCCGACCACGCCTCGTGGCGCATGCCGTACATCTCCTCGCCCGAATGGCTGAGCGGGCCGTGGCCCACATCGTGCAACAGGGCCGCCGCCAGCAGGCAGGCCCGGTGTTCGGCCAGACTCGGATCGCGGAGTACCAGTTGCTGCAGGGCCTGCCGGGCCAGGTGCAGCACCCCCAGGGAGTGGGTGAAGCGGCTGGATTCGGCGCCGTGAAAGGTGAGAAATGCCGGCCCCAGCTGGCGGATCCGGCGCAATCTCTGGAATGGCGAAGTGTCGATCAGATCGATCGCCAGGGCCTCGGCCGGATCGTCGTGATCGAGGCGGATCGCGCCATGAAGGGGGTCGTGGTAGGTGCGTTGTCCCATCGTTTCAAGCGGCCGCCAGCTGATCGGCCCGGGCTTCAGGAGCGCTCCCCGCAGGATCGGGGCCTTCGAGGCGGGCCACCAGCAGGCGGCTGGCTTGGCCCAGCCAGCCGTCGCCGTCGCCACCTGGATCGAGCGGTTCGGGCGGGTCCAGAGGCTGATCGGGGGCGATGCCCAGGTTCTGGATGTCGTGGCCGGCGGGGGTGAGGTAGCGGGCCACCGTCACCGCCAGCCCGCTGCCATCCCCCAAGGAGAGCAGCGTCTGGATCAGGCCCTTGCCGAAGGTCCGGCTCCCCGCGAGGGGGGAGCGCCCCCCGTCCTGCAGGGCTCCGGCCAGGATCTCACTCGCACTCGCCGTGCCCCCGTTCACCAAGGTCAGCATCGGTCCGGCGAAGAGGCGGCCGGGATTGGCCTGCTGGAGGCTGGCGATGCCGCCACGGTCCTCCGTTTCCACGATGGCGCCGCCATCGAGCAGTTCATCGGCTACCGCCACGCCGGCGCTCACCAGGCCACCGGAGTTGTTGCGCAGATCGAGGATCAAGGCCTCCACCGCCGGACCGCCGTCGCCGCCGTTCAGGTCCTCGATGGCCTCCCGCACCAGCTGGGGCACCGCTTCACTGAACTGGGTGATGCGCAGGTAGCCCAGGCGGTGCCTCCCCTCCAGCAAGCGACGGTGGCGCACCGGCTGCAGATCCACCTGGCGTCGCTTCAGCCGCACCTCCCGCTCGGCGGAGCCTCCGGCCTGCCGCAGGCTGATCAGCACCTCGCTGCCGGGTTCCCCCCGCAGCCGTGCCGCTGTGGCCTCGAGCCCCATGGTGATCGCCGAGCGTCCATCGATGCTCAGCACCTCGGTGCCTGAGGCGATGCCCGCCTCGGCGGCCGGCGATCCATCCAGGGGGGCGATCACCACAATCCTGCGGCGCTCTCCCGGCCCCTCACCCCGCAGGGCCAGCTGCAGGCCCACCCCGCTCACGGTGCCGCGGGTGTTGGAGCGCAGGGCCCCGTAGTCGGCCGGACGCAGCAGGCGGGTGTAGGGGTCGCCGATCGGCGCCAGCATCGCCTCGATCGCCACGTAGGCCTGCTCGGAGCTCTCGATCGGCTTCTCCAGGGTCTTCTGGCGCAGCCGGCGCCATTGCACGGCCTCCAGGCGGGCCGGATCCACGTAGCTCTGGTTCACCAGGCGCCAGACCTCCACCACCTCGGCCTGGGCATCGTTGAGCGCCAGGGCCGGCGCCGGGCCGAAGCCGATCAGGCCGGCCAGGGACGCCATCAACAGCAGCGCGGTCAGCGCCACGGCCACCAGCCCTTTTGCAAACGGTTGAGGGCGGCGGGGCTGGGGGGCCAGAACACTCACGTCAGGGTCGGCACGATCGGTAGACTCTCGCAACCCGAGCCCCTCAGGCCGCATGGCGAACGCGTCACCCACCGCTCCGGACGGTAAAAGCCCCGTCTACGACTGGTTCAACGAGCGTCTGGAGATCCAAGCGATCGCCGACGATATCTCCACCAAGTACGTCCCTCCCCACGTCAATATCTTCTATTGCCTGGGAGGCATCACTCTGGTGTGTTTCTTGATTCAGTTCGCGACTGGCTTCGCGATGACCTTCTACTACAAGCCCACGGTGGCTGAGGCCTACACCTCGGTTCAGTACCTGATGAGCGATGTCAGCTTCGGCTGGTTGATCCGCTCAATCCATCGCTGGAGCGCCTCGATGATGGTGCTCATGCTCATCCTGCACACATTCCGGGTCTATCTAACCGGTGGCTTCAAGCGCCCGCGCGAGCTCACCTGGGTCACCGGTGTCGCGATGGCCGTGATCACCGTGTCCTTCGGTGTCACCGGCTACTCACTTCCCTGGGATCAGGTTGGTTACTGGGCAGTGAAGATTGTTAGCGGTGTCCCCGCCGCCGTCCCCGTGGTGGGCGATTTGATGGTCGAACTGCTTCGTGGTGGTGAAAGTGTGGGTCAAGCCACCCTTACCCGCTTCTACAGCCTCCACACCTTTGTGCTGCCCTGGCTGATCGCCGTGTTCATGCTCATGCACTTCCTCATGATCCGGAAGCAGGGTATTTCCGGTCCCCTCTGAACCCGGTTCCACTGTCCCTTAAATTTCTGACCGGATCTCTGCCAACAGGTTCGTACACCGGCCAGAATCAACCCAATCCTCCAGCTTCCCCTTCACCCGCTGAGGCTCCGATGTCCAATCTCAAGAAACCTGACCTGGCCGATCCCGCCCTGCGCGCCAAGCTGGCTAAGGGCATGGGTCACAACTATTACGGCGAGCGTGCCTGGCCGAACGACCTCCTCTACATGTTCCCGGTGGTGATCCTGGGAACCTTTGCCTGCCTCGTGGGCTTGGCTGTTCTTGATCCGGCCATGCTGGGCGACAAAGCCGATCCCTTCGCCACCCCTTTGGAGATCCTGCCTGAGTGGTACCTCTATCCCGTGTTCCAAATTCTGCGGGTGGTGCCGAACAAACTCTTGGGCATCGCTCTCCAGACCATGGTTCCTCTGGGCCTGATGCTGATTCCCTTCATCGAGAGCTTCAACAAGTTCCAGAATCCGTTCCGTCGGCCTGTTGCTATGGCCGTGTTCCTGTTCGGAACCGCTTTCACCATCTATCTGGGCATCGGTGCCGCCCTTCCCATCGATAAATCCCTCACTCTCGGTTTGTTCTGATCCGAGTTCCCTCCGGGATCCTCGCTTTCAAACACAACACGTTCTCGCCGCGTTTCAAACGCGGCTTTTTTTTGCCCTGGGGGGGGCACACCAGCCCCAGCCCTCTCAGCCCCCACCCTGTTCCAGGTCAAGCAGGCTCACATCGCCGGGGTTCAGGCGAAGCAGGTGATGCAGCAGCAGGAATCCCACAACGGTCCAGGTCTGATAGGTGCGCGACTGCTGCCCCACCCAAGCGCCGGTCGGACCATCAAAGTACTCAGCCCACTGCTGCCGGGGTAGCTGGTTGAGCTGGCTCCAGTAGCACTCCTCCAGCAGGGAATGCATTTGGCCCATCAGCAGCACATCGGCGTTGGGATGGCGCTGCTGGTGGAGGAGGATCGCCGCCCCCAGAAACCAAAGCAGGCTGGGCCAGTGGCCGCCGTTGTGATAACTCCCCGGCCAGTTCTTCGGATCCGAGCCGGTGCGGCTGCGCCATTCCTCCTGGTCGAGGGGCGGATGGCAGATCCGCATCGGCATTTGGGCCATCAGGTGTTCCCGGTTGTGCAGCACCAGTCGGAAGAGCGCCCGTTGCTGCGGTGCCGTGAGCAATCCGAACAGGCAGCCCAGGGAGTTCCCCAGGCTGAAGAAGCGAAAGTCCGGCCGGCCGGTCCGCATGTTGCCGATCAGGTATCCGCCCCGGTTTTCCAGCCAGTCCTGCAGCCAGGGAGGGATCACCTGGGGCTGCACATTGAACTCGTTCTGGTGCTGATGGTCGCCATATTGCTCCGTCGGCCTGCGGCGCAGCACCTGCACGGTCTTGCTCGTCACCCAGTAATGCTTGAGCAGGTAGGAGCGCAGGTCATGCTGCCACTGACGGGTGAGGCTGAGCCGCTGCTCCAGGAGGCGGCTTTCGTTCTCGCGTTGCGCCAGCTCCATCAGATGGCAGCAGCTTCGTAGGCAGCCGAAGAGGAGCACCTCAATCTCGAGGGGGGCGCCCCACACGTCCATCGGTCGGTCAATCATGAAGGCGCAGTCGGGCACGAACAGCACCGGTGTCCCCTCAAAGCTGGGGTGCAGCACCAGGTCCAGGAGCAGCTGAAGCCCCCGCTGCACCACCTGGCTGGTGCCGAAGCTGTGATCACGGCTGCGCTTCACATAGAGCCAGCACAGCACCGGCCACCAGAGGCTGGCATCCACGGAGGTGATGCGTCCGATCGAACGCTGGCCGTAGTCCGCCACCAGGATCCCTCCTTCCTCCACGAAACTGGTGGGGAACACTCCCCGGGTCTGGTAGGTGTTGCTCTGAAGCTCCAGGCAGACCTCCAGGAAATGCCGCACGATCGGGAAGCGTCTCTGCAGCAGCAGGTAGAGCATCACCGGCACGTTGTCTCGCAGGAACACCTCGCCGTAATTGGCGCTCTCGCCCAAGCGGGGATGCACCAGCGCCGCCACTGAGCCAACGGGGCTCCCGCCGACGGTCACCAGGGTGCGTTCGAAATGCTCACGGGCCAGGGCTACAACAGCGTCCTCCCGGGAATTGGGCCGTACCCGCCGGAGTTCCTGGCTGAACTGCTGAGGCATCACTTCACCTACCGGAGCCCGCTCTGGACCTTTGGAAAACCTAGTCATGGCCAGTGGTCGTCCTGGCCGCTGCGCAGGATGTGCGTTGCTCTGCGACCTTATTTGCCCCCCCTTCGCCCTGAGCCGTAGGGAGTGTGGTAAGTTATTGGACTGCTCGGGGAACCGAGCGGCCGGAGCTGAGCTCTAGGCAATCGGTGAAGTGCGAGAGCGCTGAGCAGAGGAGCCTGGAGAGGAGAGCCGGAAGGGTGAGCTGCTAGGTTCACCAAGTCTTGAACGAAGCGGCGCGAGCCAAACGATCAAGGCGACTTACGACGAAGAA
>BJHE01000104.1 GCA_014191755.1 Cyanobium sp.
AGTGCTCACCAGGCTGGGGCTCGATCCGGGTGTACTGACCGCCCTGCGCTTGTGGCCATGCCACTGGTGGCGGTGAACCAGAAGGACGGAGGGAACCATGGCGCAGGCAACGCAGGACCCCGGAGGGTTCCGCGCCGCCGCTCAAGGGCTCGCTACTGCCCCGTTCGGCGCGCCAGCGCCCAACGACACCAGCGGGCGAGCCTGGCCCCGACCCTTGGCGCGGCGCGGAGCATGGAGGGGCCTGAGGCAGTGGCGCCAGAAGCTCGGCACTGGCTCAAGCTTTCGGCGCCGCTGGAATCTCACCCCCCGCATAGCCACCTCGGAACCGGATGTGGGCACCCCCTGTCTCGAGCTAGGAGTGCCGGGAAACTACACCTGGGGGCGCCAGGCTCTGCAAGGCTTGGATAGGTGCATTTGGGGCTGCGAAGATGATTTGACTCATTTTGGTCCGTTGATTGCAAAAGCCGTCAGGGTGCCATCGATACTGTATCTGTATTCCCTGCCAGGTTGGTATTGGCCAGCATTGTTGTGACGAGTTACGCCACCGTTAGCGTGAACACTGATCGATATCTGGTCTCCAGCTTTCCAGCCTACCATCTTGTCCAAGTCAAATGCGACAGACTGACGAGCGTGGCATTTACCGCTTGTTTCTGGAGTGTCTGGCCCTTTAATTTTGACAGTGACATCGGCAGTCACATTGTTTCTGACATTAACTTGTCCCATGATTAGTGCTCCTTTGTGGTGGGTTCACGCAGCTGATTTGCTGCGTGAACCCACCATGGCTTGTCTTGCCTGCCAGGGCTATTCAGTGCAAGACACCATGTTATTGAGTGCTGACACTATGTTGTTGGCTAGCAACTAGATGACTCGTCGGTGACGTGCAGCAAGCGGCAAGGCCGCACCGGCTGGGCAGCGCCATCGAGGAACCAGATCTGTGCCCAGGCCGGATCAAGACCGGGCGCCTGGTGCTGGATGCCAACCGAGCTGATCGAGGAAGTGGGGGTGATGGCCGCATCGGCAGAGGACAGCCAAACCAGGCCCCGGCCAGGGGCAACCCAAGGCAGGCTCTGTGAATGGGCATCACCACCACTGAAGAATCCGGTGGCACCCCAAGGCGCCCACCGGGGGAACTCCAGGAGCAACAGGACTGAGCCGCCGGGCTGTCCGGCTTCACCCGCCCAGCAGCTGGCTTAGAAGCGAATCCTGCGGCTCGATGAGCGGGTTCACCACGCGCACACCCCGCCAGCTGAAACCCTGGTGGAGATCCTCCGTGAGCAGCAGACGGGCACATCCCTCGGCGGCGACATTGAGCACCAGGGCGTCCCAACTGGCCAACTGATGCGCCACGCACAGGTCCATGGCGCCCCGCCAGGCGGCCGCATTGGACTCCAGAACGGGGTAAGCATCCTTCCAGCCCAGCACTGCCTCCTGGGCCTGCCGGGCCGGATGACCAGCCTTGCCGGTGAGCACCCTGAACAATTCACCTAGGCACTGAAGCGGCACCACCAGGTCGGCTTCGCTGAGGAGATCGAGTAGCTGCCGCGTCGCGCTCACCCTGGCTTCGTCCCCGAAGCCTTCGGCATAGACCAGCAGGTTGGTGTCCAGAGCGGCGCGCATCAGTCGTAGAGGTCGTCCCGTTGCCAGCTGCGGGGTTCACCGCTCGCCGGCTGCATTGCCAGCCGTGCAAGCAAGGCACGGCGCGATACCACCAGGGAGGCTGTGCTCTCTGCGGCCGGGGCGATGGTGGCGACGGGGCGGCCATGGGAGAGCACGGTGAAGCGCTGCCCCTGGGCCACCTGCCGCAGCAGGGTGGAGAAGGAGCGATTGGCCTCGGATGCGCTCACAACGCCGAGATGGAGAGATGAGCCGGTGCCAGCCAAGAGCGTGGATGTAGTTGATCTCACTACTTTAAGGGCGAATGCGGTTTCACAGGCGCAGCTAGGTGCGCAGGTCGCGGCGGGCAATCCTCAGGAGTCGCTCGGCTTCAGGGGAGGGCATCGAGCACCACCCCCTCGCGGATGGCCTCCTGAACGAGGGATCCGGGCTGCTGAGCCCGGCGGGCGGCCTCGCTGCTGGAGTGGAGCACCAGATCGTCCGAGAGATCAGGCTGGGCTACCGCGCCCCAGAGATCGGCGAGCAGAGCAAAGCGGTCGCGGCTGGCCAGCCAGGCATCCGGAGCCGTGATCAACAGGTCGACATCGGAATCAGGGCCGGCCTCGCCGCGGGCCCTGGAGCCAAACAAGCGAACCTCCGCAGTCGGAATCAACCGACGGATCGCAGCGGATCACGGAATCCGATCCGCCGCACGGTCGCCACGTCGCTGCCCATGATGCGGTGGGCACCCCAAGGCCTTAGCCAACATGGCCGCCCGCTCCAACTCGACCTGGGCTTCGTGCTCCTCTTGGACCTCCCTGAGCTGCTGATCGATTGCAACCGCTCTCTTCGAGAAGGCTTCGCCTACGCGGAAGACTGCGTCTACGGTCCGCTCCAAGACGCTCTCCATCGCAGGGAGCAGCTCATCCTCCAGCCGGGTGATCTCCTCCTCCCGATAGTGATGATCGATCCAGCAGCGCCTCAAGGGCTCGCGCCGGTGGCTCTGCAGAAGCCAAAGCAAGGAACGCTGGCAGGTCTCCACCAGGGCAACCGGATCGCGCTCAGCAGCGCGGCAACTTGAAAGGGACATGAACGGCAGACGCCAATGGGCGCCGCGACGGGACGCCGCCATCGCCGCCGCGTCAGCTCGCGTTGAGCCCTTGCCCGCGGCGGCGGTAGCCATGGACCGCCCCAATTGCTCGCGGCGTCTCAGCAGCTGGGCATACCAGTGGGCCGCGTCGCTGGTGAACGGCCAGACCCGGCCGGCAAACACGTCGGCCATCAAGGTGTCCCAGCTCTGCTGTAGGTCCTGCTTGCGCAGCCCATCTGGCAGCCGGGCCAGGCCGTGCAGAATCTCGGCTTCGTTCATGGCTGTGATCGCCACCGCCTCAGGATCGAGGCCATCGGCCCAGGCCAGCACCCTTGGCTCTGGTTGCGGGCGCATCAGCTCCGAGATCACATTGGTGTCGAGCAGGATCACCGCGGGATTTCCCTGCTGGTTGGTGGCGTCCCCATTACGCGTCAGCGCCGAACTGGGCTGGACTTGGTTGCGACGAACGCACAGGAAGCTCCAACTCCACTCCTCCTAACGGAGCGAAGTGGGCATGGATGCGACTGCCCAGCCCTTGCTTGGTTGCTGTTGAAGGCTGCTTGGCTTCGATGGCCTCGCGGAGGATCGTGCGGGCTTCCTCCTCCATCGATCGGCCGTGCCTTGCGGCCTGGATGCGCAGCTGAGCCTTGGTGCCCTCGTCGAGGTTCCGGATCGTGAGGGTGGCCAAGGGCTGCTCCTGTCTGCAATGCATGCACTGCTAGCAATGCTATGGCGTCTGGGGGCGTTGCGTTCAACCGGGTCCCGCGTCCAACCCCCTTGGCCGCCGGCCAACTTCATTGTCGCCGGACAATGGCGGCTACCGAACGCGACAGCCATTGACCTGAGCTTTCAACACCCGCCCCAGGCACCCACACTGCGTAGCAGACTGCTACAGTCAGGCCTGGGTCGGCGTTGATCGGATCATCCATGGCGAAATCCGCCTCCCCTGTGCGCCTGCAGGACGACTTGATGCGCAGGGCGGCTCTGGCCGGTGCCCGCCACCACCGCAGCGCTGCCCAGCAGATTGAGTACTGGGCCGCCTTGGGTCAGGACGTGGCGGCCCTTCTCGACCCCGACCTGCTGCTCGATGTGAAGGCCGGATTGGCGCGGCTGCGGGTGGAGACGGTGCGGGCGGCGCCGGTGGCGCCGGAGAGCGTGTTCGCATCCCTCGATGCCCAGCGCCAGAGCGGCAGCCTGGCCGCATCCGTGAGCACGTCCTCTATGCGCTACCAGGCCTGCCCCAGCCGGCCTGGCTTGCTGGAACGGATCGACAACGAAGGCAACCGCACTGCCGGCACCTTTGAAGGTGGTGTGTTCCGGCCCTGCGATCCCGCGGCAGCTTGAGCGAACGCCCCCAGCTGTGGATCCTCGTGGGCGGCAACGGGGCCGGCAAAAGCACCTATCACCGGCTTTCGCTCGAGCCACTGGGGCTGCCCTTCGTGAATGCCGATCTGCTGGCCAGGATCGTCTTTGCGGAGGCCCCGGAGGCCCACAGTTATGAGGCCGCCCAACTGGCGGAACGGCAGCGATATCAGCTGCTGGAGCAGGGCGTGAGCTTCTGCTTTGAAACGGTCTATTCCCATCCCTCCAAGATCGATTTCATCGCTCACGCCAAGGCCTTGGGCTATCAAGTGATCATGGTGTTGATCCACCTGGAGAGCACCGATCTCAACCAAGCCCGCATCGCCGGCCGGGTCAGCGAAGGTGGCCATAACGTCCCAGCGGACAAGGTGATCAGCCGCATTCCCCGGTTGCTGGATCAGGTGCGTGCCTCAATCCCCCTGGTGGATGTGCTGCGGGCCTACGACAACTCCTCAGCGGATGATCCGTTTGCTCCCGTGTTCACGATCACCAACGGCTCCTTGAGGCTGCATCGGGAACCCTTACCAGCATGGGCGGCTGCGTTGTTAGCAGGCACTCAGGCCACCTGATCGTTCTGCTTCCGCCGCGCCCGGAGGGAGCTGCTTCAGCTCCGGTATTTACAGGGCTTCCCTAGATCAGGAGCTTGCAAGGACGACTATTTCACTTAGAGAAATGTGAATCGTTCCATGACCAGACCATGACCAGTGAATCGTCTGAGCTGGTCATGGCCTGTCCTTTAATGCTGAGATGGAGTTCGCAACGTTGATCCGATGGCCGAAAGCGAGCAAGCGGAGCTGAGACTCCCATTACAGGAGCCTGAATCGAGTCCAGTGGCTCCTGATCCCGCCAAGGCCATCGTGGAGTGCAAGGGCATCCGCTCCACCAGCGATTTCCCCGCAGATCTGAGCGCCCTGAGCCGAGAGCAGATCGAGCACCATTACCAAGCGATGCGCAACAGCCATGCCTCGCTGACGCGCTCCCGTGGCCAGCTACAGCGCCGTTCCCGGGAGCTCACTGTGGCGCGGGACCGGTTCCTGGAAACCCTGCGCGGCTATGAAGGCCGGTTGATGGCGCTGGGGCAGGAGAAGGCCGAGGCCCTGCGAATCGCCCAGGACATGCACAGGGAGCTGGAGGCCTTTGAGGACAAGCAGCAGGCCCTCGATGGCGTGCTCAAGGAGCTCGATGCCGCCAAGGAGGAAGCCGGCTACTGGAGCATTGTCAACATCACCCGGCTGATCGAGCGCATGCGCCGCCTGCTGCGCGGTGGGAGTGAGGGCTAATGGGTGAACTGAGTGATCGCTTCAGCGAACTGATGGCTCGCATGGCCAAGGGCGATGCGGAACTTTTCCGCACCGTGGGCGAGCAGAACGCTGCGATCCGCCAGCTGGTGGAGGAGGAGGTGGCTCCTAGTGTTCCCTCTGGGGCCAAGGAGGCCCCGGCCCTGAAGGCTGGGCCCCAATCCCTCCTGCCTAAGGATCAGTGCACTCCAACGGCCCTCAAGGCACGCTTCGGTTCTGCCGCTGCAGCCCATGTCTATCTAGAAGCCGCCCTGGGCCCCGCTCCCACCAAGAAGAAAACCTGGGACTATCTGAGCACCGTATTTGTGAGTGGCGCCTGGGCCACAAAGGCCCGAACACTAGCCCGATCGGGACCTGAGCCTGGCTCTGTCAACGAGGAGGCCTTAGCCCAGTTGGAGGGTCGTTTGCTCCGGCGTATCGATCAGCTTGAAGAACGCATCATTGAGTTGTTTGAGCAGCTGCTGCAGAGAAGGCCTTAGGGATTAAAGCGACGACTCATCGGAAGATCCCCGCCGAACCGCCGCCATCGCCTGCTCCACCCCCCCCCGAACTCCCTCCCCCCCTTAGCTCTTTTGTTCCACTCAGCTACCTACCAAGGCCATTTCTATGCAGCATGCGCATCGTTAAGCCCCGCCAGCACGGTCTGGCGCGAACCGCCGCGGGCCCGGTATTCGGCGTGGGCGCGAGCGGCCAGGAAGGCGATCTCGGCATAGATAATCGGATTGATCAACAGCGGCCCTCGGTCGAGCCAGCGGCTGAGTTGCTCTTCGCTCCACGCCTGCCAACGGGGATCAGCTGTGATCACATCGAGGATCACATTGGAACCCACGAAGCGCACCTGGGTGTGGGGCAACAGACCGCACTGCTCGCGGATCTCCTGGGGAATGGTGACTTGGCCCTTGCTGGTGATCCGCATGACCCTAGGCGCCCGCAACAGTAAGAATCTGATTGGCTCCAGTGGTGGTAGGCACGCCAGGCCCTCAAGCCCTGTGCCCCGCCGATGCGGCGGCAGCTGCTGGAGGCGGTGGGCCGCAAGTTGGACCTGCTACTGCCATGCCAAATGACGCAGAGCGACTTGGCAACTACGCAAGAGATAATAGTATTCCGCCCCCAGCCAAGAACAGTAAGCCTGCCCAGCCAATCACTGAGGGGCGCTCACCAAGAAAAGCAAAGCCGACTAAAGCTACCATCAATAGACTTAATCTATCAACGGGCACCACTAAGGAAGCATCTCCTTGCTTCAGGGCTCTAAAAAAGCAAAACGACGACATGCCGCTTGCCAAACCCGAAAGCACAATGAAGAACCAGGTTTGCTGGGATAATAAAAATGGGTTGCTTAATTTTCCAGTTACTAAAATGAGCAACGGCAGAAAGATGGCGATGACAACAGTGCGGATTAGTGTGGCCAGATCCGCATCTACGCTTTCGAGTCCTATTTTTCCAAATACCGCAGATGCACTTGCAAAAAGCGCAGATAAAAAAGCCCAAACAAACCAAAGCGGCAGGGCTGGAATTGGGTTCATTCAGGATAAAGTGTTGCTGAAGCCTAGGCGATGGCGGCGATAACGGCGGCAAAATCGTCCGGGCTGAATTGGTGCAGTGCAGCGGTATCGCTGCTGATGCGGCGGCACCTAATCTCAAGAGCTCTACAGGCCCCTGCCTTCGAGCAACCCAAGCCCCATGCCCGTCAACATCGCCGCCCTCAAGACCTTCGCCCCGGCGATGCGGCGGCAGCTGATCGAGGCGGTGGGCCGCAAGCTAGACCTGTTGCTGCACCAGGCCAGTGCCGACACGCTAACCACCGCCGCCGGCCCGATCGAGGAGCTGCGGCAGCAGCAGGCCCACAACCGCCAGGAGCTGCTGGAGCAGGTGGCCTCTAGCTGGTTCAATCGCCTGGCGGCGCTGCGCTATCTCGATGCCCGGCTCTGGCATCCCTCTAGCGCCAGGGTGTTGATGCTGCAGACGGAGTCAGAAATCCAACCCGAAGTGCTGAAACTGCTGCGCAGCGGCAGCCTGCCCGCTGAACTGCAGCCCCACTGATGAGGCGCGCTTGCTGGGCCTACTCGATGGCCGGATCCCCTCGGCCCATGCCGGCGCCGATCCCCAGGGGGAGGTGTATCGCGAATTGATCCTGGCGGTGTGCCGCTCCTATCACCTGCTACTGCCGAATCTGTTTGAAGGGCTGGCTGATGCCAGCGAGTAGTTGTTGCCGGACGACCTGCTCAGTGGTGGCTCGATTGCCGGCAGCTTTCGCCGTGAGATCAGCGTCAGCGATTACGCTGATGTAGAAACCCAAAGACATTCAGGCCGCCACCCAGCTGTTCACGCCCAACTGGATCGTGAAATACATGGTGTAGAACTCCCTGGGAGCGCAGTGGTTGGCCACCTATCCGGCTTCAGCGCTCAAAGGACAGATGGAGTACTACATCGAGCCCGCTGAGCAGACGGATGAAATGAAATCCTAGCTGGCGGCGATCACGCCGGAGGCGCTCAACCTCGAAGAACTCACCCTGATCGATCCGGCCTGCGGCTTGGGTCATGTTTTGGTGGAGGCCTATGAATTGTTCAAGGCGATCGAGGCCCGCCAGCGGGAGCAGCAGGTGATCCTGCATCGGCCTCGGCAGCGACTTTGACGACTTCTGATCGGCTTAGTCCATGCCTCAACTAATCCGGTCGGCTTGAGGCGCAGCCAGGCAGGAGGGTGCAATGCGAGTGGTGAACGTCCATCAGCCTAAGACTCATCTGTCGCGCCTGCTCGACGACGCCCATGCCGCTGAAACCATCGTGCTGGCCAAGGCCGGCAAGCCCTGGGCGCGGCTGATGCCCCTGGCGCCGCCCGCCCCCCAGCGCATCCGGGGCCGGTTGCGCAGCCAGGGGCCTCTGAGCAACCCCGATGCCCTGCTGGACCCGATGGCCGCTGACGAGCTGGCCAGCTGGGAGTCCGGCGCCCTCCTGCCTGAGGGTCTCCAGCCATGAGCGATTCACCGGGCTACCTGCTCGACAGCCACGTGCTGCTCTGGTGGTGGTTCGTTCCGGAGCGCCTCACCGAACCGGTGCAGACCCTGCTCGCTGATCCAGCCACCACGGTGTTGGTGAGTGCGGCCACGGTGGGGAGCTGAGCCTCAAACACCACCAGTGCAAATTGCCGGAGCTGGCGCAGGCCATTGGCGATCTGCCAGGCCTGCTGCAGGCCGATGGCTTCCAGGCCCTGCCGATCGCCCTGGCCCATGGTGTTCGCGCCGGCGCCTACAACCAGCCTCATCGCGATCCCATTGATCGCATGCTCGCAGCCCAGGCCGAATTGGAGCGGCTGGTGCTGCTCACCACCGATCCCCAACTCTCCACCTTACCCTGCCGCACCCTCTGGTGCCAGCCATGGCCCCGAGCTCACCCCCAGCCGCCCCCAGCCCCCATTTCCACGCCCGCAGCATCACCACAGACCACGACTGGAAGATCACCCTAGATCGAGGCCTGGATGTTTTCCAATGGTTTGAGTTCTCCCCCTTCAACGCCGCTGCGGTGATGCAGGAAGCGCGAATGGTGAAGGGCTGTGAGCTGAACTACATTCATCAAACAAAGGCCTAATCAAGATCCTGCCTGATCCCAAAGTTCCACGAGTTCATGCGTCCGCTGTTGGCGTTCTCTCTGGCCCCCAACAGCAGCTTGTCAATCAGCGCCACATAGGCCCTCAGCCGTTTCTCATCGATCGGTTCGGCTGGATTGGTTGGCTGATGGTCCATGAATGAAGCGAAGTGGATAAGGTGGATGGCTAACTGGCTAAACGCGATCGTGACATTCAATATCGATCAGGCTTCCCTGCCACGCGCTGGCTGAGCTGGTCAAACACTTCCCCTTCTGGCGTTGCGAGAACCTCCCAGAAGGCCATGAACACCATTACGCCCATCTCGCTCAACATCACCCAAATCACCCTAACCCCAATCCAAAGCCTGGCACGCCCCGAGACACACCCCGGTTGGGGAAGGGCGCAGCCGTTTACGCCACTAAAAGTCCTTATAACGCAGGTATACCCCTGCCTGCCCTCCCCATGCCCTCTCCAGAAGCCGACCTTCCCCTGGCCACAACGACCCAGCAGCGCCTGCTCGAGCTGGGCCCCTCGGGTGAGGAGGATGCCGAGGATCTCAGGCAAAATCTCTCCGCCCTTGCCGCTCGCAACGGCCTTCTCTGGCTGGGCGGTGATGAGGGCCGCAGCCTCTACCGGCTGCAACGCCTTGGCGAACACCGCTATGGCGACCTCCGCCAGGTGAAGCTCAATGACTTCGGCCTGGCCGGCGGCAAGGACGACGGCGAATCGGATATCGAGGGCCTGGCGCTCGACGAAGATCGGCTCTGGCTGGTGGGTTCCCACAGCCTCAGGCGCCGCAGGCACGACGACAACAAGGGAGAACCCTTGAGCCTGCTTGAAAAGGACAAGCAAAGCCGCAACGCCCACGTGCTGGGCTGCCTGCGGTTAAACGGTGAGGGGCTGCCAGTGGCCGGGCAGCGGTTGGCCTTCGATGCAGCGGCTGGCCGCGATGCCCTCAGCCAGTTTCT
>BJHE01000105.1 GCA_014191755.1 Cyanobium sp.
CCACAGCCACCATCACCGCCTGGCTCTGCTCCACCCAGGCCAGCTGGGCTTCGGCCTCGCTGATGGCTGGATCGTGCGGGAAGGTTTCGCCGGCGCGAAACACCGGCTCCAGCAGCGCCCACACCGCTGGCCAATCGGCCGCCCCATAGGGGCGGATCTGCAGGGGCGAGGAGAGCGCAGGCAGGGAAGAGGGATCCAGGGGATTGTGATCCTCGTCCCCCTCCAGCTGGTGAACCAACCCTGCGTTCAGATCAGCGCATCAGCAAGCCGATCGGCCCCAGGGCTGACACGCCGCCGCAGAGAGCCAGCAGCACACACACGCCACGGGTCCAGGCCAAGGGCAGACGCCGCAGCGCCAGGAAGCTGCCGCCGCTCACCAGCACTGAGCCACTGAAGGCCCCCAGCCACCAGAGCAGGGCGGAGCCGTCGGCAGGAGCTTCCAGGCCGTGCAGCATGGCGTGTACCGCCACCGCTGCGGCAACCAGGGCGGCGCAGGCACCCAGCTGGGGGCTCTGCTGCAAGCGGAGACAGCGCAGCACCAGCACGGCCACCGCCGTAATCGCGAGGGCTGCGATGAACTCCTGGGCCGGCAGGGTGCCGCCCATCGCTCCGAACACACCACCGCCGATAGCCCCAGCCAGAGCCCAGAGCAGCAGCTGCGCAGAAATGCAGGAGGAGGCGGCCCCGATGCCGACCAGCAGCAGCAGGTGATCGACACCGCTGATCGGGTGCAGGAAGCCGGTGGCGATGCCGCCCCGGGCGATGCCATGGGCCTGGGCGGGCTGATCCAGAAGCAACGCCAGTGCTGAGGCCGCGCCAAACAGGGCCAGAGATCTGGCAGAAGCAGAAAGGGTCATGGTGGAATCCGGTCCGCGCCGGAGAAGAAGGGGCTCAACACGGCGAGCGTTCTGACTGAGAGGACCGGAGCCCCCATCACAGCTGCGGGACAGCGCCGGACTCGGCGCAGGACGAACCTGCTCCCCACCGGACTTTCCTCGTTGCCTCCAGGGCGTGACTCGCTGGAACCGTGATCACCATTGTGGAGCTGGATGGCTGCGGGGGCATGACTGCGGATGGCGGACCAGCCAGCCCAGCATCAGCAGCGAGGCGGCGGTGATCCAGCTCTCCCCTTTCGCTTCTCAACAGACCGCCCTGCAGCACGGCCCGTAACAGCAACAGTTCAACTGAGGTAACAGCCTCAGCGGTCAACCGTTTTTTGATGCAATGCGCCGATGTGCGCGACAGCCTTGGTCCAGACAGCTCGCCGCTGTTGCTGCTGGTCCGGCTCACCCGGATGGATGTGAACCACCTGTTCACTGCCCGCAGTGGCCAGCAGTTCCGGCTTGAGCTCACCGGCGGTGGCATCGATTCGCAAGTGCAGGATCTGGAGGGCCAACGACAGCAGCGGCAGAGCGTTCCGCAGCGTCAGGTGATCGGCATCGGCGCTGGCGTCCACTACACCCTGTACGACCCAGGCAGCGATCGCCTCGACTTTTTCATTGCTGGCACCAAACCCAAGCAGCGGGCACGGGGGTTTGCATGACCCCGCAGCTGGAGGGAACGCTGGAGATCCTGCAGGTGGACCTTGCCGGGCGGCAGCTGCGCCTTGCGCTGGAGCGCCGGGGGCCGCAGGGGGCGCCCCTGTGGGTGCTGTTGCCCGCACTAAGCACGGTGTCGAGCCGGGGCGAATGGAAAGCGTTGGCCGAAGCGGTGGGCGATCAGCGCCAGCTTTTTAGCTTCGACTGGCTCGGTTTCGGCGACAGCGACCGCCCCGCGATCACGTATGTCGCCGCCCTACTGCGCTCGGCGCTGCGGGCCGTGCTCTCCTTTCTGCGCACCACAACCCACCAGCGCCCCACCGTGATCGCCACCGGCCACAGCGCCTCGGTGGCCCTGGGGCTGGCGGCGGAATGGTCTGGCCTGTGGCAGGAGCTGGTGCTGGTGGCCCCTACCCTGGCGCGGCCCTCTGCCGACGATGACCGGCTGGCCCTCCCAGCGGTTCCGCTGGTTGCGGCAGCTTGTCGCGACACCCTTCCTCGGACCGCTTCTCTACCGGCTCAACACCAGCTGGCCGGTGCTGCACCTGATGCTGCGGCGTCAGGTGTGGGTCGCGCCCGCCCTGCTCACGCCGGCGCGGATCCGCGAACAGCAGCTGCTGGCCAGGCGCCCCGGGGCACGCTTTGCCAGTTTGGCGTTCGTCAGTGGTGGCCTTGATCCGGCAGACGATCGCGCCTGCTGCAATGCCCGCTGCAGGTGGTGCTGGCTGACGAGGCCCCACCACGCTCCAGGACAGAGATGCAGGCTCTGGGCTGGGAGGCGGCTGATCAGCTCAGCGTGATTCCGGGTCGACTGGGCCTGCACCAGGAATTTGGGGCCTTACTGGCACGGCAACTGCTGGAGAGCGGCTTGTCTGCTGGCTGACCAGCAGCGCCAGTAGAAATCCCGCAAATTGCACGATCACTACACACGGGCCGGAGGGCAGGTTGGTGAGGCCTGAGCCCAGTAGGCCCAGCAATGCACAGCCACCGCCCAAGGTGGCTGAGGCGAGGGCATAGAGCGGGAAGTGGCGGCTCACGAGCCGCCCCCCGCAGGCCGGGATCACCACAAAGGCACTGATCAGCAGCACCCCCACCGCCTTGATTGACACCGCCACCACTACCGCCAGCAGCACGATGAAGATCAGGCGGTGACGGTTGGCCCCCACCCCGAAGGCCCCCGCCAGATCGCTGTTGAGGGTGAGCAGCACCTGGGCACGCAGGCTGAACGCGAGATAGGCCAAGGCACCGAGAAACAGCACCGCGATCACCGTCAGATCGCTCCAGCTGATGCCGAGGATGTCGCCGAACAGCAGCTGCTGGATGCCGCCGCGATAGGTCTCCACCAGGTTCAGCGCCACCACCGCAAAAGCGAGAGAGGTGGAATAGACGATGTTGAGCAGGGCGTCGGCCGGCAGACCGCTGCGGGCCACCAGCTGGTTCACCAGCAAGGCGAACAGCACCGCGAACGGGATCAGCACCAGGGTGGGATTCACCCCCAGCAGGATTCCCAGGCTGATGCCCAGCAGGGCGGAATGGCCCAGGGCATCACTGAAGAACGAGAGCTGGCGCAACACCGCGAAACTGCCCAGCAGCCCGCCCAGGGCACCGGTGAGCAGGCCACCGAGCAGGGCCCGCTGCATGAACGGCTGGCCAAGCACCTCAAGCAAGCCTGCGGCATCAGCCATGGCCAGGAACCCCGGCATGGTGATGGCGGTAGGGCACCACATTGGGGCCATAGAGCTCAGCCAACCGCGCTGGACTTAGCGCATGGTCGGGGGCACCACTGCAGCGCAGGCGGCGGTTCAGGCACAACACCTGATCACAGCTGCGACGCACCATCTCCAAATCGTGCGACACCTGCAGCACGGTCCAGCCCTCCTGCCGGCGCAGCTCCAGCAGAAGTTGCTGGAACTGCTCGCTGCTGGGGGCATCAAGGCCAGCCTGGGCCTCATCGAGCACCAACAACTGGCGGGGCCGCACCACACAGAAGGCCAGCAGCACACGCTTGAGCTGACCACCGGAGAGCTCGCTGAGCCGGCGCTCGGCCAGGTCCTGGCAGCCGGTTCGCTTCAGGGCACGGAGCACAGCCTCAGTTCGGCGCCTGTTGCCCAGCCAGGCCAGGCTGAGGCCTGGTGCATCAGCGCCAAAGCCCACGAATTCGCCCACGGTGAGTGGAAAGCGCCCCTGCAACGCCAGGCTCTGGGGCAGGTAGGCAATCTCTGCACGCACCGATCGGGGCAACTCGCCCGTTGGGCCGAGCGGGTGGCCCAGGATCTGCACGGTGCCTGAGGCGCGGGGATGCAGGCCGAGCAGGGCGCCCACCAGGCTGCTCTTGCCAGCACCGTTGGGACCCACCAGCGCCGTATCGGTTTCGCGGGCGAGCTGAAAGCTCACCTGCTCCACCGCCAGCTGCTCACCTCGGCGAACGCTCAGGCCCTCCACCAACAACACTGGGGCGTGGTCTGTCATTGCCCAAAGGCCTGGCGCAGATCGGCCGCATTGCGGCGCATCAGCTTCAGATAGGTGGAGGGATCGCGCGAGGCCTCCTCCGTGGCCGTCTCCATCGGATCAAACACCACCACCTTCACCCCCAGATCCTTCGCCAGGGCATTGAAGGAGCGGTTGCCCTCCTGGGGTTCACTCAGCAGGGCCTTGAGCTGGCTGCGCTTCACCTCGGCCGCCACCCGCTGCAGATCCGCCGGCGAGGGATTGATCTCGGGCACATCCACCAGGTACTCGGCCTTGAGGCCATAACGGTGGGCGAAGTAGGGGGCGAAATCGTGGAAAGCGATGAATGTTTTGCCCGTATAGGGCTTGAGCTGGCTGGCGATCTCGCTGTTTAGTTGTTTGAGTTGGACTGTGTAGGCGGCCGCATTGCGCCGGTAGCCCTCAGCGCAGCTGGGGTCAGCCTTGATCAGACCGTCGCGGATGGTTTCCACCTGCTGCACCGCACGCAGCGGATCCAGCCAGATGTGGGGATTCACGGCACCGTGATCATGGCCATGCGCAGAGCCGTGGTCATCGTGATGCCCATGCTCCTTGCCATGCGCATCGCCATGGTTTTCTGTTTCCAGGGTGGTGACGCCGCGGCTGGAATCAATCACCTTGAGCTGGGGATTGCCTGCGGAGGCCACGAGCTTGTCGAGGAACCCCTCCATCTCCAGGCCGTTCTTCACCAGCACCCGTGCCTGGCGCAGGGCGGTCAGGTCTCCCGGCTTGGCCTGGAAATCGTGGGGGCCAGTGCCGGCAGGGATGAGGGGTGTCACGGTGGCGCAGTCGCCCGCCACGGCGCGGGTGAACAGGGTGATCGGCAGGAAGGTGGTGACCACCTTGAACGCCTTGTCGGCGGCGGCATCACGGGACTCCTGGCGAGGTGCGCCGCAGGCAGCCAACAGCAAGGCCCCGAACACCACCCCGGCCCGCTTCAACAGCTCCTGAAGCCCGGCCGGAGATCGCATCCGATGCTCTCTAGCGAGAATGGTTCTCATTCTATAGCTGAGCCCTGAAGCCGGCCCCTGCTCGCTGGCTCTGCTGTTCGCGCGCCGGCACCGCCACCGGCCACAGCCACCAGCGCCCGTTGGCATCACCCGCTGCCAAGTGGCGGCCATCCGGTCGCCAGGCCAGGGCATTGAAGCCGCAGCCCTGCCCCTCAAGCGGCTGCAGCATTCGCCCTTTTCCATCCCAGAGCGCCACGCTGCCGTCACTTGAAGCACTGGCCAGCAGGGTGCTCCCGGGCGCAAAGGCCAGGGCATTGACGCGTTTTTCGTGCCACAGCAACGGTTCGGGCTGCCAGGCCTTGGGACCCTGCTTCACCTGTGTCCACAGGATCACGGCCTCTGCGGCGGCGCTGGCCAGCAGCGGGGCCAGGCGGCCGGGCTGCTCACTCCAGGCCAGCTGGCGCACCTTGGCGGGGAAACCGCTGAATTGCCAGGGCTGGCCGTGGCAGCCCTGGGGCCACACCAGCAGGGAGCGATCCAGCATGCCGCAGGCCAGATGGTGGCCCGGCCCTGAAAAGGCCAGGGTCAGGCCGGCCGAGGCGATCGGGTTGCGCAGCGGCGGATCGACAGGCGTGCTCAGGCATGGCTGCCACAGCACCAGCTCACCGTGGCAGCTGGCAGCCAGCTGCACTCCATCAGCGCTCCAGGCCAGGGCCTGGATGGTGCCGGGCAACGGCAGCGATGGCTCGCGCCACTGACGAGCGGCCCCATCCCAGAGCCGCAGCTCTCGCCCGGCCGCCACCGCCAGGAGCAGGCCACCAGGCTGCCAGGCCGCCGCATCAATCCAGCCGCCGCCCAACGGGATGGGATCCATGGCCAACGGGCGCACCCCGGTGTCTCCCAGCTCCCAGAGCAGCAGCTCGCCGTCCTGGCCGGCGGCCATCAGGAGCTGGCCATCGCTGCTGAAGCCCACCACATCGAGGCTGCTGTCGCGGTCGCCCCGCAGCAGCTCCTCACAGCCGGCGAGGAAATCGAGCAGCAGCAATTCACCACCGGCGCTGGCGATCGCCAGAAACTCTCCGTTGGCCGACCAGGTCAGGGCCGAGATCGGCTGCTGCAGATCGCCGCAGAGCCGTTCGCTCACCAGCGGGGCCAGGGGTGCCACCGACAGCTCAGGCGACACAGGCCAGGAAGCCGGCGCGCAGGGCATCGGCATCGAGATCGCGGCCGATGATCACCAACTCGGTGCGGCGGCGCTCACCCGGCTTCCAGGCGCGATCGAAATCACCATCCAGCAGCATGTGCACTGACTGGAACAAGTAGCGACGCGCTTCTGCCTGAAGTTGGATGATCCCCTTTATCCGGAACAGATCAGGGCCGCGCTCGGCCACCAGATCCGACAGCCAACAGCCCAGCTTCTCGAGGTCCATCGGCCGTTTCTCCACCAGGGCCACCGAGCCCACGGCATCGTCGTGCTCATGGGCGTGCTCGTCCACCAAAAAGCCCGGATCGAGACTCAGGGCCCGCTCCAGCTCAAAGGCTTCCACCCCCAGCAGCTCCTGCATCGGCACATCGGCGTTCTCGCTCGTGATCAGGCGGGCCACGGGGTTGATGGCGCGCACCCTCCGCTCGATCGCCGCCCGATCGGCATCGCTCACCAGATCAGCCTTGTTGAGCACCAGCACATCGGCAAAGGCCAGCTGCTCCTGAACTTCCTCGGCCTCCCAGTGCTGCTCTACATGCTTGAGGTCCACGAGCGTCACCACGGCATCCAGCCGCAGCTCATCGCGCAGGTCTTCATCCACAAAGAACGTCTGGATCACCGGCGCCGGATCGGCCAGGCCGGTGGTTTCAATCACCAGGTGATCGAAGCGGTCGCGCCGCTTCATCAGGTTGCCGATGATGCGGATGAGATCGCCGCGCACGGTGCAGCAGATGCAGCCGTTGTTCATCTCAAAAATCTCCTCATCGGCATCCACCACGAGCTGGTTATCGATGCCCACCTCGCCGAATTCGTTCACGATCACCGCCACCTTGAGGCCGTGCTCGTGGGTGAGGATCCGGTTGAGCAGGGTTGTTTTGCCGGCGCCGAGGTAACCGGTGAGCACGGTCACCGGCAGGCGCTCGGCGGCGGGAACAGGGCTGGAGAAGGCCATGGCCGGAGGGGAGCCGAAGCCCCGTATGCTGAGAATGGTTCTCGTTTTAGCAGATTGCGCCCCTGGCGGTTCGCCCATGGCTCCACACGCCCATCCCACCGATCCCAGCGACATGCCCCTGGGGCCCCGGCAGCGGGCCCTGCTGGCCGTGCTCCGTGCGGCGAATGCCGAGCTCAGCGGCCAGGAGCTGCATGAACGCCTCAGGCAGAGTTCGCAGCGGCATGGGCTGGCCACCGTTTACCGGAACCTGCGGCTGCTCCAGCGTTCAGGCCTGGTGCGCTGCCGCAAGTTGCCCAATGGGGAGAGCGTCTATGCACCCCTGGAGCGCGATGACCATCACCTCACCTGCGTGAGCTGCGGCCACAGCGAACCGCTGCCGATCTGCCCGGTGGCAAGCGGTGGTCTCGCTCTCACCAAGGTGCTGCTGCAGGGGTTCAAGCCCCTGTTCCACACCTTCGAGATCCACGGCCTCTGCCGTTCCTGCCAGCAGAGCGAGCCGTTGGCCCATGGCTGACCTCGTGATTGTCGGGGCCGGTCCCCAGGCTCTCGCCCTCAGTTGTCTCCTGCTCCAGAAGCGACCGCGGCTGCGGCGGCGCCTGCGGATCGTGGACCCCAGCGGCCGCTGGCTGAGCCGCTGGCAGCGGCAGATGGAGCAGTACGAGATTCCCTGGCTGCGCTCCCCCTCACCCCATCACCCCCATCCGAACGCCCATGCCCTGCGGCAGTTTGCGCAGTCCCGGCAGCGCAGCCGTCAGTTGGAGGGCCCCTATGGCCTCCCCCATACCGATCTGTTCGGGGACTTCTGCCGTCAGGTCATCAGCGAGTACCGGCTGACGGATTGCGTGCTGGCCGCGAGTGTGGACCGCATTCGGCTTCCCCAGCTGGGAAGCGGACCGATGGCGCTGACACTCAACGATGGCACAACCCTGGCCACAGGCAGGTTGGTGATCGCCACGGGGAGCGGCACACCTCTGATGCCCGCCTGGGTCGGGGAGATCGCAGGCGACCATCCGCCAGAAGCGCTGCAGCACAGCGACAGGATCCATCTTCCTTCGCTGCTCTCACTGCGGGGCCAACGGATCCTGATCGTGGGCGGCGGGCTCACCAGCGCCCATCTGGTCCTGGGCGCACTGCGGCGGGGTGCGCTGGTGCATCTGCTCTGTCGGCGGACCCTGAAGCACAAGCCCTTCGATGCTGATCCGGGCTGGCTCGGGCCCAAAGATCTCAAGGCCTTTCATGCCGAACCCTGCATGCGGCGGCGCCAGCGGCAGGTGCTCGAGGCCCGCGACGGTGGCTCCATCACGCCGGAAACGGCCGCCCAGCTAAGGCAGGCCCAACGAGGAGGCGCGCTGCAGCTCCACGATCACTGCGAGGTGCACTCAGCGCGATGGTGCGCCAGTCACTGGTCTGTGCGCTGCACGGATGGCCATGGACTTGAGGTCGATCGGATCTGGCTCTCCACAGGGCACCGCCAGGGCGTCAGCCAGCACCCACTGTTGCGGCAGCTACAGGAGCAGAGTCCAATCGACTTGGTCAACGATTGGCCCGTGCTGGCCTCCGACCTGCGCTGGCCAGGCAGCGCCGTGCATGTGATGGGTGGTCTCAGTGCCCTGCAGATCGGCCCCGCTGCCCGAAATCTGTTCGGCGGGCGGGAGGCCGCCCAGCGCATCTGCCGGGCTGTGATCAAACAGTGATCAGATCCGGCCGGCAGCGGAGCTTTCTGGAGGGTCAGAACACCGCCACGGTGCCCAGCCGTCGGGATGCACGAATACCTCCGGCTGGCCCTCTGGTGCACAGACGATCTGATGCTCGATCTGATGCCAACCCAGGCCTAGGTGTCCGAACCGCCATAACAGTCTCCAGTTGTCGCGACTGACTGGAGACATGCGGTATCATGCCGCCCATGTCGCCGCCATGGTGCTCCAAAGAATTTTTTATGCATCCCATTCGTTCCTCGCTCCTCGTTCTTGGCCTCGCGGCTCCGATGGCGTCCAATGCCGCCAGCCTCAACCTGGCGGAGGTGAGCCAGTACGCCAGCCAGGAGCAGGTCACCAGCATCACCCAGTTCTCTGATGTCAAGCCCACCGACTGGGCCTACCAGGCCCTCTCCAACTTGGTGGACCGCTACGGCTGCGTGGCTGGTTATCCCAACGGCACCTTCAAGGGCGGCCAGGCGATGACCCGCTATGAAGCGGCAGCCCTGCTGAATGCCTGCCTCGATCGCGTCACCGAGACCACCGATGAGCTCAAGCGGCTGATGAAGGAGTTTCAGAAGGAGCTCGCCGTGCTGCGCGGCCGCGTCGATGTCCTTGAGGCCCGTGTGGGTGAGCTGGAAGCCAGCCAGTTCTCCACCACCACCAAACTCTCCGGTCTGGCCACCTTTGTGGTGGGAGCCAATGCCTTCTCGGGTTCGGCGCTCAACACGGCGGCGAACACGGTCAATCGAGCACCGAATGAATTCAGCGGTCGCCCACGGACACCCGTACCTCTGCCAAACAGCACAACATTCAACTACGACCTGCAGCTGACCTTCGATACCAGCTTCACCGGCAAGGATCTGCTGCGCACCAACCTGCGTGCCGGCAACTTCGGCCGCAGCGTGTTTGGCGGTGAGCCCCATTCTCTGGCGCTCTCCACCCTGGGAGTGGCCTTTGAGG
>BJHE01000106.1 GCA_014191755.1 Cyanobium sp.
ACAGCAGCTTCGGCGAGGGCACCGTGACCCACCTGTTCGGCAGCGGCGAGAAGATCTCGATCGCCGTGAAGTTTGAGGGGATGGGGCCGAAAATCCTCGATCCTCGGCTGGCGCCGATTCAGCCGCTGTGACCTGATTGCTTTCCTGACGCAGGATATCAGGAGAACGGCTGGATCATCGGCGCCAGAGTCGATAGGTGGCTGAGCTGTCGTTTGGATTCAGAATCCTGCCCTGCTCTGAGAGGGTCCGCCAGCGGTGATAGCCCAATTGCGTGAGAATCTGCTCCGGAATTCCATTCACTCCCCCTCGGGAGAGGTGGTCGCCGATGTCTTTATCGTAGACGCCAATTTCTTCGTAGGGAGAGTAGTAGGACCCGATCGGGGTTTCCTGGATGATCAGGTCGGGGTGCGGATGCAGCCTGGTGAGCCTCGTGGCCAGCGGGGTTCCGCTGAGCTTGCGCAGTTCCGGATGGATCAGCCCCTGTTCCGGGTCGGAGCGGTTGTAGATCCTGGTCGCATCAACCGGTTTCACTAGACCTGGATATCCCTGAAGCGCGGTTCCGATCACTTCATCGGCCAGCACAACGGCTGCTTCGCCCCCGGCTCCTCGCCCCTCAAGGATCGATGGCATCAGGGCTTTGCTGATGCTGTGGAGGTCCACCCGGCCCGAGGGACCGTTCAGGAGGTGGCGGGACTTGCTCCAGAAGAGCTGGGGGTATCGGCGGGATCCGCTCGGAATCGGGATCAGCACCAGGATCAGCAGCAGTCCCACCAGGCTGGCCTTCAGCCCCCGTGGGAGGGTCCATCTGGGTCGGGCCGGCGCGATCACGCCGTTCTGGATCAGGATCGGCAGGGGTGAGAACAGAATCTGCCCCCACATCAGCCGGTAACTGGAGATGATTTCGTAGGGAAGATTCAGGTAGAGGTGGCTGAAGGGCGGCAGCAGGAAGGCCGCGAGGATGCCCAGGTTGTAAAGGCTGGCCACCTCCCGGTACAGCCCCGCTCCGTTCCCGGCGCTGTCCTTCACGGGCTGGGGCCGCATCAGGCACCAGCCACTCGCCAGCAGGGACACCACGGCCAGAACCTCCGGCCGGGACGCCGGCGAGCGCAGCATGCTCGAGGCGGGGAGGTTGGCATCGGTGATCCCCAGACCCCTGAGAAAGGTCCAGCGCACCAGGAGCCGGGGCGTCTTGGCCCCATCCACCGCCCACCCGGTCTTGAAGGCGAGCAGGAGAGCGAGCAAGGCCATGCCACCGGCCAGCAGCAGCCAGCCGCTGCGACGGCTGAGCCAGCGATGGCGGGGCTGGGCCATCAGGCTGCGCAGGCCTAGCAGCGGCGCCAGGGGCACCATCAGCGCCAGGGTGAGCAGGGCGAAGGCACCGTGCAGCTTGAGTTCCAGATAGAGGAGGGGTGCCAGACACAGCGGCAGCAGTGCCGCCTGGATCCAGGCCGGCCCCCGCTGCTCAAGGATCCACAAGGTCACCATCACGGCTTCGAGGAAGACCGCCGCCGCCAGGATCGAGCCCTGCAGGCCGTGGTTCACCAGGAAGGAAATCGACTGGTTGCCTAACCCGAAGACGATCAGCAGCCAGTAAAGCGAAGCTGTGGCTGGTCGCACGCCGGCGTAGCGGAGGCAGCGGAACACCGTCATCGCGAGGATGGCGATCTGCAGGCCGATCGCCACCCGCTGCGGCACGCCTCCCAGCAGGCTCGGCAGATCGAGGGGACTGGCCTGCAGCAGGGCGGTCCAGAAGGTGCAACCACTCCAGTAGGTGGTCAGCCGCCAGGTTCCCTCCAGGCAGGAGGCATCGCGTGCTCCCTCCAGGGTGAGCCGCTGAAAGTTGTTGAGGTAGTCAACCGAATCGCCGGGATACTCGAAGGGATGGGGGCGCAGGGCGAACAGCAGGCCGGTGGTCAGGCTCACCAGCAGGGCCGTGATCAGGGCATGGCGGCCGTTGGCGGCATCCGTCGGTTCTGCCTTTGCCATGGCCCGCACCAGGGCGATGCCCACCACGGTGGTGCCGAGGAGGAGCAGGGGGCGCAGGGGCCATCCCGGCGTCGGCAGGCTGGCCAGCACCACCAGCGCCAGCATCAGCAGGGAACCACTGCAGCGGGCCAGGGGGCTGGCGGGCCTGACCAGGGCCACGCCGTTCAGCAGCAGCAGAGTGAGCAGAGCCCAGAACAGGCAGGTGGTCAGCATCGGGGGACGACCTCAGGCAGGTTGCGATCAGGAAAGGTCTTGGAGCAGCCTGGTGATCTGCTGGCCAGTCTCCATCCAGCTGAAGGTGGCGGCCCGCCTCGGGCCCTCTTCGGCGGCCCGCTGCAGCAGGGAGCCTTGCTCCAGGCAGGCACCCATGGCGTCGGCGATCTGTCCCACGCTGCGCGGATCGACCAGCAGACCCACCGTTCCCACCACCTCCGGAAGTGCGCCGGCGTCGGCGGCAATAACCGCCGTTCCGCAGGCCATGGCCTCCAGGGCCGGCAGGCCGAATCCTTCCCACAAGCTCACGATCACCAGCGCCCGGCAGCGGTTGAGCAGCTCCAGCCGCTCCTGGTCGCTCACCCAGGCACTCCAGCGGCAGCGCGACGCTATGCCCAGCTCCTCCGCCAAGGCCTGCAGCCGCGGTGTGTAGCGGCGGTCGTGGGGGCCTACCAGATGAAGGGTGCAGTCTGGATCGGGGAGGCTGGCGAAGGCCCGCAGCACCCGCTCCAGGTTCTTGTGGGGATCGTGCCGCCCCAGCACCAGAAACGCGTTCCCCCGGGGGAGGCCCAGGGGCTTCAGGCTCCCCGGATGAAAGCCCAGCCGGATCGGCACGAGCTTCTTTGTGGGCACCCGGAGGCGGCCATGCACCTCCCGGGCGGTGGCTTCCGAGTTGCACAACACCCGCACGGCCCGGTGCAGCACCGCCGGCACGTAAGCCAGGTGGTAGGCCAGCAGGGGGGTGGGCTGGGGGTAGCGAAGGGGCAGCAGATCATGGGCCAGCACCAGCGAGCGAACCCCCCGTAGCAGGGGGGCCTCGGGCAGGGGGGAGAGCAGCAATGGTGCCCGTTGCTCCCGCAGCAGTTCGGGCAGGCGCTGCTGGGTCCAGATCAGCCGTCGCAGATGTCCCCGGCTGCCGTGGGCGGGGGAGAGATCGGTCGGGATTGGGATGCTGTGGGGGCGGACCGGTGCCGTGCCCGGCTCCCGTGGCTCCAGCAGCGGAACCAGGGCAGGATCCAGGGCCGCTGCCAGATCCCTGGCCACCACCCCGATGCCAGTGGGCTTTTCGCCCAGGTAGCTGCCGTTGAACAGGGCCAGGGGCTGGCCGGAAGGTTGGGAGCTGGGCATCACGATGGATGGCGATCGATGGGATTCCGCATGGCTGCCACCAGGCCTCTCAGCACCGCCAGGCTCGAGCGGGTGTGACCCGGCAGGCGGATCAGGGCTTTGCCCACAAGGCGCGTTCCCCGCAGCACCCGCTCCCTGAGGGGTCTGTGCCGCTGCAGAAAACGCCAGTAGCTGATTGTGGTGAGCCGGGCGCGGCGGTCCGGATCGCCACCGCTGCCGTTGCCCCGCTGGTGGGCGATAGCCACCGCGGAGGTCCAGAGCGCCTTGGCTCCGAAGGCGCCGAGGCGGAGGCACAGGTCCATGTCCTCGTAGTAAAGCGGCAGGGCAGGGTCGAAACGGGCGGCAGGGGCGTGGGCCGAGGGGCGCAGGGCCAGGCTGCAGCCACTCAGCCAATCGAGTGCCAGCGGTGTGGGGTTGGCCGCGGCTAGGTGGGACGGCGTGAGGCGGCGGCGGCGGAAGGTCAGGCCTGGATCGATCCAGCCGCCGCTGGCCTCCAGATTCCCCTCGGAACTCCAGACCGCGGTGCCCACGAGAGCCCGATCCGGCAGGGTCGCCAGGATGCTGGTGAACCGTTCCAGCACCGTCGTTTCGGGCAGGGTGGCATCCGGGTTGAGCAGCCACACCCAGCCCGTCCAGCTGTCGGCGGCCAGCCGCTCGAAGGCCTGGTTGCACCCTTCACCGAAACCCGCTCCCTCGTTTCCGGCGATCCGTTCCGGGCCCGCCTCCTGCAGGGCCCCACAGATCCTCAGGGGGGCCGAGCGGGGCGCGTTGTCCACCACCAGCCAGCGTTCGGGGGCCCTGGTCTGGCGTGCCACATCGGCGGCCAGCCGTTCCAGCGGCTCCTGGCTGTCGTAGGCCACCGTGACGATCACCAGCCCCGGGCCTGACCGATTCACGGTGGATCGAGAGATGGGGCCATCGCTGCGGCCGTCGGCGGTGGAGGTCAGACGAGGAACGCCGGTTCGGATCAGTTTGGGGCCTGAGGAGGGCTGAGCTGCCCTGGCTGGCCAGGGGTGGCGCGGTTTCTGCGCCGATCCAGCGACCTGCACCAGGATGGGGGCGATGGATCCCTCCGCATTGCCTCCCCTGGATCTGCCGGGGGTTCCTCCCCGCCTGCTCGAGCTGCTGGCGGCGAGTGCCGGATCCACACGCATCGCCCTGGTGGGAGGGGCCGTGAGGGATCTGCTGCTGCATCGGGTCCATCACGATCCCTGGCGCGGCCTTCCCGATCTCGATCTTGTGGTGGAGAGCGATGGAGCCGCTCTGGCCGCGGCGCCAGGCCTGGCCCGGCGTCTCGCCGCCGGGGGGGAGGTGCGGCTTCAGAGCTGCCGGGAGCATGGGCTTTACGGCACGGTGGAGATTGAACTCGAGTTTCCTGCCGGCAACCAGGCGAGCGATCCCTCCGGCCAGCCCACGCTCCCCACCACTTACCTGCTGGACGTGGCCACGGCACGGCAGGAGCACTACCCCGTGCCCGGAGAGAACCCGGTGGTGCGGTTCGGCAGCCTCGACGACGACCTCGCCCGCAGGGACTTCAGCATCAATGCCATGGCCCTGGTGCTGGCGGATCGGCCGACGCTGCTCGATCCCCACGGCGGGCAGCAGGATCTGCGCCGACGCCGGCTGCGCTTTCTCCATGCCGGCAGCGTTCGCGACGATCCCACCCGCCTGGTGCGAGGAGCCCGCTATTCGGCCCGGCTGGGTTTCGAGCTGGCTGAGACGAGCCGTGAACAGGTGCACGCAACCCTGGGGAGCTGGCCGTGGGACTGGCGGCGGGGCGACCCGCCGGAGCAGGCGCCGCCGGCCCTGGGCACCCGGCTGCGCATGGAGCTCCAGTTGCTGCTGGAGCGGGAGTGCTGGCCGCAGGCGCTGCAAGCCCTACAGGACTGGGGTGCTCTCAACCTGCTGGATCCGGCCCTGCAGGCCGACTGTTGCTGGCGCCGGCGCCTGCGCTGGGCGGAGCGGTTCGGTCTGGAGCGGATGGTGGCCCTGCTCGCAGCGGCTGAGGCCCCCCTTGCCTTGGCCGAGCGGCTGCAGTTGCCCCATCGCCAGCAAAGGCTCTTGGCTGCCCTGCAGCAGCTGCGGGCCCTGCTCGCGGTGCACGGGTCGGGCCAGGGACCGGGCGGGACGGGCCTCAGGGTGGCCGACTGGACCCGACTGCTTGAGGCGCCCGGCCTGCCGCCGGAGGCGGTGGCTCTGGCCCTGGCGGCCGGCATCGGTCCGCGCCGCCCGCTGCTGCGCTGGTGGCTGCGCTGGCGCCATCTGCGTTGCGCCATCACCGCCGCCGACCTGATCGCCCGGGAGGGGCTGCGCCCCGGCCCGGCGCTGGGATCCCGGCTGCGGCAGCTGCGGGGTGAACTCCTCGATGGGGAGCGGTTCTGAAGCCAGCATCGCCACACCGAACCACCCATCGGCTCGGCTCTTTACCATCGCTTCCAATCCGCTGCCGAACGGACGATGGCCCCGTACACCCTGCTCAAGTTCAGTTCCGAAGACTGCGGCACCTGCCACCGCATGGCCCATTACGACGCCCGGGTGGCTGAGGAGCTCGGCCTCGAGTTCGTGAGCGTGATGCTGCAGGACACCGACACCTACCGCCGCTACCGCCGGGTGCTGCTCGCCCAGTACCCCAACAAGGAGGGCATGGGCTGGCCCACCTATCTGCTGGTGAGTGAGGTGGAAACCGATTTCGTGATCCATGGGGAGATCCGCGGCGGGATGCCCAAGGGAGACTTCCGTGAGCGCCTGCAGGCCACCCTCCCGGCGGCTTCAGCCAGCTGATCGGTAGCCCTGCGGGTGGCGCTGTTGCCAGGCCCAGCCATCGGCGCACATCTGGCTCAGGTCCCGCCGGGCCCACCAGCCCAGTCGGCGGAGCGCCTCAGAGGAATCCGCCACGGAGTGGGCGGCATCGCCGGCCCGGCGGGCCACCAAGTCGAAAGGAACCATCCTGTCGCTCGCCCGCTCGAAGGCGCGCACCACCTCCAGCACCGAGTAGCCCCGGCCGCTGCCCAGATTGAGGGTCAGCAGTTGGGGCGGTTCGTTCCAGAGGGCCTCGAGGGTTGCCAGGTGCCCTTCCGCCAGATCCATCACGTGGATGTAATCTCGGATGCCGGTCCCATCGGGGGTGGGCCAGTCACCGCCGAAGACCTGGAGGCGGGGCCGCCGCCCCAGGGCCACCTGACTGACGTAGGGGAACAGGTTGTCCGGCGGACCCTGGGGATCTTCGCCGATGCGGCCGCTCGAGTGAGCCCCGACCGGGTTGAAGTACCGCAACCGGGCGATCCGCCATCCGCCGGAGCGGGGCTCGCCGCCCTCCGGTGCTTGCCTGCCGTCACTGGCGGCCAGGTCGGCGAGCATCCTCTCCACGGCGGCCTTGGTGTGGCCGTAGGGATTGATCGGCAACACGGCGGCCGTCTCCGGAATCGGGATCCGCTCGGGCAGGCCGTACACCGTGGCACTGCTGCTGAACACCAGGGTGTGGCAGCCGTGCTCCGCCATCGCGGCGAGCAGGTGCTGACTGCCGCCCACGTTCACGTCCCAGTAGAGCAGCGGTTCATGCACCGACTGGGCGACGGCCTTGAGGCCGGCGAAGTGGATCACCGCATCGAATCGTCCCCAGCCTGTGGCGAAGGCCTTGCTCAGGTCCAGAGGACGGCGGATGTCGCCCTCCACCACCCTGAGCCGGTCACTCCCGGCCGTTCCGGTGAGCTCCTGAACCCGTCGCAGGCTCTCGGGGCTGCCGGTCGAGAAGTTGTCGAACACCACTAGCTGATGGCCTGCCTCCAGCAAAACCAGGCAGGTATGACTTCCGATAAAACCAGCGCCGCCCGCGATCAGAACCTTCGCCATGGTGGTGAAGTTAGGCCACCCTCCCCGGCTTCTTCCCAGGGGTACAGCGCAATGGTTCTCCTCAGGGGGTGGGCACGGCCCTCGGCACGGCCCCCTGGGCCCTGGCCACCAGCCGCAGGGTCTTGATCAGGATCAGCAGGTCCAGCATCAGGTTGGCGTTGCGCAGGTAGTAGAGGTCGTAGCTGAGCTTCATGCGGCTGTCGGCCACGCTGGCGCCGTAGGGGTAGCAGACCTGGGCCCAGCCGCTCAGGCCCGGTCGCACCCAGTGACGCACCCGGTAGTGGGGGATTTGTTCCTGAAGGGTCTCCTCCAGCTCCGGCCGTTCCGGGCGCGGGCCGATCAGGCTCATGTCGCCCTTCAGCACGCTGATCAGCTGCGGCAGTTCATCGATCCGCAGCCTGCGCAGCCAGCAGCCCACCCGGGTCACGCGGGGATCGTTCCGGCTGGCCCAGCGCGCCCCCTGGCGTTCCGCACCCTGCCGCATGCTGCGGAGCTTCGAGATTCGGATGGTTTCGCCGTAGAGGCCGGTGCGCATCTGGCTGTAGAACACCGGTCCGCCGTCCTCAAGGCGGATCAGGGCCGCCGCCAGCAGCAGCAGGGGGGCCGTGAGAACGAGCAGCAGCATCGAAACGATCACATCGCCGAGCCGCTTGAGACGCCAGCCCCAGCGCCCGGGCTGGAGTTCGAAGCCTTCGGCCTGCACCAGCCAGCGGCTCGAGAAGAGCTCTGGTGGCACCCGCTGCAGATGCTGCTCAGCCCACAGCAGCAGGCTGCAGATGCTCATGCCGTTGCCTCGCCGGGCCAGCAGATCCTGGAGCAGTGGATCATCGAGCGGGGCGGTTTCGCTCACTGCGATCGCATCCACATCCCCGTGCCGGGGCAGTTGGCCGCTTTGCAGATCCTCGCAGGTACAGAAGATCAAGTGGTCGGTTGCCGCTTCCTGGCTCATTTCCCCGCGAAGCACTTCTAGTTCCTCTCGGTCTCCCACCAGCAACCAGTTGCGGGTCATGCGGCGCCGGTTCGTGATCCAGAGCTGGGCCAGGGCTGAACTGATCGTCACTGCGGCGAGCAGTGGGATCAGAAAGCTGCGAAATGTTCTGGGGTCATTGACCTTGACGCCCCAGCTCAGCACCACCACCACGCTCGCCAGCACCACCAGGGCCACCAGCATGGTGCTGAGCAGACGGCGCCGTCGGGAATCCCGCTGGCCCTGTTCCGGACTCGAATAGCGACCGAGCAGGTAGGAGCTGCCCACCCAGAGAAGGGTCAGGCCCAGCACGGCCGACGTCATGCCGACCCAGCTGCCGAACCGTTGCCAGAACAGCGCGTTGTAGGCCAGCGTCACCAGGCCTGCATCCAGCAGGGCAAGGCCGATCAACTGCCATCGCTGCCGCAGCCAGGGAGTGCGCCACCACATGCCATGCGCTCCCAGCCGCCCCACTTTATGGGTCGATGCGTTCTGGCCTGGAACAGCGGCGCAACAGGTCTGTCCCCGATCGGCCCTGCCGCAGAGGTAACGGTAATCTCACCCCACTGATGACTCACCGATGGCCATCCCTGAGATCCGCTCCATCTGCTGCATTGGAGCCGGCTACGTGGGAGGCCCCACCATGGCGGTGATCGCCGACCGCTGTCCGGACATTCAGGTCACGGTGGTGGATCTCAACGCCGAGCGGATCGCCGCCTGGAACGACGCCGATCTCTCCAGGCTGCCGGTCTACGAGCCGGGTCTGGACGGGGTTGTTGGCCGGGCCCGGGGCCGCAACCTCCACTTCACCACCGAGGTGGACGCCGCCATCACTGCCGCCGACATGGTGTTTCTCTCGGTGAACACCCCCACCAAGACCCGCGGCGTCGGGGCTGGCCAGGCCAGCGACCTGCGCTGGATCGAGGCCTCGGCCCGCCAGGTGGCGGCCGCCTCCCAGGGCCACACGATCGTGGTGGAGAAGAGCACCCTGCCGGTGCGCACCGCCGAAGCCGTGAAGGCGATCCTCGGCGGTGCCCAGGGCAGCGGCGGCGGCAAGACCTTCTCGGTGCTCTCCAACCCCGAATTCCTGGCCGAAGGCACGGCGATCGGGGATCTGGAGGATCCCGATCGGGTGTTGATCGGCGGCGAAGACCCCGCCGCCATCGATGCCCTGGCCAGCGTGTATGGCCACTGGGTGCCCCAGGAGCGGATCCTGCGCACCAACCTCTGGAGCAGCGAACTCTCCAAGCTCACCGCCAACGCGTTCCTGGCCCAGCGGATCTCTTCGATCAACAGCATCGCCGCCCTCTGCGAGGCCACCGGCGCCG
>BJHE01000107.1:0-3397 GCA_014191755.1 Cyanobium sp.
TCCGTGGCGAGGATCCTTTCCTCCCCACCGGATTCCTGAAGGTTGAGAGCGGCTTCGATCTCTCGGGCCCATCCCGCGACATCGGTGGCACCGATCTCAACCCGCTCGACCTGCCGCCCGATCAGGTGGTGGTGCTGGAGATGGTGGAGGGCATCACCGTGATCACCTCAGCCGGCAACCTCGCAGCCACCCTGCAGCAGATCGGGGCAGAATCCCTGCTGGGTCTGGAGGATCGGGGCCTGGCCGGCGCTGCTTCGCGCGGCAGCAGCGCCGGCCAGCTGATCACCCGGCTGTTCAGCCTTGATCTCGGCAGCGATGCCCTGATCGAGGAGGCCAAGGCCAAGGCGCTCGCGTGGGCGAAGCAACGGCTGGGGGAGAAGGTGAAGGAAAAGCTGGGCGAGGTGGCCGAGCTCGGCGTGTCCTGGCTCGGCACCAAGGCCCTGATGTGGGCGATCGAGAAGCGGCTGCGCGTCAGCCCCGGGCTCTACCGCTGGTCCGGCCGCTCCCGGGACCCCTCGGAAGTCTTCGGCGCGGCGGATCCGAAGCTGGCCCAGGAGGCCCTGCAAGGCCCGCTGCTCGTCTTCATCCACGGCACCGGATCCAACGGCGCCGGTTCGTTCGGGGATCTGCAGGAGACGAGTGAGGAGGATTGGCGCGCGCTCCGGGCCACCTATGGGGAACGCATCTACAGCTTCGAGCACTACACCTTCTCCGAAAGCCCCATCGACAACGCCCTGGCCCTGGCCCGGATCCTCCCGGCCGGGGCCCGGATCCATCTGGTCACCCACTCCCGGGGCGGGCTGGTGGGCGATCTCCTCTGCCTGCGGCAGATGGATGACGACCTCATCGATGCGTTCCACTCTGGTTCCGCCCCCTTCACGGCAGACGATCCCGGCCGTCGGGAGAGCCTCGAGCGAGAGGGTGAGCGGGCATACGCCGAGCAACGCGAACAGCTGCGGGAGCTGCGCACCTTGCTGGGGCGGGAGCACGGCTTCCGGATCGAGCGCTACGTGCGGGTGGCGGCGCCCGCTCGCGGCACCCTGTTGATCAGCGGCAACTTCGATGCCTTCCTTTCCGCCCTGCTCACCCTGCTCGGCACCGTGCCCTACCTGGCGGGCAACCCGATCTATTCCTGCGTGAAGCGGGTGGTGCTAGAGATCGCCCGGCACCGCACCGATCCACGGCTGGTTCCAGGCATCGAGGCCATGCTGCCGGAAGCGCCGCTGGGGCGTTTCCTGGCCAAGGCAACGCCCGCCGAGGGGCTTCAGCTCGCCGTGATCGCCGGCGACATCGAAGGCGGGCACCTGCTCAAGCGCCTGGGGGTGCTGTTCACCGACTTCGTCTTCTTCGAAGGGGTGAACAACGACCTCGTTGTGGACACCGATTCGATGGGGGCGGGCATTGCCCGACCCGGCAACGCCCATCAGCTCTTCGAACAGGGCCCCCGGGTCAGCCACTTCAACTACTTCGCCAATGCCTCCTCCCGCGGCGCCCTGCGGCGCTGGCTCACCGAAAGGAACCCCACCAGCATCGCCGGCTTCCATCCCGTCTCGGGCCTGATCGACGAGGGCAGCCTCGACACCGATCGAGCCGACGAGCGCTCCCTGCGAAGCTCCGCCGGGATCGATGGGGCCACCGAGCAGACCCTTCCACTGGTTGTGGTGCTGCCCGACTGCATGGCCTCCCACCTCTGGAGAGAGGCAGGCCGCGATCGCCTCTGGTTCGATCCCGGCAGCCTGGCCCTCGGCGGGCTGGAGACGATCGCCAGCGGCAACGCAGCCGATCGCTCCATCAAGGCCGAGAAGCTCTTCACCCTGTACTACGGCGAACTCTGCAAGTCGCTGATCGGCAGCCATCGAGTTGTGCGCTTCGCCTACGACTGGCGCCGACCTCTGCAGGAAACGGCCGTCGAACTTGCAATCCACCTGAAGGCTCTGCTGCAGGAAACGGCGGCTTCCGGCCAACCGGTGCGCCTCCTGGCCCACGGCATGGGGGGACTCGTGGTGCGCGCCCTGGTGAAAACAGAGGAATCACTCTGGAACGAGCTGATGGACCGCAGCGGTGCCCGCTTCGTGATGCTCGGCACGCCGAACCAAGGATCACATCAGATGGTGGAAACCCTGCTTGGTAAGTCAGACCTGATCCGCAAGCTGACGCGCATCGACAGCCAGCACTCGATGCAGCAGATCCTCAACATCATGGCCGGCTTCCCCGGCCTGCTTCAGCTTCTGCCCAAGCCCGGCTTCAGGGAAGCCGGAGATGTTCAGCAGCGTGACGACTACTTCCAGGCGGGGGTCTGGCAGGAGCTGAAGCAGCTCAACCACGACCGCTGGGCCGGAGACGGCATAGCAGCCACTCCCAGCGAGGCCGTGCTCGCCCAGTCCCGCTGGTTGTGGGATCAGGAGAGCCCTGAGCTGCCCGAACAGCACAAGCAGAAGGTGATCTATGTCTACGGCCAGGCCAGCATGACCCCCTGCGGCCTACTGGAGCAGAACGACCGTTTAAAAATGCTCGGTACACCAGCGGGCGACGGCGCGGTGACCTGGGCCTCCGGCCCCATCCCCGGCATCGGCAGTTTCTATGTCATGCCCGTGGAGCACGCTGCCCTCTGCAACAGTGCGGCGCATTTCGCCGCAATCATCGATCTTCTCGCCACGGGCAGCACCGAGCCGGCCAGGCTGAAGGCGGTGAACACCATGCCCACGCTGCGCTCCGCCATGGCACCGGTGGTCTACGACGCCGGCCCCATTCCCTATCCCACCGAGGAGGAAGTGGCCCTCAGCCTGCTCGGCGGTCGGAAGCGCCAGCCACTCCAGGCCAGGCCGGCTCCTTGCCTGCAGGTGTGCTGCAAGGCCATGGATCTGCGCTTCGTCACCGAACCGGTGCTGGTGGGTCACTACCTGCAGGATGCCATCTCCGGGCCCGAGGCCCTGATCGACCGCGAGCTCGTCGGCCGTGAACTCTCGATGCGCCATCGCCTCGGCCTCTATGCCGGAGCGCAGGGCACGGCCACTGTTGTTCTGCTCACCAACAACGCCGAGGAACGGCGAAGGGGCAGAACCCGTGGAGCGGTGGTGATCGGGCTCGGCTCCTACGGCGAACTCAGCGCGGTCACGCTCACGGAAGCCGTGAGGGTGGGCAGCCTCCGCTACCTGCTCCAGCTGCTGGATCGGCAATCTGGCGATGCCCCTGAGGCGATCGAAGCGCCGCTTTGCGCCCTGCTGCTCGGCTACAACTCCACCACCAACATCAGTGTGGAGGATTCGGTGGCCGCCCTCGTGCGTGGGGTGCTGGCGGCCAACCATCAGTTCTCCGAAGCCCGGCCGGACCGACCGGACATTCCGGTGCGGATCACCCGGTTGGAGATCGTGGAGCTCTACCTCGACATCGCCGCCAC
>BJHE01000107.1:4208-9438 GCA_014191755.1 Cyanobium sp.
ATCGTTCACATCGCCGCCCACGGTGTCTACGACGAGAAGACCCGCGACGGCGGCTCCCGCAGCGGGGTGGTGCTCTCCGATGGGCTGCTGATCACCGCCGCCGAGATCGGGGCCATGGAAACGGTTCCCGACCTGGTCTTCCTCAACTGCTGCCACCTCGCCAAGGCAGATGCTCGGCCGGTGGCCTTCAACCGCCTGGCTTACAGCATCTCCCGCGAACTGATCGAGATGGGAGTAAGAGCCGTGGTGGCGGCAGGCTGGGCCGTGGACGATGGCGCCGCCCGGGTGTTCGCCGAGGAGTTTTATAGCCAGATCCTCCGCAACAGACCTTTCGGCGATGCCGTGTTTGCGGCCCGTTCACGCACCCACGAGGAGTTCCCGAGCCTCAACACCTGGGGTGCCTACCAGGCTTACGGGGATCCCGGCTTTGTGATCGATCCCCTGCGCGACCGCGCCGACTCCGAAGCGGTGGAAGGCTGGAAACCCGTGACCAAGGAGGAGCTGATGCAGCGGCTCAGGGAGCTGGCCACGAAAGCGGCGGGTGGGGATCCAACGTCGACCGAGGGGAGCCGTGAACTAGCGGGGGCAGTCGACATGGCGTTGCAGTCCTGTCCCGATGAATGGAAGAGCCTGGCGGCGGTGCGCTTCGCCCTGGGCGAGGTCTACGCAGAACTCGGTGACGCCTACTTCGACAAGGCAAGGGAGCAGTACCTGGCCGCCATCCGCCTGGAGGACAGGAGCGGAGGGGTTCCGATCCGTGCGATCGAACAGCTGGCCAATCTCGAATCCCGCACCGGCCATACCACTGCCAACGCGGTGCTGATCAACACCGCCAAGGGACGCCTGGAGGGGCTCGTTGAGCTGGCATCGACCACCCTGGATCCTGCGGAACCGAACAACGGAACAGAGTCGCCAGCGGGCAGCAATCCCGAACGGGCGGCGCTGCTGGGAAGTGCCTACAAGCGGCTGGCCGCCGTGCAAGCGAGGAACCTGCGCCAGGATCACGACCAGGATCAAAACAAGGACAGTGGGGATGTTCTCCTTGCCCTCGAGCAGGCCATCGACTGGTACGCCAAGGCCGGAACGCAGCCATATCCTGTGCTGAACCTCCTCGCTCTGGAGGCGGTGAGGGATTTCGGCATCGAGGCTAAGCCGGCCTCCCTTGAGCGGGTGCGCGAGTGTTCCCAGCAGGCCCGTGCGGCCTGGCGTGCAAACCCGGATTTCTGGAACGCGGTGATGCCGGCCGACGCGCTGCTGACCGAACGCCTGCTCGATAGTTCCTTGGGCAGTGGGGGGAAAGCAGGCGAAACCAGCTTCACCAAGGTGCAGAAAACCTATGCCGATGCCCTGGCCAATGTGCCCGGAACCCGAAGGCAGCTGGATTCGGTGGAACAGCATCTGCGCATCCTCCAGGTGCTCTTCAAAGCGCAGGGCCATCTCAAACCCCGTCTGGCCGGCCGGGCCAGGCTGATCGCCAAACGCCTCGATCTGCTTGCCCAGCAGATTTTGGGGCCAACGGCCGACCAGGGGGCTGCTGCAGGGTCCGCCGCTGGTACCAGCGATGGCACGGGCGGGGAAGATGATTCGGAAATCGTCAAGATCCAGTGATCGTGCAAGTGAATGCGGCAGCTCACCTATCCCTGGAGCTCACCCATCCCTGGAGCTCATCTATCCTGGGAGCTAATGTATTTTGAAAACTAATCTATCGTAAGATCTCAGCCATTGTGAAACCACTACTAGAGTAAATCTCTTCAGAACAAGTCCACTGCCATGACGGATCCCAGCGGAAGAGCTTTTATCGTTCGGCCATTCGGCTCGAAAGCGAATTCTCTCGGAGAGGCTCCGATCAATTTCGATAGGGTAGATACGGAACTGATCAGTGCGGCGCTCTCCCAGATTGGGATGACAGGAGGCACCACCGGCGAGTTCGTTCAGCAAGGAGATATTCGAACCGATATGTTCCGGGAGCTACTGGTTGCAGACCTCGTGATTGCGGATATCTCCATCCACAATGCCAATGCATTCTACGAGCTTGGCATTCGTCATGCTCTCAAGAGCCAGTACACGGTGATGATCAAGGCCGATAAGCGTGGCGACCCCCATGTGTTTGATCTGAAAGTCGACAGGTATCTTCCCTATGATCCAGACCACCCTTCCCAGGCCATTGAAGCGCTGGTGCAAACCATCAAGGCCACCCTGGACAACGAGAAACCAGACAGCCCAGTATTCCAGTTACTTCCGGGCCTCACAAGCTTCGATGCCGGCAAGGTGGTCGTGGTGCCCCTTAAGTTCCGCGAACAGGTTGAACAAGCCGCCTCCAGCCGCGAAGAACTGCTTAACCTCTGTGTGGCTGTAGCAGGCCAAGCATGGGAAACGGAAGGTTTCCGCTTGATCGGAGGAGCCCAGTTCAATCTGCGTGATTACGAAAACTCTGCCATAACCTGGGAGCGTATTCGTGAGTTCGATATGTTTGATGTCGAGGCCAATCAAAAGCTTGCCACGATCTATCAGAAGCTGAAGAAGCTTACAGTTTCGGATCAGGCTGCGGAACGGGCGCTTCAATCCAGCTCTCTCACCGACTGGGAATGTGCCGAGACCCATTCGTTGATCGCCAGCAACTTGAAAACGCAATGGCACAACGCGGTGGAAGCTGAATCTGAGCTCGTCGAAAAGCAACGCAAAGCACTGTCGTCGCCATACCTTGAAAAGAGTCTTCAATCCTATCTGCAGGGGTTTGAAAAACATCGCAGCCATTATTATTCAGGCCTCAATGCAGTCGCCATGCAATCTGTTCAGATTGAGCTTGCCAAGTTGCACCCCGAAGACTGGGCCTTGAATTTCGATGATGAGCACCTCGCAGAAATGGAACTGGCGAAACGCACTGACTATCTCGCCAAGCTGGTGGCGGCGACCGAGCTGGCCATTGAATCATCGATCCGTAATTATCCGGAAGACGAATGGGCCCCTCTTTCACGAGCAGATCTGATGCTCCTTACTTCCAATAATCCCAAAAAGGTTGCCCTGAATTATCAGAGGTGTGTCGCCATGCCAGCGTTCAATGCTGATTCTCTGCGTCGTCAGTTAAAAATCTATCAGGATCTGGCACTGTTCGAGGAGAATCTGAAGGCCGCCCTCGAAGCCATCAAATAACCTGCTGCAGACCAAGGTTAGCCAGGTCGTGGCCGCCAGGGCGGATGAGACCAGAACAGGGTGTGCGAAGAAATTGCAATGATTGAGGCTCTCCAGTCCAGATCCTCTCTAAAATAATGGTAGCAGTTGCGGCTGGTGATTTCATGTTCATCCGTCGATTGCCGTCAGGTTTTCCATCCACCATTCAACTCCATAACTCCGATGACACGCAAAGCCGTTCTCTGTGGCATCAACAACTATACATCTGCCCCCCTCAAGGGCTGCGTGAATGATGTCCATAATATCCGCGATCTTCTGATCACCAACTTCGGCTTCCGGCCCGAGGAAATCCACACACTGGAAGATGAGCAGGTTGTCAAGACAGAGCTTCTCTCGCAATGGGACTGGCTGACAAGCGGTGCCAGGGCAGGAGACATCCTGGTCTTTCATTTCTCCGGGCACGGGTCCTATGTACCGGATGAAAGTGGCGAAGAGCCGGATATGCGCGATGAGATCACCTGTCTGCAGGACATGGATTTCAACGATCCCTCCACCTATCTCACCGACGACGAATGGTATGAGCTGGTCCAGCGGGTCGACCCCGCCGTTCAGTTGATCATCCTCAAGGACACCTGCCACTCCGGCGGTAGTGCCCGCTTCATCGCTGTGCGGAGCGAGGACGGGCAGGAGCGTGTCGTGCTGGCCCACCCTGCGGAACTACAGGGTCGCCGCTCCAGCGACCCGACCCCCGAGAGCAGCATCAGCAACACCCGTTTCCTGGTGCCACCCCAGGCCCCCGCCAGGGCCTGGCGGGGCGAGGTGGGAACCACGCGCCCCACGCGGCTCGTCGAGGTTCCCCAGACCAGCCTGATGGCCTGCATGGAAACCCAGACGGCCGCCGATGCCCCGATCGAGGGTGAGTTCAACGGCGCCTTCACCTATCACTTCTGCCAGGTGCTGCGGAGCAACGGGCAGCTCGGCAGTCGGGAGGCGATCGAGGCCGTAGTGCAGCAGCTGCAGGGGCAGTTCGAACAGGTGCCCCAGCACGAGGGCCGGGAGCTGGATACACCGATCTTCGGGCAGGCCGGTGAGACCAACAACGGTTCAGAGGCTGCACCATCGGTTCCAGGCTCCTGCGGGGATCCGGCAGTCGGACTGCCTGCGGATGCGGATGCGGAGGCCCTCACCGCCCAGCAGATGGTCTACCGGGCCCACATGAAGTTCCTTGACACGATGGCGGCGCTGCAGGGCGTCTCCCAGCCGGAGCGGAGCCTGCGGGCCAGTGGCAGGGTGCTGGTGACCGTGCATGGCATCGGCAACCACCGCGCCGGCTATTCCAATAGCTGGTGGCAGGCCCTTTCCCCCCATGTGGGGACCACCTTTAATCCCAGCGATCTGGGAAGGGGAAGGCAGGAGGTGCTCTGGAGCGACCTTGTGAACCGCAGCCGCAGCCTCCAGCGCAGCCTGCCCGCCGCGGAGGTGAACGCCCTGCGGCAGTCGATCCTCGATGTGATCGACGACCGCCGCAGCCATGAAGCCTCCCGCAGCGGTCGGCTCGATCAGCTGCCCGTCGCCCGGGGCAGTGCCATCGCCATCGACGATTTCCTCGTCTACATGCTCGATGACGGCATGCGCCGCCGGATCCTGGAGCGCTTCACCCGGGTGGTGGGTCCGCTGCTGGCTGCCGGGACCCGCATCGACCTGATCTCCCACAGCTGGGGCACGGTGGTGGCCTACGAGGGCCTGCGGGAACTGGAGAGGCGCGGCTTGTCCGGTCGGGTCGCCAATTGGTTCACCGCAGGCAGCGCGCTCTCGATCGCACCGGTGCAGGGCCGCCTGCGGCCGGAGAACCGTCCCGCCAACGGCCGTCGGGCTCCATATCCGGCCCTGGTGGACGCCTGGATCAACCTCGATGCCAAGGGGGATCCGGTGGGCGGGCCTCTGGTGGGCCGCTTCCCGGTGACCCTGGAGTACCTCGAGCTCGATCCCACCACCTGTGCCCGCCAGCTCTGGGGGGGCTATGAGATCGGCTGTGCCCACGGCTCCTATTTCCAGCTGCCCAATCTGAAGGTGAACCGCGACATCTTCGCCGGCCACATCC
>BJHE01000108.1 GCA_014191755.1 Cyanobium sp.
ACGGCCACCGGAATGCCGAAGTAGCCCGTGTTGCCCACCACGGCCCCCAGCTGCAGGCCGCCATGGGGAATGGAGCGGCGCAGCGGTGCCCATCCGAGCAGCAGCAGCAAGCCGGCCCCATTCACCAGGGCCGCCATCGCTCCAGACACCAGCAGCTCGCGCCCCATCCCCGAGCGCAGCAGCAGGCCCACCAGGCTGAGCGGCACCCCCCAGTTCACCAGCGGCGCGGCCAGCCGGGAGGACAGCTGCGGGAACCGAAGCCCCAGCAACAGGCCCACCAAAAGTGAGGGGATCAGTTCGCTGACAAAGCGCAGCACAGCGGCTCCCTTTGCGGGTGATCTTCGGATCCCGCCGTCAAACCGGCAGGAAATGCAGGCGTGCTCCCAGCGGCGGCTGTGCTGGTTAAGCGCTCTACCACGCCTCAGCCGGCGGCCGCGAGCAGCGGATCGATCAACTCAGCGCGGGTTTCGGCTTCGTTCATGGGAGCAGGGAGGCCACGTGAGCGAGCAGGTCAGCGCAGAGTTGGTTCCAGAGCACACGGTCGAGACTTTCGGGCTCGGCGACCTCGTCGTAGCGGAGCCTCGATCCAAAGGGCGTGAAGTTCTCAAGCGATAGAAAGCGTGTTGGATCACCGCCACCATCGATGATCAACTGGTCAAGCAGTGCGAGATCATGGGTGCGCGGATACTGCTCTTCAAGCGCCGAAATCCAGGCTTTCAAAGCTTTTTCTGTGGCCTGCTGAACATGAAAGCCCCATGATGCTTCATCAAAAAGATCGGGATCGAGCATCGATCTCGCAGCCTTGAGATCTCGATGGGCAATCCGCAGCATCCGAGCTGCTTCGCGCTGACGATCAGACGGCATAGAGATCTCTCCCATTGTGATAAGCCTCGGTCACCACATGCTGGATGTACTGACGTCGCTCCTGAACCTCTGCGTCGGAATAGAGAAGCAAGTCGATCGGGATTCTGTGATGAGCGAGCTTTCGGCACAGATCGCCCGTTTCCACAAACCGCGAATGGCACGCCAACCATTCATCCGGCACCGTCACCAGCAGATCAAGGTCGGAATCCGGCCGTTCGGTGCCGCGGGCGCGGGAGCCGAACAGGCGCACCTGGGCGCCGGGAATGGCCGCCTGGATCTCGGCCGCGATCGTGCGCAGCATGGGCTCATCCACCACGTAGTGATAGCTGGAGGGGCGGGAAGAGGTAGCCATGGGGTCAGTCTGACGCAGCCGGGGGCGATACAGCTCCACGCCGCGCTCCAGCACCTCCATGGGGACAGGCTAGGGAAAGCAGCTCAAAGCCCCAATGCCCCCACCGGCGCCACGGCGATGCCATCGACGCGCCGGTGCGGCGGATATCGATCTGCTGGCGAAAGCGCAGCAGGCCGGCGGCGGCGGCCTCCACCTGGCCCGGTCCAAGCTTGATCTCGATCGCACCCCAGCGGCCATCGCGCAGCTGCACGATCGCGTCCACCTCCACGCCGTAGTCGTCGCGGTAGTGGAACAGCTCGCCATCCAGCGCCTGGGCCAGCACCCGCAGGTCGCGAATCACCAGCGACTCGAACAGCAACCCCAGCCACTCCAAATCCTTGAGCAGACGATCGGGACTGCCACCGAAGGCCGCCACCGCCAGGGAGGGGTCGCAGAAATGGCGCCGGGGTGCCTGCCGTAGGGCCGCCTTGGAACGCTGGTGGGGCCGCCAGGCGGGGCCGCCAGGCGGGCTGGTTCTCCAGCAGCATCAGCCGCTCCAGGGCCTCGAACAGCACTGCACCGGCGGCGCCCAGGCAGGCGTGCAACTCGGCGTCAGCGATGCGGGGACGGTAGGCCAAGCCGTCGCTGGCGGCCATGGCGGGGCGGGCAATGCAGGATATGCCGGGTGTCTAATGCAGAAAAAACCGGCCTTCGGATGCAGATCAAACGGAGCTGCTGATGCAGGAAAAACTGCTGAGCTCATGAAAAGGCAGGGGAGGCGACCGCCACGGATCAGAGTTCGCCGTTGAAAGGCGCCCCACCTCAGTGGCATCGATCCTGGGAGGCACGCCGTCCATCGAGCTAAGTTGATGTACGGGATATTGGACAACGCCGTGCAGGTGGTCAGCTTTTCGGAGGCCCGGGAGAGCTTCAAGGCCGTGCTGGATCGGGTGGAGGCCGATGCGGACGTGACCCTGATTACCCGGCGCCATGCCAAGGGGGCCGTGGTGATGTCGCTCGACACCTACAACAGCTTGATGGAAACCGTTCATTTACTGCGATCGCCGGAAAATGCGGCCCACCTGCAACGGTCTCTGGAGCAGGCTGATCGCGGGGAGCTCCTCTCCCATGGGCTGATCGATCCGGATCTGTCCGATGCCGGCGATTGAGCGGCTGGCCTGGACGGCTGCCGCCTGGGACGACTACCTCCACTGGCAGAACCAGGACCGCAGGCAGCTGCGGCGCATCAACCAGCTGATCCAGGCTTGCCTGCGCTCCCCCCTCGAAGGCATCGGCAAACCAGAGCCTTTGCAGGAAAACTTGGCCGGCTGCTTGTCACGCCGCATCGATGAGGTTCATCGCCTGGTTTATCGGCTCGATGCCGATCTGCTAGTGATCCTGGCCTGCAGATATCACTACCGATGATGCCAAGAGCTGGACGCTCCAAGACCTTGTGATGGAAAGCGAGCGAAGGAACCGTCGAGGAGTCGCTGGCGGAACTCTCCCCACACATCCGAGTGCCAGGGGAGAGATCGGATAGACCTGAAATTTAAAGGCGTTGTTGGAAAGGGCTTCTGGATATAACGCTGCACTTGAGTGGCAGGCAAGGAGGTTAGTGGGGCGAAGCTGAGAGCTGATGGAGGCCTGTCCACTCTAAGGGCTTGTTCGAAGGCAGTGAAATGAAAGCATTAGTTACATAATATCAGTAATCTTATCCATGGATCTGAAGCGAGAAGAGAGTTTTCTCAGACTCCTTGTGTAGGAGGCAAAAACACCCAGGCCCATTATTGGCAGTGGACCTGGAACTGGAACTTCTTTGACATACAGTGTGCCAGTGTCGGCTTGAAACAATAAAAACTGATTGTAAGGCGTTCTATCTGTCCTATAAGTATTCTCACTGGTCTTCATGAAATCCAAACCCTCGTAGGACGTACCTTGCGCAAGCAATGAAACCATTGAAGGCGAATTTGAATAGACATCAGACTGAAAGAGGTGGAACAAGGAGTCACTTGGATACATAAAGGGCCCTTGCTGCATATTAAAAACTAATTCATTCCCGCCGTAGTCAAGATGACTTGAGATGATCTGATCAAATGAAGTTCCTGCTGATAAGCCTGAAATATCAAACAGAGCTCTTGCAGTGGGGCCATATACGATAAAGTCGAAAAACAGAGATCCTAAATTTCCAAAGCCTGGCTCTGAAGGTTCTGTTCTTTCTTCAACCTCAATCTTTTCAATTATGACTCCATTTCCAAAGATATTTTTAACTGGCTTAGTAAGGCTTTTGATGCTGCTGTCGTCGATACGAATATCCTTTACATTAAACTCCCCACCTTCGTTCTCAACAGAAGATTGGATTAGCAGGCTGAGTGTTTGAGTTTCTATCAGACCTTTCCTGATTTCAATATCTGTAAATTCGGCACTAATCTCTCTGGCGACCTTAAGCTGGGCGGCATCATTCACAATTATTGCAGACTTATTTATTCTTTTATCACCAGTATCGCCTCTTGCAATAATTTTTTTTGCTGTGAGAGTAGACGCCTGTTCGAGAAGCAGCAGCGCATTCCCAGCTACGCCTTCAATGTCACCTTTGAACTCAATGGTTTCCGCATTAGCGGTTGAGTTGGCTTTTACGTAAACCCTTCCGTCACCTGGAATAATTACTATATCATTGTCATCAGGAGGTGTTAATATAAAATCATCATTTGTCCCATTGTTTAGATCTGGAGGTCTTGTAATATCCCACGTTTCTTGAAGACCCTCGTCAGTGCCATTCCCATCCCAAGGTCTTATTAAGACATCTGATGATCTTAATTTATAAATGAGAACACCACCATTTAAATCTGCTGCATTGGCATAAAAACTATATCCAGATACAGAAAGAAAAATCGCGATCAGTCCACCTTTCTCTTTGGCCCACCTCGAAAGATATGGCCTGAAATCAAAAAGAGGCAGCAGAGTTCGCTTGCAGCCCGCAATGGTCAAGAATTTTAAAGTGCAGAATAATTCCCTTAACATGAATAAAACTAGATCTCATTTCAAGGTAAATTTGAATCTATCACAGTATCGAGCTGCTTGCACAGACTCTTTATACGGATATCTTATGTTAGTCATGAGTCCAGCCCTTCCAACTTCTATTTGGGCGGATCCGCCATTCTAGCACCGAAGCCCGCGGCTGTCCGCCAAAGACGCAGCACTCGCCCGGCGGCTAGCTGACAGAAGCACTGCGCCACAATGGATCTCATGGCTGAACAACCAACGCTGGTGCATCTTAGGCGGATCCGCATAAGATGTGTTCACGATGTTACAAAGAACTGCAGGGGCAGCTAGAGACGAAATAACAGAGTCTGGCAATATTGAGCGACCTTGCCATAAGAAACGTGCAGTCAATACCGATTCCGCTACGGAAATGAGATGAAGACGGTACGATTATTGGGTATGCGTGGCCTTATTTCTCGATCCTCCGAACAGTTTGTGAGCGGATCACTGAGATTGATGGACGGATCCGCCTATAAGGGTTCGGAAGGTTACAGAAGTCAGCAGTGCTGCACACCTTGGCACGATGGAACCAGAGTGCCAGCCTCACGGGTCTAAGCCCATGCTGGGATCATCCGCCCTTCGCCCTGCTGTGCGTCAACGTCCCGTGCTCATCGGTGCCAGCCTTGCCCTGCTGCTGAGCCTGGGAGCCGTGCTGCTGCTGCGGCCCGATCGCCGCAGTGCCTGGGACCAGGCGTCCCTCAGCCGCGATCTGCCGAAGGAGAACACCCCAGGCCAGCGCGGCCTCTGGGCCGACCAGCTGCGGCCCCTGCTGCGGGAGGCCGACGCCCTGGGGGCCGAACCCAGCGGTCCAGCCGAGCGCCTGGCTTGGCGACAGGCCCAGTGCGCCATCAACCGGCGGCTACAGGAGCTGCAGCGGCAGTTTGGGCGGCCGGTGGAAACGGCGCAGCAAATGGGCCGGCCCCCCGCCTGCGAGCAGTTGGCGGGGAAGCTCTAAGCGCAGGGCGTGGAATCGGCCGATCGGCCTGAGCGCCGGACTTGGAATCGGCCGTTCGGCCTGAAGCTCAGTTCACATAGAGCTGGCAGGCCAGCTCAAGCGTGGCCAGCAGGTCGGCGTCGTCGAGATCGAGGGCTTCGGGCCAGAGAGCCTGGAGCCAGGTGCGGAATCGATTGGAATCCAGGGCGGCGCTGGGTCCAAGGGCGGCCAAGGCGGGAGCCAGGCAAGGCCTCGGATCCGGCGGCCCTGGGGCCTCACCGGGCTGGGGCACCAGGAACGCCACGAAGAACTCCTCCTGGGCCGCCAGCACCCGGAACTTGAGGAACTCCAGCAACCGCGCCCGCAGCCGGGCCGGATCGATCAGGCGGCAGCGGCGCGGATCGACACCCAGCTCCAGCTCTGCTCCGGGGTGAAGGCCGGGGATCCAGGGGGCCAGCAGCTCCAGGCAGCTGGGCGCCTGGTGGTGGGCGCGCTTGGTTTCGGGGTGGGGGTAATAGATGAGGGCGGCCAAGCCGGCGGAACCAACGGCGCCTCCGGCTGCGGCGGGAACCCGCAGGCGGCAGTGCCAGAAGGAGAAGGTCTCCGGTGGATGGCGATCGGTCCACTCCAGGGCCTCAACCCGGGCATCGGGGTCGCGGAGGCGCCAGTGGCCCCGAGCGGCCTCCAGGTTGAGAGTGCCGGCGAAGAAGGGCGACAGATCGATGCCCCTGGCCGCGAAATAGGGCGCCTGCAGGTGAATCGTGCCGGCCGGGTAGGGGCTGGTGGCGGCCCGGCCCGATGCCACGCCATGGCCCGCCACCAACCGGCACCGCACCCAGCGCAGGGACGCTTCATCCATAACGTGAATCACCCACCTGAGTGTGGCTGCGGCAGCCGAGCACCGCCTCTGGATCGCTGTAGTGCTTGAACTCCAGCCAGTTACCGGCTGGATCGATCAGGAAAAAAGTGTGGTGCTCCAGAGCTTCGCCGGCGAAGCGGAGCTTCGGTTCCACGCCGAAGACCAGGCCGGCGGCTCGGCTGCGTTCCAGCAAGGCCTGCCAGCTGGCCAGCTCAGCGAACACCAGGCCGAAATGACGCGGATAGATGCCGCGCTGCTGCTCGCCCAGAACGGACGGATCGGTGCGCTGAGCCACCAGTTGGTGGCCGCCCAGATCGAGGATCAGGGCATGGGCACTGCGGCGGCCGGCCACGCAACCGAGCCCCTCGACATACCAGCGCTGGGTGGCGTCCAGGTCGAGGGCGGGGATGGAGAGGTGGAACTGGATCCGGTCCATGACGCGTGAGGCTAAGGGTGCGGCAAGGCATTGGGCGGGGATCTTGATCCTTAGCGGACCAGGAGATAACCATCAACCATCACCACGAAATTGTTGGGATAATTGTTGGCATAAGCTGATTAATGCCGCGCCGAACACCGGTCGATGGCGCTGTGATTCGCCGCTTTTCAGCACCACGAATCCAGTTCGGTAGCGAAGGCATCCAGAAACCACGGGGATCCGCTGACATGGCGGGGGGATTGGTGCGGTTCGCCACCATTTCATCGGCGCAGCGGTCTGAATCTGCCGCCACCTCATTGCACCCCCCTCTCCATGCTCACACCGAAAACCAGGCTTCGGCTCCAGGAGATCATCGACCGCATCGCTGCCGCCGAACCGGTGAGCCTCGCCGAACGCATCTACGTGCAGAAGTTCGCCGACCGCGATCCCACCGTGTGGAGCTGGCTGCGCCGGGCTCGACGCACCCAGGTTCAGGGAACGCCCAGGGAAGGACTGGATCGCTTCCTCGCCCAGATGGATCTCGGCGAAGTGGGCCCGGAGGGAGCCTTCGATCCCCGCCGCGACGATCTGGGTGAGTGGTTCTCCGGCGCACCGGGCTGGTTGCGGCGCAGTTGACCTTCAGGCCACGCCGCTGGCGGGCCCGCCGGCTGGGCCGGCCACCGCCGCCCACCAGCGCTCCACCACCGCCGGGGTGCCATACCAGACGGGTCCAAAAGCCCCGCCATGGGCCACCCCCTCCAGCACGACCGCATCGGCACTCTCCAGCAGGGCCGACTCCACCGGCACCAGGCCATCGCCCCGATCGGCCGGATCACCGGTGCTGTTGCGGTAGGCGGTGGGGGCCAGCCGGCGGGCCGTGGCGCTGGCCTGACCGGCCTCCTCGGCCAGATCAATCGCCCCCGCCACCGCCACGTAGCGCACCGGATCGGATTCGGCGCTGGCGAAGAAGGCCCCCGGCAGCTCCCGCGCCACCCGGGCCCGCATGGCGGTGGCCTTGAGGGCGGTGTGGGGAGAGCCGAGCATCACCAGGGTGTCGGCCAGGCGGCGACCGCTGTAGCGCCGCCCTTCGAAGGGTCCATCGGCCAGGAACAGCCGCAGCAGGATGCCGCCGGAACTGTGGCCCACCAGGGTGATGCGGCCGCTGGGGGAGCGGGCGGCCAGCTCGGCGGCCAGCGGCGCCACCCGATCGAGAAGCCGCGCCCAGCCGAAGGGAAACAACGTGAGCAGCCAGTCGAGGCGCGACACCGGCACCAGCAGCACCGGCTGAGCGCTGAGCCGCTCCAGGCTGGCCACCAGCGGCCCATAGGCCTCCGCGCCGATCAAGAAACCGCCAAGCACCAGGATCGGCTGGTGCGGGGTGCGGTCCGGGGTGCGGGCCCTGACCGGGTCCAGCGGATCGGGATCGGGCGACGCCAAGGGTGAAAAGCTGGAGGGGAAGCCATGCTCTCAGGGTCGGGCCTCGCGCCACCAGGCCCAGGCCTCACGATTGATCAGCACACCGATCAGCAGCAGCACCGCCATCAGCGCCACCTGGTCAGCGCGGGAATCGGGCACGAGGATGTCGGCCACCAGATGGGGAATGTTGGTGAGGGTATAAACCACGCTGATCCAGAAATGGGTGCGGCGCCAGCGGAGCCAGTGGCCGGGCCGCGTGGGCTGGCTGGCGGCCCAAGCGATCCGCAGCAAGGCGCCGAGCGGAATCAGGAAATACACCAACATCGCCCAGAACAGCAACCCAAGCCGCGCCGGCGGCACCTGGGCGGCGATCTCCGGTGAGAGGCCGTGAAACAGGGGCATCAGGCCCAGGTCCACGTGGAAGAGCATGGCCAGGAGATAGGCCAGCCAGAGACTGCGCAACCGCAGGGCATGGTCGATCGAATGGATCCCCGACTGACCGCCGTGGCCGGCCACGGCGGCGGCCCGGTGCAAGGACTCCGGGAGGCGAAGGGCACGCCCGCGGAATGGGGGTGGCGGGTGGGCCATCGAATCATTCTGATCGGATCTGGGATCGATGAATCTCTGCAAAGGTGGGCCTGCGCAGCGGACGCCCCCATGCCAGCTCCGATCGATGCTGTCTCCGCAGGCGGTCCTGCTAATGAGGCACTGCCCAGTGGCGATGAGCTGCAGGCCCTGGAGCAAGTGGCCCGGCGGCAGGGATCGGACCTGGAGAGCGAAGACCTAACGGGGCTCTGGCGGCTGGAGAGGGTCTGGTCCCGGGGACAGCGGCAGCCCTCGCCCCTGGCCGGGGTGGCGCTGCGGGCCCTGGGGGCAAGCCTGCGGATCGAAGCGGAACCGAATACCGGCCCGAATCCCGCGCCGAAGCCGCACCCCGGGCTGAAGCTCACCAATGCGGTGCAGCTCGGCCCCTTAGTGCTGCGCTTCCAGGGACCCGGCTGGCTGGAGGGGCGCAGGCCCCTGCTTCGCTTCCAGTTCGATCAGCTCGAGATCCGCGCCGGCCAAAGGCTGCTCCTGCAACGCTCCCTGCCGGCACCAGATCCCCGGCGCGGGGCCTTCTTTGCCCTGATCGCCAGCGGCGCTGAGGGCAGCTGGCTGGCGGCCCGCGGCCGTTCCGGTGGGTTGGCGGTGTGGCGCCGCGACGGCTGAGGCCCACCACCACGTTGATCACGCAGCCGCCGGCTCAGCCCCGCTGCGGCAGCTCGTTGCCGCTGAGG
>BJHE01000109.1 GCA_014191755.1 Cyanobium sp.
GCGGGCATGCGCAGGGCGGCAACGGGCTGGTCGGGCAGGAAGCGGAAGGACATCGAGGGGAGGGCGGCGCGAGAGGCCCTATTGCGAATGACTCGCAACCTAAACAAGACCCCGGTCTTTTTGCAAGTGGCTCGCAACAAGCTCAGCTGCGATCAAGGTTCCATCATTTGAAGTTCCATCACTTGAGGATCACCACATCCACTCCCGGCGAGCGCCGCCGCACCAGCACCCCCACGTCGTGCTCACTGCGATGCAGCTGCAGATCGATCTCCTCCTCCCCCAGCCGCAGGCCGCTGATCTCCAGCAGGCTCACCGGGCGGGGCAGCACGGGATTGCGAAAGCGCACCTGCACCCGGTCGCTGTCGGGATCGCGGCCGATCGCCATGCCGGTCATCGCCTCCAGCAGGCCGAACACACTGCCGCTGGCCCAGGCCTGGGGGCTGCAGGCCACCGGATAGAGCGTGGGTCCCTCATCGTCCCGGCGGGGAAAACCGCAGAAGAGCTCCGGCAGCCGCAGCATCGGCATCGCCCGGGCCGTGTCGAACAGACCGCTGAAGATGCGCATCGCGTCGGCGGTGCGGCCATAGCGGGCCAGCCCGAGGCCGATCAAGGCGTTGTCATGGGGCCAGACCGAGCCGTTGTGATAGCTCATCGGGTTGTAGCGCACCTCCCGCTCATCGAGGGTGCGCACGCCCCAGCCGTTGAAGATCGAGGGGGCCAGCAGCTGGCGCGCCACCGAAGCCACCGCCCCCGCCGGAACGATCCCGGTGAGCAGGCAGTGGCCGGCGTTGGAGCTGCGCACGATGCAGGGCTGGCCATCGCCATCGAGGGCCAGGGCATAGGTGCCGATCGCGTCGCTCCAGAAGGCCGCATGGAAGCGGCGGCGCAGCTCTGAGGCCTCCTCCAGCAGGGTCTCCGCCTCGCCCTGGCGATCAAAAGCGCTCAGGATTCGGGCCATCGCCCGGCGGGCGCCATAGGCATAGGCCTGCACCTCACACAGGGCGATCGATCCCTCGGCGAAACGCCCGTCGGCATGGTGCACCGCATCGTCGGAATCCTTCCAGCCCTGGTTGCGCAGGCCCCCCTGGGCCGCACGGCGATAGCGCAGAAAACCATCGAAGCTGGCCGCCTCCGCGGCCTGGATCCAGGCCATGGCGGCCTCCAGGGCCGGCAACAGGCCGGCGATGAAGCCCCGATCGGCGCTGCGCTCGAGGTAATCGCCCGCCAGCATCACGAACAGCGGCGTGGCGTCCACCGTGCCGTAGTACTGGCGAAAGGGCACCTCGCCGAGGGCCGCCATTTCCCCCAGCCGCGCCTCGTGCAGGATCTTGCCCGGTTCGGCGTCGCTGGCAGGGTCGTGCTGATGGGCCTGGTTCTCCGCCAGGAACCCGAGCACTCCCCGGGCCAGGCGCGGCTCCACCAGGAGCAGCTGGCGCGCCGTGATCAGCCCGTCGCGGCCGAAGGGACAGCTGAACCAGGGCACGCCGGCAAAGGGATAGAGCCCGTGCTCCAGCCGGCTGGAGAGCAGGTGCACATCGGAGTAGGAGCGCTGGATCCAGCCATTCAGGGCCGGATTGTCGGTGACCAGAGCGGCGGCGCAGCGGCGGGCCTCATCAAACCGATCGATCGTGGCGGCCAGGGCCGCATCGAACAGGTCGGCGGGGGTGGCGGTGTCCGCCGCCAGCGCGGGGCCGTGGGGATGAAAATCGAGCACCAGGCAGAAGCGCCGGGTCACCCGCGGCTCCAGCTCCAGATGCAGGCTGAGGTGGTGCTCACCACGGTGTTCCGGTGGCGCACCGAGCCGCAGCAGGGTGCGGCGATCCTCCCCGTCGAGACCCCGATAGGTGAGTTCGAGGCCATCGGCCAGCGCCCGGGCCGCCAGGGCCCCGCGCCGCCGCCGGGGCATGCCCCGCACCTCGAAGATGTCGCGGAAATCGGCATCGCAGCGCAGGGACAGGGGCATCCGCACCGGCTCCGGCTCGAAGCTGGTGAAACTGAGCTGCTGCACGCAGGAGGTGGGGGTGAGCAGGGTGCTGCGCTCCAGGTGCACCGAACCGCGGGAGGGGGCCGTGCCGCCCTCGTTCTCGTTGCTGAGATGGCTCACATGCAGCCCCATCTCGCCCCGTTCGGTGGAGCTCAACACCGTGGGAGGCCGCTGCCAGAGCAGCAGCTGCAGGCGACTCAGATGGCGGGTGCCGCGGTGAAAGATGCCGGAATCGGGATGGGTCTCGGGGCAGATCTCGCCGCGGCTGTCGAGCATCGCGAAGGTCTCTCCGTCCTTGAGAACGAACGGAGGCAGCTGGTCATGCGACATGCAGCACCGGCCCGAGGCCATTGGCCGCCGCGGCAACCCCCACCGACATGGAGAGCCCGGAACCGCCCCTGGCTTCGATCAGGCGGCGGTAGAGAGCCAGATAATCCTGAGCCTGGCGCGCCACGCTGAAACGCCGCTCGAAATTGGCGCGCACCCGGCGGCGATCGAGGCGTTCGATCCCCCGCACGGCCTCCGCGGCTGCCTCGATCGAGTCCACCAGCACCCCATTGACCCCGTTCTGGATGATTTCCGGGGTGGATCCCTCCCGCCAGGCGATCACCGGAGTGCCGCAGGCGTTGGCCTCGATCATCACCAGGCCAAACGGCTCGGGCCAGTCGATCGGGAACAGCAGGGCCAGGGCGTTGGCCAGCAGCTCCTGCTTGCCGGCATCATCCACTTCGCCGATGAACTCCACCAGGGGATTCCCCCGCACCAGCGGTTCGATCACCTCCTGCCAGTAGGCCTGATCGGCCAGGTCCACCTTGGCCGCCACCCGTAGGGGTAGGCCCACAGCCGTGGCGATGGCGATGGCCCGGTCGAGCCGCTTCTCCGGCGACACCCGCCCCACGAAGGCCAGGTAGGGCTTGGGGTCATAGCCCGGCCGATAGAGATCGGGTGGCAGGGCGTGGTACACGGTGCCGAGCCAGGGGGCCGTGGGGATCGGCCGGCGCTGGGCATCGGAGATCGACACCAGGGGCACGGAGGAGAACTGCTGATAGAGCGCCACCAGTTCCGGGCTGTTCTGGGGGCCGTGGAGGGTGTTCAGCAGGGGAACCGGCAAGCGGGTGACGGCCGGGAAATGAAGCGGGCTGGTGTGGAAATGCAGGATGTCGAACCGCTCCACCTGGCTCAGCAGCCGATCGAGCTGAATCAGCTCGTACACCATGGGATCGCCCCGATGGCCGCCCAGCCGCAGGGAGGAAGGGATGCAGCTCTGCAGTTCGGCCCTGGTGCAGGAATCGCCGCTGGCGAACAACACCACCTCATGGCCCAGGCGCACCAGCTCTTCGGTGAGGTAATGAACAACCCGCTCAGTTCCTCCATAGCGAAGTGGCGGAACGCTCTCCCAAAGCGGTGCAATCTGGGCGATACGCAGGCAATCCAAGGTCGAAAACCTCGCAACAGGCAAGAACAACGGTGCCGATCCCAGCTGGAGATCCCAGCCGCAGATCGCGTCCTAGTGCAAGTCTGAAGCGATTGTTCAGCAGCGGAGTGAGTCGCTTTCTTCGCCACCGTCGGCCGGCACGCCACCGTCGGTCGGCTCGCCCTCGGCTGTCGGCTCGCCCTCGGCGGCCGGCTCGCCCTCAGCGGCACAGCCTGGACAAAGGCAGCGCACATTCAGCACGCATTCGAGCAGCAGGAATCCCTGGGCCAGGGCTGCCTGCTCACCGGCCACCAGCACGGCGCCACTTTCGAATTCCTCGGTGCGACCGCAGCGCACACAGACCAGATGGTGGTGATCGGGGTGGGCATCACTGGCCAACTCAAAACGGCGCCCCCCCTCGGGCAGCTCGAGCTCCTGCAGCAGCCCCAGGGAACTGAGCAGCCGCAGACTGCGGTACACGGTGGCCAACGACACCCGCCCATCGCCGCGGCGCAGACGCTGGTGCACGTCCTCAGCGCTCAGATGGCGGCCCTCGCCGAGCTGCTCGAACAGGGCCAGCACCTTCTGGCGCTGGGGGGTGAGCCGCTGGCCCCGCTCATGCAGGCTGCCGCGCAGGCCGAGGGAAGGATTGGGACCCTGGACCTTCGCCGCCACTGCCGACCGCCGGTCTGTGCTCGCAAGAGTAGGCGTTATTGAGAAGGGAGGCCAGGGCCACCCCTGGCCAGGCGACCATCCAGGTCGGCCAGGAGGGAGGCGAACACATCCCCCAAGGTGGCCACCAACCGATAGCTCAGGGCCACCGCCAGGAGCGGAGCGGCCGCCAGACCTCCCCCCAGCCGCAGCAGCAGCACCGCCTCGAACACCCCGAGGCCCCCCGGCGCCCCCGGCACCACCAGGCCCACCGTCCAGGCCAGGGCGAAGCCCGAGAGCCAGGTGCTCCAGGGGAGGGAGAGCTGAAGATCAAAGGCCCACACGCAACAGGCGAAGCCGGCGAAACGGAGCAGCACGAAGGCCAGCTCCGCTAGCAGCGGTGGCCAGGGATAACCGGGAAGGGAAGCTGCCGTGGCAGCGGCGGCCAGGGCGACGGACTGCGGATCATCCAGCTCCCCGTCCAGCTCCCCGGCCAGCTCCGCCGCTAAGTCGCGGGCCTTGCGGCGCTCCAGACGGCCCAGCAGCGGTTCGAGCCAGCGGGGATTGAGCAGCCCCAAGGGGAGCAGGGCGGCCAGGCCGAGGCCCCCCTGCCAACCGCCCAGCCCCACAAGCGCCAGGGCGGCGACCGCCGCCAGCAGCGGTTCGAGCACCACCACCAGCAGGCTTCTCGCCGCGCTCTGGGGCAGCTCCACGCCACCGGTGCCTCGGCGCAGGGCCTGCACCCGGGCCGCCAGGTGCCAGATGCCACCCGGCAGAAATTTGCGCAGGTTGGTCTCCATAAAGTGGGTCACGCTCGCCTCCCAGCGGGGCCGCAGCCCGAGCCAACGGAGCAAAACGGTCCAGGCCAGGCCGTTCACCACCACACTGAGCAGGCTGAAGCCCACGCCGAGCACCAGCCAGAGCCAGCCCTGGGGATCCAGCCCCAGCTGCAGCAGCGGCCGGGCGTTACTGAGCAGGGCGGCCATCACGAAGCCGAGGCTGGCCAGGGTGATCCAGGGCCGCAGGCCACCCGGCAGGGAGGGCAGCCTGCCGAGGCGGGCCCGCAGGGCCGCCAGGAGGGAAGCAGCGGAGCGACGGCTGCCGGTGGCCGCTCTGGAGCCCAGGGCCGCAGGCGCCTGTGGGGATGCCGCGATCGGCGCCAAAGCGGAGTCTTCCGGGGCGGGCAGGGAGCCGGCGGAGGCCTGGGTGGTTCCCGGCCGGGATCTCGGGCGCCATGGCGGCCCGGCGTTGAGGGCCCGCAGGCGCTCCAGCAGGGGCCGGAAGGGAAGGGTCATGGCAGGGATCTTCGCGCCCCGGCGGCGGATGCTCCGGAGCCGCCCGCCGCCGGGCGATCAGGATCCGGATCGCCTGGCTCCGGCTCCTGCGGAGCGGCCGCAGCGGCCAGGGCCTCCTCCACCAGAGCCCGGATCTGGCCCAGGGCCATCCCGTGGCGGCGGGCCAGGGCGGCCAGGTCGTCGGCCTCGGCCTTGGCCCGCCAGCGGCCCTCCGGCAGCCGGGCCCACTTGATCCGCACGGGCCCGAGCGAGGTGGCCAGGGTGGCCTGGCGGCGCGGCAGGATCCAGCGCTGCTGCAACGCCTCCCGCACCCCCAGGCTGCCGCTGTGGCGCCACCACACCTGCCGCAGGGCCGGGGCCAGGTCCGGCGGCAGCAGGGCCGTGACCAGGGTGCCGAGCCGGCCCTTCTTCATGCTGAGCGGCTGGCTGAACGCCTCCACGGCTCCGGCCTCACGCAGGGCCTCCACCAGGAAGGCAAGATCCTCCGCCGAGGCGTCGTCGATCTGAGCCTGCTGCACCAGCAGGGGCTCAAGATTTTCCACCGGCGTTGCCCCGGGGCCCGCCGGCAGGGGCTCCGCCAGGGTGAGGCGCAGGAGATTGGCGCGATCGAGCTTCCTGCTGCCCAGGCCCACCCCAATCCGCATTGGAGTAGCGGCGGGGTGGGGCCCGAAACCGCTGGCCCAGCAGGCCACCAGGGCGGCGCCGGTGGGGGTGGTGAGCTCGCCGGGGGCAAATCCTGCGCTGGAGGCCAGGGGCATGCCACGCAGCCGGGCGATCTCGAGCACCGCCGGAGCGGGCAGGGGAAGCAGGCCATGGGCTGTGGCCACGCTGCCATGGCCGGCGGGCGGGGGGGTGCAGAGCAGGTGGTCCACCCCCAGATGCAGCAGCGCCGCGCAGACCCCCACCACATCCACAAGGGCATCGAGAGCCCCCACCTCATGGAAATGCACCCGCTCCACCGGATGGCCATGCACCGACGCCTCGGCCTCGGCCAGCAGGGTGAACACCGCCAGCACCCGCTGCCGCAGGGCGGGATCCAACGGGGCCTGGGCGATCCGCTCGCGCAGCTCCCCCCAGGCCCGGTGGGGTGGGTCGGGCTCAAGGCTCTCCACCGCCAGGTGGAGGCCCCGCAGACCGCCGCTGCGGCGCTCCTCCACCACCAGCCTGTAACGGCCGGCCAGGCCGAGGGCCTCCAGGGGCTCGTGCAGCACCGCTTCCGGCACCTCGAGATCCAGGAGGGCGGCCAGCAGCATGTTGCCCGCCAGACCGGTGGGGCAATCGAGCAGGGCGAGCGTCATGGCCTGGCTTCGGGGCTGTCCGGCCTGCCGAGGCGCGGAGCCTGAAGGGCGAGGCGATCGGCCTCAGCCTCCAGCCGGGTCCGCTCGGCGCGAAGCCACTGCTCCACTTCACGCCGGGCCCGCCGCTGCTCCATCTGGGCGGTGGCCGCGTCCTGGCCGGACAACCCCCAGAGCCTGCCCAGCAGGGAGCGATCATCGGCACCCCCCTCACTCTCGCCATACACCAGGCTTTCTGCGGCCATCCCGGCCAGCAGCACCCGGCTCCAGCGGCGCAGCTCCTCAAGGGGAAGGCGGGCGCTGCCAGGGGGCGCCAGCACTGTGGTGCCGCCGGCGGAGAGGCCCGCCCGCAGGCAGGCGAGGCTGCCCACATGGATGGCGGCAACGGCCACCCCCTCCCGCTCGGCCACCAACACATGGCCAGCCTCATGGAGAGCGATCCGGCGCAGACGCAGCAGGCCCCCGGGCAGGGTTTCGGCCAGCAGGTGGCCGCCTCGGCCGCCGAAGCGGGCGGCATCCACGGTGAGGCTGGTGAGGGCCAGCGCCACCAGGGCGGTGGTGAACCAGGGAGAAAGACCCAGCAGGGGACCCACCAGCGCCAGCAGGGTCACCACCAGCACCGCAACTCCCGCAGCCGTCGCCCCGCTCATCGCCGGTTCGCGGCGGTCAACGGGAGGGGCGGCTCACGGCCTGCCCATGGCTGCGAGCCGGGCCCGGACCACGCCCCTTATCGGCCTCGGAGGGCCTGCGATCGGTGCCACGGCGCTCGCCCCGTTCACCACCTCCCCCGCCGCCGGCACCTCCACCACGGCGGCCCTTGCCGCCGCGGGTGCCCCGCTGGGCCAGCGGAGCAACCACCTCACAGGATTCCAGGCAGAGCTGCTGACCCTGGCGGCGCAGATCGAGGGCCACGAAGTGGCGCAGGTGTTCCAGGGGTACCTCGCCCCGGAGCTGCAGCTTGAACGGCACCGGCCGGCTGCCGTCCGCCCGGGGCAGCTGCCGCACCTTCACCACCAGATCACCGGTTTCAGGCCGGGTGTAGATCAGCTCGCCGCGCACCGAGAAGTAGTCGTCCCCCTCCGCCAGGTCATCGGAAGGAAGCGCGGCTTCCACCGCCGCCGGCTCCTCCCCCTCCAGCGGGGAATCAGCGGCAGCTAGGGCATCAGCGTCAGCCAGGGCATCAGGGGCAGCCAGGGTGCTCGGTTCCCACACCCCCACCATTTGAAGATGGAGCTGGTTCTCGTCGCGGCTGCGGGGGTACACCACCCAGAGATGGGGCAGCTCCAGATCGAGGTGGCGACGCATCAGGGTGAGCAGACGACCGAGCACCACCGCCTCCAGCTCGGTGCCATCGGCGGTGCGGATCACCCCGCGGGTGGGCTGGGCCGGATCGCTCGGCACGTAGTGGCCACGCACCACACCGATGGCCCGGTATTGCATCGGCTCGGTGACCGGGGAGATGGGGTGGGCGCGCATGGTGAAGAGGAGAACGCCCTGGAATGGGACGGTCGGATCAGGGCCAATGTAGCCAGCACGGCAGGTAGTCTCCGCTTGGAGTTGCACCGCCCTCTCCCGCCTGGATGCCCACTCCGACCCGCAGCAGCGCCACCCTCCTCTGGACCGGGGCCGGGGCCATCGCCCTCTGCCTGGTTGCCCTCGCCGGCGGCTGGTGGCTCGGCCGTCAACAGGCCAGCGGGATCCAGGTGGACAGCCGCCGCGCCGCCCTGGTGCAGGAGAGCGACCTGCTGGGCCAGAAGGTGGTCCGGGGCGACGCGAACGACAGCGACCGCCAGCGCTACCTTGAGCTCTTGGTGGGCCTCGATCGCAGCAGCGAAGCGATCGCGGTGCTCGAGCCCATGGCCGACCGTGAACCCGACCGTTGGGCGCTGCGGCTGATGCTGGCCGAGCTACGACGGGACCAGGGAGATGCCGCCGGGGCAGAACGGGAACTGCGCCAGATCCTCAACCGCTCACCCAGTCAGATCGATGCCCTGCAGCTGCTCACGCTGATCCGGCTGGAGCGTGGCGAGGCAGCCGCCGCCGAAACCCAGGTGAAGGGGGTGTACGGGGGTCTGATCAGGCCCGAACCCAAACCGGAGGCGCTGGGCGTGGGCCTGCTGCTGGCCGAACTCCAGCAAAAGCTTGATCAGGCTCCCGCGGCCGAACGCACTTACCAGGAACTGGCGCTGGCCTTTCCCGAGGACCAACGGCCGCTGATCGGCCTGGCCCTGCTGCGGCACTCCCGGGGGAATAACACTGGTGCCCTCGAAGCCCTGCAGCAGGCACGCCGGCGTGGCCCGGATCCGGGCAAGGCCGATCCCCGGCTGGATGCCCTGGCGGCCAGCTGGGG
>BJHE01000110.1 GCA_014191755.1 Cyanobium sp.
CCCCCTGCGAAAATAGCGCGATGCCAGGTAAAACTTTCCCCACCATCTGCCGTATTCAACAGTAGGTGTTGTGACGTGTCGAGAGGACACGATCGAAAAGCCACCTCTTGGGGTGGCTTTTTTGTGCTTATAAGACTGAAAGGCTTTCTTGTTAGTGCTGGAGCTTGAGCTGGATCTGGTGGAAGGTGTTGATGGAAGGATAGGTCTTGAGGCCTTTCAACTTGTCGCTTTCGCGTTGGCTGCAGACGACCTGGAGCCCACTCTGGCTCGCTGCCTGGAGTTCAGAGTCTGAGTCACTCACAAACAGGATGGCCTGGGGCGCACATCCCATTGTCTCGGCAATCAGTGTGTAGCTGCTGGGATCGTGTTTAGAGCCCGTATGGGTATCGAACCAGTGGCTGAACAGGGAGCGAAGATCGCCGTGGTTGCTGTGCTGGTAGATCAACTGTTGAGCTGCGATCGAACCGCTGGAATACACGGCAAGCACCAACCCCTCCTGCTGCCAGCGACTCAGGCTTGTGGGCACATCATCAAACAGGGGGCCAACCAGTTCACCCCTTGCATAGCCATCGGCCCAGATTTTTCCCTGAAGATCCTTCAATGGCGTCACCTTTCGATCGCGGCGGATCAGAAACGTCAGGTAGGGGAGGATCCCACCCACACCGCTCAGCTCGGCGGACTGCCTGGAGAGGCCGAGGAGGTCCCTGGCTTCCTCATCGGTGTCCTGCTGCCAGAGAGTCGCCAGCTCCTGGATCAACGCTCTGATGTTGGCCTCCTGCTGATGGGTCTCCAGGTAAGGGGCGAGGTTGGCGCTGGCGTAGGGGAAAAGGGTCTCGGTCACATAACTGACCGGGCAGGTGGTGCCTTCGATGTCGAGCAGCACATGGCTGATGCCCTCCCACAGGATCATGTCCATCACCTCAGCTCCTCTGCCCCAGGTTGGCTGGAGCTGAGCCCAGGCCTTGCTCCATCAGGGCCTCCAGCAGGAGTTGCCGCCAACGCTGCTCCAGCAGAAACTCAAGGATCTCCAGATGGCGACGGGCCTCGCTCAGCTCCAGCCCCCAGGCATAGAGGCCATGGCCGGCGATTAGCAGTCCTGCGGGAGCCCTGCCCAAGTGGGGAACGGCCCTGCGACTGAGTCTGGCCAGATCCTGGTCGTTCGCCAGCACCGGAACTCGCACTTCGCTCCGGTGGGTGGTGATGCCGGCAATACCCTTCAACATCTCGAGGTTGCGTACCTCTAGATAGGCGACTACATCCTCTTCACCGGCCTCTCCACTGGCCTCTCCACCGGCCTCTTCAAAGCCCCCTGCCTCGGCTTGTGGTGATCGTGACCCTGCCCTTGTCTGGAGCCCCATTACTCCATGCCCTTCTTCCAGGGCCTCAGCCTCTGGCTTGAGGGTCCGCGCTGCCGATGCAGATCTCACCGCCCACTCCCAGCTCCATTGGGACAACAAGGTACCGGCCTGGGAGTGAGTATGGAGCACGGCACCAGCCCCAGTTTCGTTCACGATGGCGAGATGGAGCAGGGTTTCGGCGCTGGCCCTGCCGCTTCCACGGCTGACCTGGCTGTCGCGATCCACCACGATCAGCTCCTGAGGCTGCACCCTGCCCTTGTCCACGCCACTGGGCGCCATCAGCAGCAGCAGGGGCTCCCGCTTGAGCACGCAGCTGAAATTGCCCCCGGTGCCATCACACCAGCCCCGCTGATGAATGGCAGCCATTGCCTCGCAGAGTTCCTCTCTGAGCTTGCCTTCTTCATCCCCGGAGAACCTGGTGGAGGCGTTGCGATCTAGCGGGGGCACGGGGGGCACGGCGGGTCGGTGCGCACGGGGCAAAGCTCGGTGCCGGGGCGCGGCTCTCCAGGCATGAACAGGCTAGGCGGCGAGGGGCTGAGCCAGCTCGAGGGGTTCCATGCAGCCACCACCCCTGACTGACTCAAGGCCTCAAGGAGACGTCCTATCGGCTGGACTGCGCCTGGGACTGTCACAGGACGTTCACTTTTGGCAGCAGGGACACCAATGGGTGCTGCGTCCGGCCAGCCGATCGCGCATCAGGAGGGTTCCGCAGCGACGACAGGGCAGGCCGCCACGCCTGTAGACCCAGGCCTGGCCGCCATAGTTGCCGTTGGTGCCGGTGAGATCCCGGAAGTCGCTGAAGGTGGTGCCACCGGCCCCGATGCTGGTCTCCAGGATCTCCACCACCGCCCCCCGCAGCCGCTCCAGCCTTTGGCTTCCCAACCGGCCACTCACGGTCTGAGGCAGGATTCCGGCGGCAAAGAGGGATTCATCGGCATAGATGTTGCCGATGCCCGCCACAAGCGATTGATCGAGCAGGGCACTCTTGATCGGTCGCCGGGAGTCTCGCAGCCGTTCCTGGAGGTAGGCGGCGCTGAAGCCAGGATCAAACGGCTCCGGGCCCAGCCTCGCTAGTCCGGTGATCACGCTCTCCACGGCTCTGCCCGGTGGTACGAACCACATCTGGGCAAAGCTGCGGGTGTCGATGAAACGCAGCTCCGCGCCGCTCTGCTCCCAGATCCTCACGCGAGTGTGTTGACCGGGATCGGAATCTCCTGCTGGGCCGCACCTGGCCCCTTCGGGAGCTCCGAGCCATAGGAACTGGCCGGTCATGCGCAGATGGACGCCCCAGATCCCCGCCTGTTGACCATCGGGATGGCGCAGCTCCGCCAACAGGTACTTGCCGCGGCGGCTCCATTGCTGGATCCTGCATCCCTCCAGGGCCAGGCGAAACAGGGCCGGATCGGGGGGGGCGGCGATGGCCCGATCCCGGAGAACCTCAACCCTGCCAATCAAAAAATCCTGAGTCTGACGCTGCAGACCCAGGCGAACGGTTTCGACCTCGGGCAATTCCGGCACGGCGAGGTCGTCGGATGTGGAGGACTTGGTGCCGAGTCGCTATTGCCGGCGACCTCAGGCCTGCTCGAGTTCGCTCTCAGCGAAGTTGTTGGTGTTGAGGCCGCCTTCGGAGCCGCTGATGCCGCTGTAGTTGACCTTGTCGAAGCGCACCACAACCGGGTAGCGGATGCCGGAGGTATCGACGGAGGCCACGGTGCCCACGTCGTTGAACCAGTAGGACTCGGGGCGCTTGATGCGCACTTTGTCGCCGCGGGAGATGGCCATCGCTGCTGCGTTCGATCGGGTGGCTTTCGGCCTGACCCTACCGTTGATGAGAGGTCTGCAACGCGGGGACGTCACGATTCGTCGTTTGCCCTCCGTTCTGCTGCTCTGGGTGGTCTGGAGGGGATTGTCCACACCTGGGGCCTGCACAACGGGGGCGCGGCGGTCGCGCTGCCCTCGGCCTGCACCTGCACCTGCACCTCGCCGAGGGCTCTGCCGGCCTGCGCTTTGGGCACACGCCTGACGCTCCCGAGGGCCATCGCCCGCCTTCGGATCGGGTGTGGTGCGGGGGGCGATGCGGAGCCTCCCGCGGAAGGGCGTGGCAGCATCCCCCCTCTCCCTGCCGCGCTCCCATGGTCTTCACCGAGGCTCCCGTGCTCAGCCTCGATTTGCCCGATCCCGGGCAAGACGACATCAGCACCATGGAGTTTCTGGCTCGCCTGGAGGAGGCCTGGGCGGTGTGCGACCGCTTCGACCTTCAGACCGAGATCTGGCGCGGCCGCATCCTACGGGCGGTGCGGGACCGCGAGAAGCGCGGCGGCGAGGGACGGGGCACCGGTTTCCTGCAATGGCTGCGGGAGCGGGAGATCAGCAAGACCCGCGCCTACTCCCTGATCCAGCTGGCCGATTCGGCCGACAACCTGGTGGGCGAGGGGCTGCTGGAGCCAGACAGTGTGAATCAGTTCTCCAAGCGGGCCTTTCTGGAAACGGCCCAGGCGGAACCGGAGGTGCAGCAAATGATCAGTGAGGCCGCCAACGGGGGCCTGCCGATCACCCGCAAGCAGGTGCGGCGGCTCTCGGATGAGTTCCTGGCCGCCACCAGCCCCCTGCTGCCTGAGGAGATCCGCCAACGCACCGCCGAGAACCTGCTGCCCCCCCGGGCCGTGGCCCCCCTGGTGAAGGAGCTGGCCCGCCTCCCGGAGGAGCAGCAGGACGATCTGCGCCGGGTGCTGCGGGAGGAGCCCGAGCTCGAGCGGGTGAAGGATGTGACCCACACGGCCCGCTGGCTGCACCGCGCCGCCGAGGCCAGCCTGGCCGTGCGCGCCTTTCAGCAGGGGGACCTGGATTTCGAGAAGGCCCTCCAGGAGGCGCAGCGGCTCGATGCCCTGGGCCTCCTGGCCGATGCCGTGGGTCAGGCCCAGGCCCTGGAGAGCGCCGTGCTCAAGCTCCACACCAGTTGGCGGCGGCTGGGGGGGCTGCAGGAGAGGCTGTGGGTGGAAAGTGGCAGCAGCACGCCCCATCTGCGGGAGTTGCTCACCGCTTTGCAAAGTCTCAGCGGCAGCACCTTGCGCGTTTCCCTGGGAGAGCTGGCGGGGGGCAAGCGGTTGCGGCTGCAGCTGGTGGAGGAGTCGCCAGACCGGCTGGAGGGGCCGCCGCTGCCCTCGCGGGATGGTGGCGATGGGGCTCCCCGCTGACCCCTAGGGCCCTTTGAAGCTTCGGCGCATCATGCAGGGCACGGCATGGTCTCCGATTTGATGAGCGCCATGGGAGCCGGCATCCCCTGGCTGCGCGGCTCAGGAACTCCACCAAAGACAGGGTGGGCGGACCGTCGGGAGTCGCCCGCCAGAGAGTCCGGTTGGCCGCCGCGGGTACACCCAGCGCCGCCACCCCTGGGGCAGGTAGTGTGCGCGATACACCAGGGATGGAGGCTGATGGCGCCGGACGATCCGCTCGCCCAGGCGCTGCATCGGCACTTCGGCTGGGAGACTTTCCGGCCGGGCCAGCGGGCCGTGGTGGAGGCGCTGCTGGCCGGCAGGGACTGCCTGGCGGTGCTGCCCACTGGGGCTGGCAAGTCGCTCTGCTATCAGCTGCCTGCCCTGGTGCGCCAGGGACTGGTGGTGGTGGTCTCGCCCCTGGTGGCCCTGATGCAGGACCAGGTGAGCCAGTTGCAGCGCCGCGGTGTTGCCGCTGCCTGCCTGCACCGGGGCCTCTCCCCCCAGGAGCGCCGCCAACTGTTGGAGCGCCTGCGGGATCACCGCCTGCGCCTTCTCTATCTGGCTCCGGAGCGGCTGCAGGCGGAGGCCACCCGCCAACTGCTCGAGGATGTGATCGAAGCGGGTCAGCTGGTGGCAATAGCGGTGGACGAGGCCCACTGCATCAGCGCCTGGGGCCACGATTTCCGGCCCGACTACCGGCGTCTGGGCCAGTTGCGTTCCCTTTGCCCCGGGGTGCCCCTGGTGGCCCTGAGCGCCACGGCCGGGCCCCAGGTCCGGGCCGACATCATCCGCCTGCTCCAGCTCCGCAGCCCGCTGGTGCAGGTGCGTTCGGCCCGCCGCCCCAATCTCAGCTATGGCATGGCCCTGCGACCCGCCGATCCCCTGCCCCAGGTGCTGGAGGCTGTGCGTGGGGCCCGGGGCGCCGTGCTGATCTATGCGCGCACCCGCCGCTCGGTGGAGCAATGGGCCACCCGGCTCGGGGGTGCCGGCATCGAGGCGATCGCCTATCACGCCGGCCTGGATCCCGAAAGCCGCCAGCTGGCGCTGCAGCACTTCCAGGACCACCCCTCACCGGTGCTCGTGGCCACCGTGGCCTTCGGCATGGGGGTGGATCGCCCCGATGTGGGTCTGGTGCTCCATCTCGATCTGCCGGCCAGTCCCGAGGGCTACCTGCAGGAATCCGGCCGCGCCGGTCGCGATGGTCTGCCGGCCCGCTGCCTGGTGCTCTTCGATCCGGCCGACCGGGTGAGCCTGGGCTGGGCGATCCGCTCCTCGGGGCAGCCTGGACCGGAGGCACTCCAGGAGGCGGAACGTCTGCGTCAGGAACAGGCCCAGCGGCAACTGCGCCGCATGGAGGCGGTGGCAGAGGGGGAGAACTGCCGCGAGCAGGCCCTGCTGCTGGCGGTGGGGGAACTGGTGCCCCCTTGCGGCTGTTGTGACAGCTGTCTGCACCGTTCTGGTGGGACTGACTGGTCGACTCAGGTGGAGATGGTGCTCCAAGCCCTGGGGGCTCGCCGGGGGCGGGATCTGCGCAGCCTCGCCGAACAGCTGGCGGAGGGATCCAGTCTGGATCAGGAGCGCTGGGCCTGGCTGGCCCGCCGCCTCGTGCAGGAGGAGCTGCTCAGCGAGAGCGATGACGGTTCCCAGAGGCTCTGGCTGCGGCCTGTTGCCGAGCACTACCTGCGGGATCCCTGGCCCCTGCACTGGGCGGCCTGAAGAGTCCGGTGTGCGCCGGGGCCCGCTAAGGCCCGGTGGATCAGTTCCCAGCCATGGTGGGTCTGATCCGGATTAGCCGCGGCTGCTGCAGAGATCGTTCACGAGCCGCCGCTCGAAGTCGGCCTGGGGATCATCCCAGGTGCGCCAGTCGCCGGCCGCGCTGGTGGCATTCATTTTGCGGGCGCCGCAATTGATCGCGAGGTACAGAGTGTCGCCCTTGGCATTGAGGATCGGTGCCACCAGGCTGCCGCCCATCGGCTGCCAGTTCGACCAGTCGACCTGGAGGGGCCCGTAGCGGCGCCAGCTGTTGGTGGCCACCGCGGCGGCGGGTGCGCTGGCCTGGACGGCGGTCGCCGCCGCTGTTCTGGTTTGAGGGGCCACGGGGCGCGGACTGATGCTCGCTGCCGCGGTTCTCGGGCGGGGGGTGGGCACGGCCGCCGCCACCGGGGTGCTGGCCGCCGCCGCGGCTGCGGCGATTGGGGTTCTCGCCACGGGGGTCGTGCGGACCGGGGCTGCCACCGCGGTGGCAACGGAGCTGATCGGCTGGCTGGCGGTCGCCGTCGGGGTGGGCTGCCAGGAGGAGGCGGCTGGGACGGTGGCGCTGGCGATCGCCTGGGTGACCACCGGTTGGCTGGCCTTCGGCACTTCGGCTGCGGCGGTGGGTTCCGGCCGGGGAGCCGTGGCCTGGACCGGGCGCTCCTGGGGGGCCGGAGCCGGGGTCGGCCGGGGAGCGGCGGCCTCCACTGGCCGGGGCGTCGCGGCCACCACGGGGCGGGGCCGGGGCGCCGCCGGTTCTCCCTTGAGCTTCAGCTGGCTGCCCACCTCCACGTGGTCGGGATCGTTGATGGCATTGATCGCCACCAGGCGACTCATCGGTACCCCGTAGCCATCGGCAATGGCCGAGAGGCTTTCGCCGGAGCGCACCACGTGCACGGTGGCGCCCTTGCGGAACGGGGTTGGTGCGGCGGCTGTCGCCACCTTGCCGGTCACCTTGAGGGTCTGGCCCACCTCCACGTGGTCGGCCTTGCTGAGGCCATTGAGGGCGATCAGCTGGTTGAGGCTCATGCCTTGGCGGGCGGCAATTTCGGAGAGGGTGTCGCCCTCCCGCACGGTCAGCCGGCCGGTGGCCACGGCGCCACCTCCGGAGGAGCGGCTGCTGGAACCTGCTCGGCCGGGTACCTTCAGCTTCTGACCCACCTCCACGTGGTCGGCCTTGTTGATGCCGTTCAGCTCCATCAGCCGCTTCATGCTGATGCCTAGCCGGTCGGCGATTTCGGAGAGGGTCTCGCCCGGTTTCACCGTGACATCTCCGGCCAGGGCCGGCAGCGGCAGCACCAGGGCAAGGGCGAGGGCGGCGAGGGAGCGGCGCATGGACACCCGGAAGGCAATGGCGGCACGTTAAGGGCCCCGCAAGGGCTCGCCCAGCCCCCCCTGCGGATGAATCTTCCGGAATGGGGCCTGGATGCCGCAGCCCAGCAGCAATCGCTAACCCAGCAGTCGCTTCAGCAGAGCGAGTCGATTGCCGTAGGGGGGGTAGCGGAAGGGAAGGTCGAAGCGGAACGGGCGCGCCACCACGCTGCGGCGGTGGGAGAAGGTGCGAAATCCCGTTTCGCCGTGGTAAGCCCCCATGCCGCTGGCCCCCACGCCTCCGAAGGGGAGGTTCACAATCCCGGCCTGCACCACCACATCATTGAACGCCACGCTGCCCGAGCTGGTGGTGGTCAGGAGGCGATCCTGGGCCCCGCGGCTGCGGCTGAACAGGTACAGCGCCAGGGGCTTGGCACCCCGGCGGACCCGCTGGAGCGCCTCCTCCAGGTCGGCAACCGTGACCAGGGGCAGCAGGGGGCCAAACAGCTCCTCCTGCATCAGGGGATCGTGATCGGGATCCTCCACCGCGATCAGGGTGGGGCTGATCCGCCGCCGGGCCGGGTCGGTCTGGCCGCCCGCCAGCACCCGGCCGGCGGCCCCCTCCAGCAGGCCGCTCAGGTGGCCGAAACGCCGCTCGTTCACGATCGCCCCCAGGTCGGGGCTGGTGAGCGGATCGCTGCCATAGAGACGCTCAAGCTCCCGCTTAAGCGCCGCCACCAGGGGCTCGCGGATCTCGGGCACCACCAGGAGGTGGTCGGGGGCCACGCAGGTCTGGCCGGCATTGAGGCCCTTGCCCCAGGCCAGCCGCCGCGCCGTGACCTCGAGGTCGGCGTCAGCCAGCACGATGGCGGGACTCTTGCCGCCCAGTTCCAGGGTCACCGGCGTGAGCTGCCGGGCCGCGGCGGTCATCACCATGGATCCCACCCGTTCACCGCCGGTGAAGAAGATGTGGTCGAAGCGTTCCTCCAGCAGCGCGGCCGCCACCTGGCCATCGCCGAGCACCACCTGCACCGTTTCCGGGGCGAAATGGCGGGGAATCAGGCGGGCGATCAGCTCGGCGGTGCGCGGGGCGTGCTCGGAGGGCTTGAGCACAGCCGTGTTGCCGGCTGCCAGGGCGCTCACCAGGGGATGGAGGCACAGCTGGAAGGGGTAGTTCCAGGGGCCGAGGATCAGCACGCAGCCCAGGGGTTCACACACCACCCGGGCGCTGGCCGGCTGGGCCCAGGCCGGCAGGCCGATCCGCTGCGCTTGCATCCAGCTGGCCAGGTGGCGGCGGGAGTGGGCCAGCTCATGCCGCACCGCCACCAGTTCAAAG
>BJHE01000111.1 GCA_014191755.1 Cyanobium sp.
AGCTGAGCAAGGAGGAGATTCTGATGATCGCCGGGTTGCCGCTGCAGGAGTTGCGCCACACCCGCGCGGTCCAGGAGATCCTGGAGGAGGGAAGGCAGGAGGGAAGGCAGGAAGGCCGCGAGGAGGGACTGGAAGCCGGCCGGCAGCAGCAAGCCGCCGCTCTCGCCATCCGCCAGTTGGTACGACGTTTCGGCAGCCTGGATCCGGTCTGCCAGGAACGCCTCGCCGCCATGCCTCTGCCGCGTCTGGAGCAGCTAGCGGAGGATCTGCTCGATTTCACCGGCCCCGACGACCTGCAGGGCTGGCTTGCCGGCAAAGCGGGCGATTGAGCCAAGGCGGCTCGTCTCCCTTCTGTCTTCTGGACGCAGCACAGCAGCTCAGACCGCTCGGCACCAGATCCCGGCCGGGGCGGTGAACGTCAGAGGCATAGCCGCTGCACAACTGACCCCACAGCGGCAGCGAACCCGTGAAGTGTGGGGCTCCAGCTGCAGCTCCCCTGCTGCCCCACCAGCTCCTGGGTTCCCCCTCCAAGGCTCCGCCCAGGCCCTCACACTCTGCGCTGCGCCCTCCATGGCCACGCTGAGCTCGCGCTGCCTTGGTGGAGAGGGGGCCGGGGAACCGGATCGGGTTCGGTGGTGGATGCCCCTTCCGGGGAGCAGGGCCGCTGCCCTTCCCGGTACCACCATGGCTTCCCCTCTCTCCATCGGCATCGAGCTCCAGCCGGCGGGGGGTGATCGCCGCTGGGTGCGCCTGTGGCTGCTCGATTGCTCTGCTGCCCCCTCAGCGCGCTGCCGGCTGGTGCTGCGCAGCGCAGCCTTGCGGCGGGCGCGGGAGCTGCAGGTCGCCCATGGCGAGGGGGATGTGTGGTGGGTGTGAGGGCAGCAAAAGCCCACCGAATCACCCAGGTCACGAGGGCCATGGGGCAGTGAGCCGGGGCTGTGCGGATCGTGCGGTCGCTGGCTCGGGGCAGGCCTTGCCAGCGGGGATCGCCGATCACCGGAGCGGGTCTGGACCCTCGGGTCTGTGACCCTTCGGGTACGCCCGCTGGAATCCCTTCCAACGGCTCTGACGGTGAAGGGTGCTGGGGGGGAGAAACAGCCGGGACGGACGCCAACGTTGGTGTTGTCAGTGTCCGGGTGGTTGCTGTTCCGGAAGGCGGCGCGGGCGTTGTGCGGATTGTTGATCCACGAGCCGCCGCGCAGCAGCTGGGCGACCCGCCCTCCATTGCAACTTAGGTGCGCAGCAGAGGGGGATAGGTGGAGCGAAATGAAAAATCATTCGAGGCGCCTGCGGCGCCATCCCGGAGCAACAAACGGCCAGCAAACCAACAGCCAGGGCAAAGCCAAACAGCCAAGGGCCAAGGGCCCGAGGGCTCAAGGACCAAGAAGGGAGCCTGGGGGGGAGAAACAGCCGGGACGGACGCCAACGAGGGCGAGGACATAGCCCGGAGGGCCGCCGTTCCGGAAGGCGGCGCGGGCGCCGAGCGGAGCGCCGATCCACGAGCCGCCGCGCAGCAGCCTGTAGGCCTGTTCCTGATTTCCTTCCAGATCTGCATCCGGGTCTTCCAATGGGCTCCCGTCGCCAGTCGAGCCGTCCCTTGGATCGCGATGCCACTGGTCAGCACACCACTCCAGCAGCTGCCCGTGCATTTCCGCCAGCCCCCAGCGGTTCACAAGACCAAAGAAGCCCATCGGCACCGGTCGCTGGCGGTAATCACCAGTGCGGCCAGGGCCGTAGGTGGAGCCGCCTTGGTAATTCGCCCAGCTGGCATCGAGCGTGTCGCCGAAATGGAAGGGTGTACTCCCCCCGGCCCGGCAGGCCACCTCCCACTGGCTCTCACTGGGTAGGCCAAACACGGGCGCATCCCCCTCGCCGCCGAACTCCGGCCACTGCTCCTTCAGCCAGCGGTTCAGGCGCTGCAGCCATTCCTGGCAGTCGTTCCAGCTCACGCTTTCCACCGCCAGGCCGCCGGGCTGGGCAAAGCGTTCCCAGAGGTCGTCTGGCTTATGGCTGCCAGGGGTGGGATTCAGGTCCCGCTCCAGTCGGGGCAACGCCGCCACCGCGCACCATTGCGCCTGCGTGAGCGGGTGGCGCACCAGCGCGTAATCCCTGAGGACCACCCGGCGCTCGGCTTCCACGTTCACCCCCTCGCACTTCCGGCGGAACAGGGAGTACACATCACGGCCTTCTTCCTCCTCCGGCGAACCGATCGGGTACTCCCGGCCTTCCACCACCACCAGCTCCAGCTGTTCGCCGCCCGGCAACGGCAGCTGCCACACCGGCGGGGTCCCCACCTCCGTGCGGATGCGCAGGCCCTCCCCTTCCTGCAGAGCAGTGAGCGTGAGCATCGGCACCTCCCGGCCAGGGACGTTGCCCAGCAGGGGCAGGTCGGCGGAGGCCGCCAGTTGCAACCCCCTGGAGATTCCCTGCAGGGGTGGCAGGCGCCGGTCGTGCTCCGCCCAACCCGCCTCATCCGTCACCAACAGATTCAGACCATCGCTGCGCAACCAGCCCTCCAACTCCTGCCGCAGGCGCTGCCGTTGATCACCATCGGCGCACCGAAACGCCACCAGCCCCAAGCCCTCTGCCGCCTGGCGCCGCAGCGCCACAGGTGCTCCTTGATCCGCCAACACCTCTCGCAACAGCCGATCCCCCCCAAACAACGCCAGCACCATCAGCGCCTCACAGCGCTCCGAATCCGCCAATGATTCGTTCCTCACCAAGCGCGCGCCAACCTGCTCCTCCAGGGCTGCAAGCTGGGCAGCAGGTAGGGGGGCGAGCAGGTGGTTCGCCAACCAGGCCAGGGCTTCACAGGCCGCCTTCCGTACGGCGGCATCGGCATCCGCCAGGCAACCCAGAAGGGGTAAGACGAATCTGGGCTGAGCCGTCTTGGCAATGAGCGGTATTAGGTAGCGCTTCTCATCGCCATCGGAGGCCTCGGCTCGCTCAAGAGCCCCCAACAGCAGCTCCGTCTGTTCTTCGGTTGGTTGCCAGCCACCACCACCGCCCACTCCCTCCCACACCGTGGCCAAAACAGGGGGATTCAGGCGGTTGTTGGAGAAGGAGCCGCGTTTTGCCCGATCCGTGGGTGCGTCCACGCTCAACCAAGCCAGCGCCCATGCAGCCCCATGGGCACACGCGCTACCACGCCCGAGCAGCGCCAGCAAATTCTGCTCCAGCCCCTCTCTCCCACCGAGCAATCCTTGAAAGGCCAGTTCCAGCACCTGCAGGGCTGCGCAGATTGCTTCCGAGTCGTCAGAAGAGGCCAGGCAGTGGCGCATCGTCCCCAGGCTCTCTTCTTCCGCCTCGGTGGTGATGGAATTGGATGCACCAAGGAGCTGGGCCAACACCGCGCCGCAGTGGCGCCCCATGGAGGTGGCTGGCTCAGCGAAGGCTTCCAGCAAGCACGCTTGCAGGGCATTGCGATGGTCTGGATGAGAATGCCACACCTCCAGTGCCACCTTCTCCAGGCTTGATTCGATGGCGGCGATCCCGTCATTCTCACCAATCGACGCTGCCAACCGCTTCAGCACCTCACGGGCCGTGGCTTCGTCGACATTCGGTTCCTCGGCCAGGCATTGGGCCGCCAGGATTACCCTCGGCCTCTGGGTGCTCTCCGCTTCTTCGCCGGGGCTCGGGTCGAGGATGCTCTTAAGCACGGCATCGACATCATCGTTCCTGCAGATCGAAACCAGCAGTCGCAAAGCCTCACGCCAGGAGTCGGAAACAGCATCAACGCTCTCCTGGAAATCGCCTGTCTCCTGAGCCTCTTGGGGCGAGGGTGAGGCGAGGGGGGCTACCTGCATGGCCAGAGATTGACTGGCGTCACGGCCCTTGTAGTGGCCCATGTTTAAAGCCACAGCAGCGAGGTATTCCTGAAAGGTGAGATGGCGAAATTCCCAGATAGCTTTTTCCTGCGCATGATTTGGCTGCCAGTGCACACCAGATCGCATCAACAGACCAGAGCGCTCCTCGAGAAGATGCAGGAATTCCTGCGAACTTCGTTGACGTAGCGCACGGATTTTCGGATAATCGTCACGCAATTGATCCAGCAGATCCAGCACTTCCTCCCCCAAAAGCTGCTGCACACCGCGGCGGCACATCTCGTAGGCCAGAAAAGCCAACTGAGGTAAAGCCTCTTCATCCTCAATCACGGTGTAAACATTTGGATTCCAGTTCAGCAACACTGAAACAGCTTCGGCATAGAGTTTATGGCGGCGCGTAGGTAACTTTCCTACCTTTCGCTTCACCAATGCCATGGTAGTCAGCAACATCGGATTGCTGGTGAGCCGCTCGATCCGATCAGACGAACGCAAGGCTGCCATCAGGTCTTTCGCACTTCTCTCCCGGTTCGCCTTGGACTGGTGTGCCTCGGTCGCCTCCACCCAGCGCTTAGCAAACAAGTCTTTGGTTTCTGGATGCAAGTCGCCGATCACACCATGGGCAAATCCTGTGCGCATACGATCGGGCATGTCGCGATAACCAACGATCCGAGAGGTCGCCAGGATCGGCGCATTTGGATAACGCACGGCGGTGCGTTCCAGCTGCTGGCAAAAGGCCTGCCGCACTCGCAGGTTGCTGATCTCATCCAACCCATCCACCAACAGCAGCACCTCACCTTTGGCGAGCCGATCGAGGATCACAGCAAACATCACTTGGGCTTCTTGAGGCTGAAGTTCTGACTTATCAAGATGCATCTTCAGCACATCTTTGAATGAGCGGCACAGATCATCGTCGCCAATCTCGCGGCAGCGAATCAACACAGGAATCCAGTTCTGTTCTGGCAGTGTCTGGACATCCGGTAGCTGGTCAAAGGCGGGGTCGTTGATATGGCGGAGCAGAGAGGCCGTGGCCAGCCAGCGCAGCATGGTGGTTTTGCCACCCCCCGGGTCTCCAAGCACAACAAAACGCTGGCCAGTCCCAAGTCGCTCGCCAATCGCCACCGGGTCGGTTAGGGCATGGGTCGCGTGCGCATCACGTGCATCGCGACGGCCGGCATCGCGCAGGCGGGAAGCTTCACGCTGTTGCTCGAGGTTGACCAGCATGACATGATCATCGCGATCAGACTGTTGCGCTTCAAATCCAATACGTAGTGGCATATACAGCTGCCGCAACAGCAGCCTTTGGGTGGCGATATCTGGGTCATTCGGCAAACTGGCAAGGTCGATAATGTCCCAACTCAACAAGGCGTGGCGGCAATAAGCCTCAAGTGCAGCCAATTGACGCTCTGGTGCATACTTCCCTGCAGCTTCCTCAGCCAATCGTTTTCCTTCAGCAACTTGCTCTCGCAGAAAGCGAAGACTGAGATCGAAGCGCCATCGCGAAAGAACATCATCCGCAAAGACCGCCTTATCCAGGGCAGCAAAGAAATGGTTGTGCAAAAACTGGCGCTGTTCCTCGCTAATCTCAGCTCCCGAAAGCAGGACCTCCATCTTCTGAATCATGCGCGCCTTGACTGGTTCTCCCTCCTCAATGCCACCAACTTGCAGCCACTCGACGAAATCCTGATGAAAACTCGGGTCGCGCAACAACGGCCGCAACTGCTTCTGGGCCGGCGAAACCCACAGCTGTTCATGCTGGTCTGCCAACTCAAGGCAAGCGATGCGGAAATCGTCGGCAATTGAACGCCAGGCTTTCAGTGCCTCGCGAGCCTGATCAGCTTCCAGAAATTGTGCCGCTTGTCTATCTTTCGGCGCCGTGATGATGTAATCGGAATGCAGGTTCGCTGCCAAACCGAGAAAGTGATTGAGGATATACCCAGTGATGAGATCCATGGTGTGTGGAGCTTATATGTTCTCAGGCATTTCTTTCTGGGATGCCACCGCTGGCTGGGGGAAACAAGAGTGAAGGCCCACCGTATCACCCAGGTTTGGGGCCATAGAGCCGTGGGCTGGGGTAGTGCGGATCGTGCGGACGCTGGCTCGGGGCAGGCCTTACCAGCGGGGATCGCCGATCACCGGAGCGGGTCTGTGCCCTTGGGTCTGTGCCCCTTTTTTCACTCCCGCTGGAATCCCTTCCACGGCTCTGAGGGTGAAGGGTGCTGGGGGGAGGAGGCAGCTGGGGCGAACGCTGTTGTTGGTGTTGACGTTGACCGGGTGATTGCTGTTCCGGTTGGCGACTTACCTCAGAAGTCTGTACTGCGGGAGTGGGGGCAAGCCAGTGCAGAAGCTATGGGGCGCGAACAGACGCTGGCGCAGCTGGAGGGTGTGGCCATGGGCTAGGTGGGCGTTCCAGCTCAGGGCCGAGGCGCGGGCCCTCTCTTTGCTGAGCCGACGCTGGGCGATAGCCCGATCGCAATGCCGCAGGCCCCGGCGAATGCGGAGCAGACTGTGGTTGCGGGGACGAATGCGACCGCCGATCAGACGAAAACCCACAAAACTGGCACCGATGTTGGTTCGGTGGAGGTGGGTTTTGTTCGGATTCAGTTTGAGCCGCAGGCCAGCGAGGTCTTCCTGCAGAACGGCCAGCGCCTGCTGCAACGGCTCCGGCTGATTGGCGAACAGGGCTAGATCATCCACATAGCGCAGGCTGGCCCTGACGCCGGGAAGTGCCCGCAGATGGTGATCGAGGGCATCGAGGTGAAGATTTGCCAGAAACTGGCTGGTGAGGTTGCCAATCGGCAGGCCTCTCGGCCGCTCCAAGGGCGTGAGCAGGGTGTCGCCGCGAAAGACATCGATGGCGGGGCCACCGCTGGCACCGTTGGCCAGGATGGAGCGGAGCAACCAGAGGGTGCCGGGGCAGGCAATCCGGCGCTCCAGTTGGGCGATCAGCGCGAGGTGATCGATGGAGGGGAAGTAGAGGCGAATGTCGGCCTGAAGGATCCAGCGATGGTCGTGGCAGGCCCGGGCAAAGCGGCGCAGGGCGCTATGGCTGCCGTAGCCGCGGCGGTTGGCGTAACTGGTGGGGATGAAGTGCCGCTCCAGCGGCGGCGCGATCACCGCGATCAGGGCATGGTGCACGATCCGATCGCGAAAGGGGGCGGCGCTCACCAGCCGAGGTTTGGGCTCACGAACCAGGAACTGTCGGTAGGGACCGGGGGCGTAAGTGAAGCTCTGCAGCTCGTGCTGTAGCTGGAACAGTTCAGCCTCCAGGTTGGCGGCAAAGGCGAGCACATCGGGGCGGTAGCGCTTGCCCTTGCTCGCCTTGCGGTAGGCAGCGAGCAGCGTGGGGAAGCTGGTGATGCGGGGAAAGAGATCCCGCAGCGGCGGTGGGGACTTGGCCATCCGGGGAGGCTCAGGCCGGAGCGGCCGTCTGGCCCTGGCGCCGCTGCTGGCTGATCCAACCACCGAGCTGTCGACCCACCTCCTCCACCAGACGGGCCACATGCTCGTAGCGGCGATCATCGATCAACTGGAAGTTGTGCAGCAGGCGGATCTGCAGGCGCAGCAAATCGAGGCGAGCGTTGAGGGGTTCGAGGCGCTCCAGCTTGGCGGTGCTGTAGCGGGCGGCGACCATGCCCTCCAGCAGGTCGTAGAGGCCCTGCACCAGGCGATCGCCGAGGCCAAAGCGGTGATCGCGGGGCATGCGGTTCAGCAGGGGCACGAACCACTGGATCAGATCCATGGTGGCCTGGATGATCGGCAGTTCGCCGCGGCTGGGGGTGGGGCTGGGGGCACTCATTGCGGCAGACGATCCAACATTGGAGGGGAGGCAAAAAAATCGAGGCGCCTACGGCGCCCGAACCACCAGCCAAACAGCCCAGCAGCCCCAAAACCCAACAGCCAGTGCAAAACCAAACAGCCCAAGGGCCAAGGGACCAAGGGCTCAAGGACCAAGAAGGGAGCCTGGGGGGGAGAAACAGCCGGGACGGACGCCAACGCTGGAGTCGACATTGCCCGGAAGGTTGCAGTCCCGGAAGGCGGCGCGGGCGTAGTGCGGATAGAAGAACCACGAGCCGCCGCGCAGCAGCCTCATTTGTTGTTCCAGGGGTACCTCTGCCAGCCCAGGATCGGCCCCCTCCAGTGCACTGCCATCCAACAGTTCCTGTTGCGTTCCGCCACCACCAAACCAGCCACGGCGCTTGCCTTGGTTCGCGCCGCATGGGCTGCGGTGCCACCGATCGGCACACCACTCCTGCAGCTGGCCGTGCATCTCGGCCAGGCCCCAGCGGTTCACCAGACCAAAGAAGCCCACCGGTACCGGCCGCTGGCGGTAGGCACCTTTGCGGCCTGCGCCATAGGTGTAGTTGCCGTCGACATTCGCCCAGCTGGCATCGAGCGTGTCGCCGTAGTGAAAGGGTGTGCCTGCACCGGCGCGGCAAGCGACCTCCCATTGGCTCTCGCTGGGCAGGGCGAGCTGGGGCGCCTCGCCCTGGCCACCCTGCTCCTGCCAGTGCACTACCAGCCAGCGGTTCAGCCGCCGCAGCCATTCCTGGCAGTCGTACCAGGTCACGCTGTCTACCGCCAGGTTACTGGGCTGGGCGTAGCTCTCCCACAGTCCCTTGGCGTCGTAGGTACCGGGGGCCGAGCTGATGTCGCGCTCCAGTCGCGGCAACGCCGCCACGACACGCCACTGGGCCTGGGTGAGCGGATGGCGCACCAGGGCGAAAGCCTTCAGGTTCACCGTGCGCTGCACCTCCACGTTCACCCCCTCGCACTTCTGGCGGAACTGGGGGTACAGATCACGGCCGGCCTCCTCCTTCGGGGAGCCGATCGGGTACTCCCTGCCCTCCACCACCACCAGCTCCAGTTGCTCACCCCCGGGCAGCGGCAACCTCCACACAGCTGGAGTCACCACCTCCGTGCGGATCCGCA
>BJHE01000112.1 GCA_014191755.1 Cyanobium sp.
GGGTCCTGGCCATCGGGTGGGAAACCGGAGGAACCCGGTGCCGGGGGTGAGCCTTGGTTCATGGCAATGAGCGTACGCAGGCCAGGTCAGAACAGGGGGTCGCTGTGGCGGAACCCGGCCTCAAGCTGGAGCAGGCGGCGGCAGGCGTCAGCCTCGTCGGCGGCGAGATGGCGGCGGCGCTTGAGCAGAGGCATCTGGGGGGGGAGGTGGCTGCCTTCACGCATCTCCACCGCCCCATGGATGGGGAAGAAGCTTACGTAATCACAACCGCCATCACTGCGGGGGCGGACCAGCCAGCAGGGGCTGGAAGCCGGGGCGGTAGGGGAGAGAGGGCTCGGCATCGCAGCTGTCGTCATCGCGGGCAACCGTGGGTCGGCATGACGATTTATTGCGCCATTCTGGCGTCCACCGGGGGCGGGTGCGGTAGCGGATGCCTCCGGTGGACGGTGAGCCTCTCCGGATTAGAGGGCGATCGGCTCGACGCCGCTCACCACGGGTGCCACCGAGGCGAGCTCCAGATCGGGGTGATCCTCCCGGAGCTGGTTGAGGTTCCAATCGTTGCGGAAGAGGAGCACGGGCCGGTCCCAAGGGTCCCTCACGGTCTTGCAGTTGAAGATGCGGCCCACCGCCTCCAGGGCCGGCCAGCCGCCGCTCACCCAGCGAGCCACGTTGAACTCCATCGGCTCCACCCGTGTCTTGACGCCGTACTCGTTCTCGAGGCGGTACTGCACCACCTCCAGCTGCAGCTGGCCCACCGCCGCCAGGATCGGATCGCGTTTGCTGGCGTCGGTGTCGTAGAGCACCTGCACCGCCCCCTCCTCCCGCAGCTCATTGACGCCCTTGCGGAAGCTTTTGAAGGCCGAGGGGTTGGGGTTGCGCAGCCAGGCGAAGATCTCCGGGCTGAAGCAGGGAATGCCCTCGTATTCCACCCGTGGGCCGTGGTAGAGGGTGTCGCCGATCGCGAACATGCCGGGGTTGTTGAGGCCGATCACATCACCCGGGTAGGCGTCCTCCACCACCTCGCGGTCTTGGCCGAACAGCTTCTGTGGCCGCGACAGGCGGATGGCCCGGCCGCTGCGGGCGTGCTGCACGGTCATGTCCTTCTCGAAGTGGCCGGAGCAGACGCGCACGAAGGCGACCCGGTCGCGGTGGCGGGGATCCATGTTGGCCTGCAGCTTGAACACGAAGCCGCTGAACCCCGGCCGCAGCGGATCCACCGGACCCTCGCGGCTGGTGCGGGCCGTGGGCCGCTGGGCGAGCTCCAGAAAGGCATCGAGGAAGGGCCGCACCCCGAAGTTGGTCATCGCTGAACCGAAGAACACCGGGCTGAGTTCACCGGCGTGCACCAGCTCCAGATTGAGGTCGGCGCCGGCTCCCTCCAGCAGCTCGAGTTCCTCGAAGGCCTGCTCCAGCAGTTCGGGCTCCACGAGGGAGGCCAGCTCCGGGTCATCGCCGGCCAGGCGCTTCTCGGCGCTCTGACGGCCCCGCTCGGCCCGTTCGAACAGGATCACCTCGTGGCTGCGGCGGTCGATCACGCCGCGAAAGCGGTCGCCGCTGCCGATCGGCCAATTCACCGGCCAGCAGGCGAGCCCCAGTTCCTTCTCGATCTCATCGATCAGCTCGAGGGGCTCCCGGCCGGGCCGGTCCATCTTGTTGATGAAGGTGAAGATCGGGATCCGCCGCATCCGGCAGACCTCGAACAATTTGCGGGTCTGGGGTTCCAGGCCCTTCGCGGCGTCCTCGAGCATCACCGCGTTGTCGGCCGCGGCGAGGGTGCGGTAGGTGTCCTCGGAGAAGTCTTGGTGGCCGGGGGTGTCGAGCAGGTTGACCGTGCTGCCGCTGTAGTCGAACTGCAGCACGGTGGAGGTGATCGAGATGCCGCGCTGCTTCTCCAGCTCCATCCAGTCGGAGGTGACCTTGCGCTGCTCCCCCTTCGCCTTCACGGCGCCCGCCTGCTGGATCGCGCCCCCGTAGAGCAGCAGTTTCTCGGTGAGCGTGGTCTTGCCGGCGTCGGGGTGGGAAATGATCGCGAAGTTGCGGCGGCGGGCCACCGCTTTCGACAGGGCGGCGCGCTCCGGGTCGGCTGGGCTAGCCGCGGAGCCGATGGGCGCGGTAATTGGAGAATCGGTGCTCATGGGCTCCAGCCTGCCAGCCGGCGGGAGCCGGCAGAACGGGGGACCTCGTCGCGCTTCACGGGCCCAGCCGGCGGATGCTCAGCGGTTCACCTTGAAACAGGCCGATCACGGCACCGAGGCTGAACATCGTTGTGAGCATCGATCTGCCGGAGGCGGCGCTGGGAGCAACCTGGAGGAGAGGGGGGCCCGGCTGCAACGCGGCATCCTCACCATCGCCTTCCGCTTGCGGTGACCAGGAGGGACTGGTTCGGCTCAGGTCAGACGGCCCACCACCTCCAGGTGGCGGTCGCCCAGCTCCGTCACCGTGAAATGGCTCAGTCCTGCTGCCGTCAGCTGGTCGGCCACCTCCCGGGGCCTGAAGGCCGCCCGCAAGGAGTGGCTGAAATCGCGGCGCAGCACCGCCGGCGCTCTGGCCGCATGGCGCCGCATCAGGCCTTGCACGGCTGTCTCCGTCATCGGACGACGCAGATCCCGCACCACCACAAGGGCGCCCGGAGCCGCCAGCGTCTGGATCGCCCCCCAGAGCACGGCCGGATCATGCAGATGGTGCAGCAGGCTGTTGCTCACCAGCAGGTCGTAGGGGGGCCTGAAGGGGGTGGAGAGCCCCGCCAGGGCCTCCGGCGCGAGGGGAAGCCGGGTCTGCAGGAAGCGGAGCCCCGGCCAGCGACGCGGTTCGAGCGCCTGGCGGGCCCGGGCCGCTTCGAGCATCGCGGCGGCGCCATCGATTCCCAGCAGGAGAGCTTCCGGAAGGGCGCTGGCGAGGCGAAAGCTGATATTGCCGGGACCGCAGCCAAGATCGACGATCCGCGGCGGTGGCCGCTTGGCCTGGGTCGCAGCCGGCGTAGCCAGGAGGGTCAGGATGCTTGCTGTGAACGCCCGGTCAGAGCCGTTGAAGTCGGCCTCGGCATAGGCCCTGGCCTGGATCGGCTCCAGCATCAGCTCAGGCTCGCAGATCCGGTTCATGCCATCGGTGGCTCTGGCTCGATCATCGCCAGCGGCTTGCTACCACTATCGCCAGCGCCGAGCTCTCACCAACAACGTGCTGCAGGTGCAGGTCGAAGCGCCGTTGGCTCAGGTGAGAGCTCGGCGGGGAGATGATCCAAAGGCCACCGCCACTGGTGCCGCTGCCTGCTTGACCACACCACTGATGGCGTTAGGGTGCCGTTCTCCCAGGTCAGCGCCGCTGTGACCCTCTCCCCTTCCCGGCCCGAACTCGCTCCTCTGACGGAATCGGCTTCGGCGCAGACCAGTGGCGCTTCGGGTCAGCCTTGGGGTGGCGAGGGTGCAGAAGCTGGCGAGGTGTTTCCACCGACAGCCCCGGCCGCTAACCCGGTGTTTTATCGCACCTATTCCCGCAAGACCCCATCCGGCCGCGAGAGTTGGCATGAGGTGGCCGAACGCAACCTGGAGGGCCTGCGCAAGCTTGGCCACCTCAACGACGACGAGGTTCAGCTGCTGCGGCGCATGCAGCGCCATCAGAAGGCCCTCCCTTCTGGTCGCTGGCTGTGGATCGGCGGCACCGACTGGATTGAGCGCTCCGAAAACTTCTCCGGGGCCTACAACTGCACCTCCACCAACCTGGTGGATTGGGAGGCCTTCGCCCTGATGATGGACCTGGCGATGATGGGCTGCGGCACCGGCGCCATCATCGAGCCCCATCTGATCGATCGTTTGCCAGTGGTGCTCAACGCTCTGGTGATCGATAGCGTCAGCCCGATCGGCATCACCCCGGCCAGTACCCGCCAGCAGACCACCACCCACACGATCGCGGGCAACCGGGTGGCGATCAAGGTGGGCGACACCCGCGCCGGCTGGGTGGAGAGCTACCGGCTGCTGCTGCAGCTGAGCAGTGCCGAAGGCTTCGAAGGCCCGATCCACATCAGTGTTGACCTCTCCGATGTGCGGCCGGTGGGCGAGAGCCTCAAGGGTTTTGGCGGCATGGCCAACCCCGTGAAGCTCGGTGATCTGTATGGGCGTGTGGCCCAGATCCTCGGCAAGGCGATCGGCCGCCGTCTCAGCTCGGTGGAGTGCTGCCTGTTGATCGATGAGGCGGCGGTCACGATCGTGGCCGGCAACATCCGCCGCAGCGCCGGCATGCGCCAGTTCGCCGCCGACGATCTCGCCGCCTCCACCGCCAAGGACAACCTGTGGCAGCAGGACAGCGAGGGCAACTGGCGCATCGATCCGGAACGGGACTCCCTGCGGATGGCGAACCACACCCGCGTCTTCCACAGCCGGCCCAGCCGCCAGACGGTGCTGGAGGCGGTGACCAAGCAGTTCCAGAGTGGGGAGGGGGCCATCCAGTTCGCGCCCGAGGCGATCGCCCGCTCCAACGCCGACCTGCTCACCACCCCCGAGCTGCGCGAGGAATTCGTGGGCATCTATTGCGACCAGGGCCGCGAGGAGGCGGGCCGCTGGTTGCAACTGCACCACGCCGGCATCACGGCCGAGGAGCTGGAGCATCGTCTCGGCCGCTATGGCCTCAACCCCTGCGGCGAGATCCTCGGCGCCGATTTCCACTGCAATCTGGCCGAGGTCCACCTCAACCAGATCGATCCGGCCGACCACCAGGCCCAGGAGGATGCCTTCAAGGCCGGTGGTATCGCCGTGGCCTGCCTGCTCAATCACCGCTTCGAGGTGGAGCGCTACCGCCAGAGCCGGGCCTGGGATCCGATCGTGGGGGTGAGCTTCACCGGCCTGTTCGATTTCTTCGTGCACGCCTTTGGCACCCCCTGGCTGCAGTGGTGGGAGGCGGGCCGTCCGGATTCCGAGGAGGGTCGCGCCTTCCGGGCCCAGGAGGCGCGCTACCTGAGCCGCTGGAAGGAGATCGTGAACCAGGCGGTGTGGGAGTACTGCGACCGCCACGGCATCCGCCGGCCCAACCGCTGCACCACCGTGCAGCCCGCCGGCACCAAGAGCCTGCTCACCGGTGCCTCACCGGGCTGGCATCCGCCCAAAGCTCAGCGCTTCATCCGCCGCATCACCTTCCGCAAGAACGATCCGGTGGCCCTGGCCTGCATGGATTTCGGCTACACAATCGTTCCGAGCCAATCCGATAAGGACGAGCAAGGCCGGCTGCTCGATGATCCCTTTGATCCACGCTGCACCGAATGGCTGGTGGAGATTCCCACCGAAGTGAGCTGGGCCAACATCCCCGGAGCCGATGCGGTGGAGATCAACACCTTCTCGGCCTTGGCCCAGTTCGACTTTTACATGCAGGTGCAGAAGCACTACACGGCTCACAACACCTCGGCCACGGTGGAGTTCCGCGAGCACGAGGTCGAGGCCTTGGCCGATGCGATTCACCGGGCGATCGACAACGGCGACGGCTACATCTCCGCCGCCCTGCTGGCCCGGTTCGATGCCAATGCCACCTTCCCGCGGCTGCCCTTCGAGCCGATCGATGCGGCCACCTACCAACGCCTCTCGGCCGAGGTGGAAGGGCGGCGCAGCAGCACCGATTTCTTCGAGGCCCTGCGGCGCTACGACAGCGGTGAGCTGCAGGAGGCGGGTCCGGCCGGCTGCGACTCCGATAAGTGCCTGCTGCCGCTGGCTAAACCTGCCGGCTGACGTCAGGAGGCAGTGTGGAGGAAGGACGCTTCCGGTGCTTCCTGTCTTGGCTTTGCTGGCAGGACGGGCAAGCGGGGCCGGCTGTGTTCACAATGGGCTGATGCATGGGCTCCTCGGGGCTGGGTCGGTGGGATGAAGCTGCGCCAAATCCTCGTCCTGCTGCTGGTGTTGTTCGTGCCCCTCTCTGCGCTGGCCGAGCGCCTCCACTGGGGTGATGGCGCCGTGTTCGGGTTGGCGGTGCTGGCGATCCTGCCCCTGGCGGTTTGGCTGAGCATCGCCACCGAGGAGCTCTCGCTGGCCCTGGGCCCCAACATCGGCGCCCTGCTCAATGCCCTGTTCGGCAACGCCACCGAGCTGATCATTGCGCTCACTGCCCTGAAGGCCGGCCTGGTGGTGATCGTGAAGGCCAGCATCACGGGCACGGTGATGGCCAACCTGCTGCTTGCCCTCGGCCTTTCGATGCTGGTGGGAGGCATCGGCCGCAAGGAGCAGACCTTCCAGCCGGTGGTGGCGCGGGTGAACGGTTCGGCGATGACCCTGGCGGTGCTGGCGATCTTGATCCCCAGTCTCACCAGCCTCGATCCACTCCAGAGCACCGCCGGCAATGAGGCCTTCTCCCGCTTCGTGGCCTGGCTGCTGCTGTTGGTGTATGGGCTCACGTTGGTGTTCTCGCTGCGAACTCACCGTTCCCTTTATGAGGTGGCCCAGGTTGAGCTGGGCGTCGAGGGGGCCGAGGCCGGTGGAGTGGCAGCCGGGGAGGGGGAGCCCGAGCACCGTCCGCCCCTGCTGCCCTGGCTGCTCGTGCTGCTGGCCGCCACCTTGGGCATCGCCTACGAATCCGAGCTGTTCGTTGGGGTGGTGGAAACGGTGAGTGAGGGCGTAGGCCTCTCGGCCATGTTCACCGGGGTGGTGCTCCTGCCGCTGCTGGGCGGGGTGGCGGAATACATCACGGCCGTCTCGATGGCGCGCCGCAACATGATGGATCTTGCGGTTTCGGTGGCGCTCGGCTCCACCCTGCTGGTGGCGCTGCTGGTGGTGCCGGTGCTGGTGCTGGTGGGGCCGGCCCTGGGCCATCCGCTCGATCTGAGCTTCAATCCCTATGAATTGGTGGCGATCGCCATGGCCGTGCTGGTGAGCAACCTGGCCAGCCTTGATGGCCGCTCCGACTGGCTGGAGGGTGTGCTGCTCCTGGCCGCCTACTTAATCCTGGCGGCCGGTTTCTTCTTCCAGAGCCCTTCGATCGCATGAGCAGACCGCCCGAGCCGAGGGGATTCTTCTCTCCCCGTGGAGCGGCCTCCCGTTGGTGGTCGCGGGAGGGGCGAGCCGCCACCCCTTCCCAGGGCCTTAAGGATTCTGCCCGGCAGCCTGGAGCGGCAGCTCAGAACGATTGGGCATCAGACGAGCCATCGGCCTTTCATCCGATCGGCCAGGATCAGGCGGCCCTGCCCTCGGCTTCGGTGAGCGAACGGATTGCTCCGGAGCCGGGGATTCCGCTTCTGGTGCCCGGCGCCGATGCCACGCCCATTCCCCCCTTCCGGGCGAGCAATCTGCTCAGCCGACTGAATCGATCGGCATCCTTTCGGCTGCTCTTGGCCACGGCTCTCACCCTGGTGGGTCTGCTGGTCCGCTGGCCGCTGCTGGCGGTGTCGGCCGGCGTGGTGTTGCTGGGGCTGGCGCTCCTGCAGTTGCTGCCCGACCTTTGGCGGCTGGTCAGCACCCGGCTGGATGAGGGGCCCACGGCGCGGGTGTTGGCGGCGCTCTCCCTGCTGCTGGCCGCCGTGGCCCTGCCCCTGGCCCTGGGCTGGCTGGATCCCTTCCTCGAGATCTACCGCAGCCGGAACTGGGAGGCGATTGGGGCCCTGGGTGAGGGGGTGATCGGCGCCTTCGGGCAGATCCTGGTGGCTCTGGTGGCCCTGGCGATCGCCTGGCGCCAGGTGCTGCTCGACCAGCGGCTCACCACCCAGCAGAACCGCATCACCCAGGCCCAGACCATCGACAGTTTCATCCAGGGCATCTCCGATCTGATCAGCGATCCCGAAGGGATGCTCGAGGATTGGCCCCTGGAGCGGATGCTGGCTGAGGGCCGGCTGGCGGCGGTGTTCGGCAGCATCGACAGGGACGGCCGTTCCCGCATCCTGCGCTTCCTCTCCCATGCACGCCTGCTCACGCCGCTGCGGCGTGACAACCGGCTGGGCCGAGCCATCCTCGATGGCAATGGCAGCTATGAGGAGGACCGGCTCAATGGGGTGCCGGTGATTCGGCTGCAGCAGATTCTCAAGGGGGTGGATCTCTCCGGCACCGATCTAAGGGGGGTGGATTTCAACGGCGCCGACCTGAGCGGCACCGACCTCAGCTACACCGACCTGTCAGGCGCCAACCTGGCGGGTTGCAATCTGGCCGGAGCGAATTTGGAGCTGGCGTTGCTCGATGGGGCCCGCCTCTTCTACGGCCGCAGCCAGACCGCGACCCCCCGCCTGCTTCATGGTGGCATTGACTTTTCTTCCGGTGGCGGCAGCGGCGCCCTGGTGGAAAATGCCAACTTCAGCGGCGTGCAGCGGCTGGATGCCGCCACCCACCAGTACCTGGCGGCCTGGAGCGGACCCCGCTCGCGAGCCACCATCCCGGGGGGCTGCAAGGGCATCCCTTGCCAGTTGGAGTCGAGGTCGCGGCGCCCTTGAGCACCGCGCCCGGTTCGGGATCCATGAGATCATGACC
>BJHE01000113.1 GCA_014191755.1 Cyanobium sp.
CCACCGTCATGCCCGTTCGATCGTTGACGCAATCGCTGCTGCGCTGGCCTGAACCGGAGCAGATCCTGAACCAGGTGCGCCTCTGGGCGGCCCAGGTGGCGGCGGAGCATCCGGGCCTGGAACGGGTGGGGCTGTTCGGCAGCTACGGGCGGGGTGACGCAGGGGTCGGCAGCGATCTCGACCTGCTGCTGATCGATGCCGGCAGCAGCGGCCCCCAGCACCAGCGCCTGCTGGCATGGCCCCTGGCGGAGCTGCCGCTCAGCTGCGACGCCCTAGTGCTCACGCCCACAGAACACGCCGCGCTTCTGGCCAGCGGCTCCGCCATGGCCGCCGCCCTGCAACGGGACAGCCGCTGGTTGTGGCAGCGGTAGCGATCAGACGCTGCGTGAACCATGCCAGTTGGCGCGCCTGGAGGTGATCGCCTCAGCATCGGAGGCGCGGTTGTCATACAAGTTGGCTGCATCTCGTAAATTGCATTCCATTACGTCTGTAATCGCATTCCATTACGTCTGTGGCTTTCCATGAGTGCCGTCAGCCTCCGACTTCCAGACCACCTGGAACAACAGCTCAGTGAGGAAGAGCGACTCAGCGGCCAACCGCGCTCCCAGTTGATGCGCGAGGCCTTGGAAACCCTGCTTTACCAGCGGCGGGAAGAACGGGCGCAGGCGGCCCTGAGGCTGGCCGCAGAGGCTTTGGCCAGCGATGCGGACGCCTGCGCGGAGGCCCGGGAGATGGCCGCCGATGTCTTGATGGCAGAACATGAGGCCCTGGCCAGGGCTGAGGCGCCTGCGACCGCGACCTCGGCTGAACTGTGGTGGCGCTGATGCGCCGCGGTGAGGTCTGGGTGGCACGCCTCAACCCCAATCAGGAGGCTGAGGTGGGCCTCGCCACCTTGCTGGTGGTGCCCCTCACCAGCCAGCGGCGCCGCGGCGCCGAAGCCCTGCGGGTGCTGATCCCCGCGCGCGACCGCTTGCTGCGCGAGTGCTGGGCGATGGCTGAGCAACCCCGAGCCCTGGATCGCAACCACATCGGCGAAGGCCCCCTCACCCGGCTCAGCGCTGAAGAAATGGCCGCTCTGGAGCAGGCGTTACAGGCCGCACCAGCAGGGGTCTCTAAAATAATGGCTAAGGGTTCGGCACCGGATGGCTCCCCAGCCCCCTCGCCAGGATCTGCGCCGTGGAACTCAAGGTGGTGGCCGATGGGGTGCTGATCCGGCCCGTCCAGCCCCGGCTCTCCCTGGCGGAGCGACTGGCGAGCTACACGCCCATGGCAGGCGAGGCCACCGCTCCCTTCCATAGGTTTCGGCTCAGGCTTCATCCACCTCGGCGAGCACGGCGGCCACCAGCCCATCGCTGAGGTAATTGCCCTCCTCCCTCAGGGCCGCCATCAGCGGCGCGCAAGCAGGAATCAGCTGTTGCTGCTTTGCCACGACCAGCAGTGCAGCGGTGCCGATGATGGGGAGCCTCCGGCTTCTGGCCTCCGCCCTGCCGCAGCGGTCGTCGACGATCACCAGCACCTGGGCGCCAGCGGCCTGCCAATGCAGAGCCAGGGCGATCGTTGTGCGCTCGCCAGAGTCCACGCCGGGATTGAGCGGCTCGACATCGGGCACAGCTGTTGGCTCGACAATGCTGAGCCACCCTGCTTCTCGGGCCTTTGCGATGGCCGAGGCACCGGGCCTGCGATCAGCGCAGACATCAGGCTCGGCATCGATGCCGATCTCGGCCGCCACCACGGCGGTGATGGTCACGCCGCCGAACAAGGCACGCAGCAGATCAAGGCAGCCGATCCGCGCCAGGCCGATCAGTGGGCCCGCATCGGCGATCACCACCCTGATCGTGCCCGGCCGCGAAGGCTCAGGCGCGAAGGCTCAGGCGCCGCCATGCAGCCAGCGGCGCGCAGCGGCCAGATCATCCTGGAGGTCGGTCGCATCCCCTTCCAACACAGGAATCTTCAGGGCCGCGAGGATTTCGAGGAAGCGCGGCAGCGGCAGATCCGCCACCTGGGCGGCGCTGGCCACGGAGATCGATCCGGAGCGGAACAGCGAAAGGGCAAGCCCCGACCGCACCGCCGCCGGATCCGGCAGGCCGAGACGATCGAGCGCCACCACTAGCGCCGTGGGCTGCTGGTGGCTGGTCACCAGAGCCATCGCGTCTTGCTCAGCGGCCCGCAGCACGGTGGACGGGTTGCTTTTGAGCTGGCGGATCGAAAAAGCCTTCATGGTGTTCCTACACCCTGCGACCCTAGCGAGGGAGAACGCCGCCAGCAACGCCGATCTCAACCAGCAGCTTCAAAACCTCCAGTGCCCCGTGCTCGGCCCCGCCGACATCGCCCAGCCCCTGCCCTTGCTCTAGCCGAAGGCTTCTGCGAAGCAGTAGGCCCAGATGGGCGCCCTGCTCGATCAGGCCGCCCTGCAGATCAGCCGCGAGCACGAGGCCAGCCAGCCCCGCCCGCACACCCCTGCTGCTGTTGCCTGATCTGCTCCGCAATGCCCTCGCCTGCCTGGCGCTGGCTCTGGCGGCTAGATGCGGAGCTGGGTCGCGGGGATCGAGAGTCTTGAAAGCAAGGCTTCAAGTGAGGCTCAAGCCCCTGCTGGATCGCGTCGTTGAATCTTGCAGTTCTGGCGGATCGGTGCTGATCAAGGCTGCGTCAGCGGTACACCTCGCGCCGGTGGCCCACACGGACCACTTGCACCACTTGCACCACCAGCACCTGATCGAGCACCTCGTAAACGATGCGGTAATCCCCTACACACACCCTGTAGACCCCGACTTCGCCCTGAAGGGCAACGCAGCTTGGTGGTCGGGGATTCTCTGCCAACAGATCAATGGCCGCACGAATGCGTTGCTGATCAGAGCTCAATCTCACACCAGGCCAAGATCAACCTTGACCTGCTCCCAAGGCACGCTGTCGTCGTCTTCGCGGGCAAAGGCCAGGGCTACCCGGTCGCTGGCGTCTTCCGCTGCCGCCACCAGGCGCTCAAACGCCGCGTGCTCCAGCACCACCGCTACAGGTCGGCCGTGCCGGGTGAGCACGATGGGCTCGCCACTGCGCTGGGTGGATTCGATCACCTCAGCGAGGTTCTCGCGGGCCTGGCTGATCGCGATTTCTCTCATAATTCTCCCTGGTTTGTACAAATCGTACAACCGCAAACCAGGGATCCCGGCGCCCCCCTGGCCATCACCCGGCGCTGATCAGCCCCGCTACCGCGAGTCGGCTGGGCGAATGGCTGCGCTTTCATCATTGGGTGCGCTAGCTTGATGCCGACGATCTCGATGCCGAGCATGTGCAGCGGTGGCTGCGATTGTTGCTGGATTTGTTGCCCCAGGTGCTGGCCGATCTGCAGACCTTCGAGCGCTGGCTGGTGGAGCTGGCGGAAAGGGCCGCTGGGTTCAGCCGAAGGCGTCAACTACCGGGTTGAGCGCTCCAGATCCTTCGAGGCCTTCGGGTGGCGCCGGCTGCCAATCCTGCTGCGGCAGCGCCGCCCAGAGCCGGGTGAGGGTGTGGCCCCAGGCCTGCTGGCGAGCGGCCTGCAACGTGGCCCCTGGTGATGGAGCCGCACCAGAGTGATTCAGCTGGAAGGGGATGGGACGACGCCTGCGAATACGGGGCGTTTTGAGGCGCCCCCACACACCCCCACACAATAGAACCTATCGAAAGCTTTAAGAAAAGGTTATAGTAGGTGCCATTCGCTTCAGTGGCCTCAGAAGCATGATTGCTTTCTTGGGGTGATGCATATTTGCTGCGTTCTGCATCACCCAGCAGCAACCATGACTTTTGAAACCCTGGCCCAACATTGCAAGCCCTTTATCCCTTTGCTGGCCGCACCGGCTGCGCTGCTGCTGAGCCAGGGGCAGGCCAAGGCGGTTCTGACCTACAACATTTTTGAATCCGCCGGAAATGTTGTTCTGCAGACGAGTGGCAGCCTGAATCTCACTGGGGCAACGATTGAACGTAATAATAGGTGTGGTGCTGACGGGGCAATTATTGCAAGTTGGGCGCTCCTTTGCACTGGTCCGAACGGCACTTACCCGGCATATACAATTACAGGACCTTCTAGCTTAGCCGGATCCGCCGCGGCCGCGGCGTCCAGAGCCTCTGGAATTACCACACAACTTCAAGGCAATAATTCATTATTTTCAATTGATAACGCATATGTTTCTAACACACCAATTATTAGTAGTGCCATCTTCGATAGCAGCACCCTCGCAGGCTTCGGCTTCACCACTACAGGCCTGATCGGCACTTGGACCCTCGTTGGCACCAGCGAAACGATCCGGGTGATGATTGGGTCCCCTGAAACCCGCGACGGCGCCGCCGCCGCCCCCGGCCCCCTGCCCCTGCTCGGTGCTGGCGCCGCCTTCGGCTGGAGCCGCCGCCTCCGCAAGCGCATCGCCACTCCGTTGATCACCCAGCCCCAGGCTTGATTGCAGCGCTGATTCCTTTTCCGGCCCTGCCATCGGCAGGGCTTTTTTGTACCCGCCGTGCGCGGCAACTCTTTCTCTGCGTTTGACCACCACAGTTCTGCCATGCCCCCCAGCTCTGAACCCTCTCGCGATGGCAGCTCCTTGCTCCGCTCCGCCCCAGGCCTGGGCGTGGTGGCGCTGGTGCTCTTCGTGCTCTTCGCCTCACTGGTGGCGGCCGTCCTGTTCCCCCTGCAGCTGCTTGATCCCGCCTGGCAGTTGCGCCTGGCTGGCGCGCTGATCAACACCGCCCCCTTTCCCCTGCTCGGCCTGGCCCTGCTCCAGGTCGCCGCCGAGCTCGGCCCCCACGATCCGCTGCTCAAAAACCGCGCCGGCGCCTGCAGCCAGCTGGCCGTGGCCGCCGCCCTCGGCTTCCTGCTGCTTCTTCCCCTGCAGACGATCGCCGGCCTGAAGACCAGTCGCTCGCTGAATACCGCCCAGGCCGCTCGCATCCAGGGTGCCGAGGCCAAACTCAAGGCCCTGCGCTATGCCGTGGCCACCGCCGCCAGCAACGCCGATCTCAACAAGCAACTCCAAAAACTCGAGGGGCCCGCGCTCGGCCCCGCCGACATCGCCCAGCCCCTGCCCCTGCTCAAGGCCCAGGTGGGCTCCGTGCTCGATCAGGCCGCCCTGCAGATCAGCCGCGAGCGCGAGGCCAGTCAACCCCGCACACGCTTGCAGCTGCTGCCAGATCTGCTCCGCAATGCCCTCGCCAGCCTGGCGCTTGCCCTCGGTTTTGGGGCCCTGGCCCGGCGGCCTGGTTCACGCCGCACCGTGCTGCAGGAGCTGCAGAGCGGATGGCGGCGTTCCAGCTTTGGCGGCGCAGGCCGGCGCCGTAGGGGCTCCAGTGGCTCCGGCGGCTAGCGGCGCGATCTTGGCCAGGGCGATCGCGGATCAGCAGGCGGCAAGGCAGCCGTATTACGATAGGTCAATCCGTCGTACAGGGTCGAGCCTGGGGCCATGCCACTCACCGTCAGGCTGGACAGCGAAACTGAACGCTGCCTCCAGGAGCTGCTGGCTGCCACAGGCCAGGACAAGAGCGCCCTCATCCGCCAGCTGATCCGCGATCGCTGGCAACAGCGCCGGCCCTCCCCCTCAATCACCGAGCAGTTGGGCGGGCATCCCGATCACTTCCTCGACAACCTGCCAATCGGCAGCGCCGAACGCCAACAACGGCGACGACTGCTCAGCGAGCACCTCCAGGCTCGCCGGCTAGAGCGGTGCTGATGCGGCAGATCCTGATCGATTCGGGAATCCTGCTCAGTTATTACCAGCAGCAGGAGCCCCTGCATCAAGCGGTGGTGACCTTCTTTGATCAGAACGCCGCCCAACTGATCACCTCGCCGATCTGCATCGCCGAGGTGCTGTGGCTGCTGGGCAATCCCGGTGATCCCCGCGTCCTGAGCGCTCAGAACCACCTGCTTGGGGCCGTTAGCCGGGGAGGCATCGAGGCGATCAACCTGCTTCCGGAGGATTACGCCCGCATCGCTGAACTCAACCAGCGTTACGCCGATCTGCCCGGTGACTTCGCCGATCTCACCTTGGTGACACTCTCAGAGCGGCTGGACATCGCCGAGATCCTCTCCCTCGACAGCGACTTTGATGTCTATCGGCGCTTTCGGCGTGAACCGTTCCGCCGGGTTCCTCTGCCCTGATCCAAGGGGAACATCCCGCTCCGCTGGGATCAAGGGAAGCATCGGGGTTGAGCACCGAGTTGTCCGGCAAGCGGCAGCCGTTAGAGCTGTCGAACGCCCTCCAGCCGCCGGTGACACGGGCCCAGCAGGCCGCGCACATCCACGCTGTTGGCCTCGGTGCGCACTTCTCGCCGTTGAGGCCCTCGATCACAGCAGGAATCCACTGCGGACTAGGCGTCAACTAGGTGAGTAACAGTTCGCGCAAGTCAATGCGCGTGGAATGACTCCGGCAGGCGGGTGGCTGCCACGACCACGGCAGGATCCAGGGCCTGCAACCGCACCGCCGGATGGGAGGCCAGCAGTGCCAACCAGCGCTCCATATCGAGGCTGAGGGCAAGCCGACCCCGGTTCACCAGCATCGCCACTTGCCAGCAGCCGACTGCGGATACCAGATCACTCCATGGGGTTGAGCACGATCGAGCCAGATAGGGATTGGTGAGCACGCCCTTCATAACCAGATCCACATCAACACCGAGCATTGATTGCCGGTCAGCATCGATTGCACATCCTCCGGACGGAGGCTTGGTCCTTTGCCATGGTACTGCTTTTTGCCGTACCATCAGCTCAGCAGTCCCGGAGAGTCATGGCCACCACCGATCGCCTGGACCTGAAGCTCTCCAGCGCAGACAAGCAGCTCCTCCAGCAAGCGGCCGCAATCGAAGGCATCTCCGTTGCTGCTTTCGTGCGCTCAGCCGCCAAGCAACGGGCCGCTGAGGCCATCCAGCTCGATCGGGCCGTCTCGCTCTCCCGCCGCGACTACGAAACCTTCCAAGCCGCGCTGGCTGAACCTTTCCGCCCAAACGAGGCCTTGCTGCAAGCGTTGAACCAGCTCCATGCCCGCGTCAAGCGTGCTTGAAGAGCTGCTGCTTGATCCCAAACGGCACGATCGCTCTGCCTTTGCCTGCGGTGAGCCGGCGTTGGATGCCTTTCTGCAGCGCCACGCCCACCAGAACATGCGCAAGGGCATCAGCCAGACCTGGGTGCTGGTGCCCCCAGACAAACCCAGCACGATCGCCGGCTACTACTGCTTAGCTCCGGCAGAAGTCGTCCTTGCCAACCTCCAACCCGCCGATGCCCGGCCCCTTCCCCCCTATCCCATCCCCTGTTTTCGGATGGGTCGATTGGCTCGAGATCTGCGTTGGCGTGGAGAAGGCATGGGCGCATTGCTCATCGGCCTTGCGGTTGAACGCTGTCAGCGGGCTCGCCAGTCCGTGGGCGGCTACGCCCTGATCGTCGATGCCAAAGGCGAGAAGGCCAAAAACTTCTACCTCCGCTACGGCTTCCGGCCCTACCTCGACACCCCGAACAGCCTTTACCTGCCGTTAGGGGGAGGGCTTGGTTGAGCCGATCCGAATGTCGCGAGCGACCAGTGGAGGGGCAATCAGGTCTCGGCCCGATCCCATGGGCTCCCTCAGCAACAACAGGCTGGAGCTGGTGCGGGAGATCATTGCGCATCACATGGTGGGTGCCGCCAAGGAGCCTGGCGCGGCGGCAGGGCATCTCCGCCGGGCAAGTGGTTTCAAGGCTGGTTGATTCCTGTTGGTGGCACGAAAGGCTGGCAATCCCCATTCACTTCACCCACACCACGCTGCAGCCCATGCCGCCATCGCCCTGCTCGGCGTCGCTCACCCGCTCCACGTAGGGCACGCCGGCCAGCCATTCGCGCAGGCCCCGCTTGAGCTTGCCGGTGCCAATGCCATGGATCACCCACACCGGCCCATTCGCACCCCGAAGGCGCTCCTCCACCGCCGCCTCGGCCTCGTGCACCCGCAGACCGCGCACATCCACGGTGTTCGCCTCGGTGCGCACCTGGGGACCACGGCTGCCGGGGGCGCGGCGGCTGCGCACCGTCACCGGTG
>BJHE01000114.1 GCA_014191755.1 Cyanobium sp.
CGCAGGGTTTCGAAATAGTCCCGCGCAAGGCCGCGCGCCAGGGGCAGGAACACGTCGCGGTAGACCTGCAGCACGGGCAACAGCACGGCCAGGCCTTCCAGGAAGCTCTCTCTGGCGGCCTGGAGCTCACCCGCCTGGCGCTGCACCGATCCATAGGCACCGAGGCTGGTGGCCAGATCCGGCAGGAACGCCGGGTTGCTCTGCGACAGCTCCCGGCGAATGCGCACCGCCTCTTCCGTTGGCAGCAGCGCCTCCTCGCGCCGCCCCAGATTGCTGTAATGGTTGCCCAGGTTGTTCAGGGCCATAGCCAGATCCGGCAGGAACGCCGGGTTGCTCTGCGACAGCTCCCGGCGAATGCGCACCGCCTCTTCCGTTGGCAGCAGCGCCTCCTCGCGCCGCCCGAGATTGCTGTATCGGATGCCCAGGTTGTTCAGGGCACTCGCCAGATCCGGCAGGAACGCCGGGTTGCTCTGCGACAGCTCCCGCAAGCGATCGATCCCCGCCGGGCCTCCATCCACCGCGTGGGCCCAGAAATACGTCCAGAGATAGGGCTGCTCCTCAGGCGGCCGGCCAGAGCGGCACCAGGTGAGGGCCGCATCCCCCAGCGCTTCGGCCAACGCCACGGCTTCCCTATCTCCCACCGGCTTCCAGGGTCTGGCCCAGGCCGGGGGGCGCAGGTGTTCGGCAAGGCGCTGGTGGCTGAGGCGATAGACGGCCTGATCCCGCTCACCACTTTCCACCACCCAACGGCTGGCCTGGCTGAGAAGCCAAAACACATCGTCCCGGCCATAGGTGGTGCCGGAGGGCGATAGGGCCGTGGCCGCCAACGCCCATTCCTGCACCGGGAACCCCTGGCCATAGGCCCAGGCCAGGGCTGCCAGCAGCTCCCGGGCCGCCTGGGGCAGCCGCTCATCGCCGCGCACCAGTGCTGGCAAGGCCTCGAGCTCCTGATCCAGAGCCTGGGCAACGCTGCCGGCCAGCTGACGCTGCCAGTTCGGCACGGCCGTGTCGAGAGGCTGTTGGCGCAGCCGCGCCGTGATCAGCCGTGCCAACAGAAAGCCGCCCTCCTCCTGGCGCCGCACCAGCCGCAGGATCTCTCGCGCCACAGCGGTGGGGTCCATGGCGGTGGAAACGCCAGCCAATCGCTTGGCCACGTAGGCCGCCAGGTCTTGCTGGGTTTGCTCAGCCCCCTCCAGTGCTCCGAGATCCACCAGCAACGCCGGTTGCAAGGCGTCGAGCAGGGGGGGCTGGCCTTCCTGGCGCGGCGCGATCGGTCTGCTGCTGATCAACAGCCGGGCTACGCCAGCCAGGGGCCGCAGCAGCTCCTCCACGATCTGAGTCAGCTCAGCGCCGGCCTCCTCCAAGCCGTCGATCAGCAGCAACGGCGGGCTGCCTTTTTGGGCCAGCCGCTCCACGGCGCCGAGCAGCTCCAGCCGGTTGCGTGGTTCATCGGCAGCCATCGACAACAGAGCGCTGCGCACCAGCTCCGCCTCCAGCCGCCGTACCAAATCGGCCAAATTTGCCCCCCGAGCCGCCGCCGCCGCCGCCACGCTGCCCTCCCCCGGATCGGCATGGGCCAGCGCTCCCCGCTCCAGGATTCGCTTGCGATCTTGGGGATCGGAGAGAGCAGCGACCCGGCCCAGCAGTGCCGATTTGCCGCAGCCCGCGGGGCCGCTCACCAGGGCCACGCCCACCTCGCCGCGACCGATCCACGCCACCAGTTCCCCCAGGGGTTCCACCCGCCCGGTGAAAAAATCGCCCTCTTCGTTGGCGTTGACCCCCCGCGCCGCGAGCAGCAGCTGCTCCACCACCACGTCCCGGGCGAACGGGTCGTAGCGGGGATTGGGCAGCATCACGCCGGCATTGCCACGCATCAGCGGCACCAGGGTCTGGTCGAGTGACCGCCACTGCTTCACCAGGCAATCGATCACGTCATCGCCGCGGATGCCGGCGTTGTGGGCGCTCCAGCGCAGGCGCAGCGCCGGATCGGTGGGGCCTTCCCGGAGCAGTTGCAGGAGCTGGGCGCCAAAGACGCCCTCCCGCGCTGGCTCGTAGGCCAGGGCTGCGGGCAGGATGCCGATCCAGCGCTGGGCGCCATCGCTGGGAAGGGTCTTCTCGATGCGGCGGGCCAGGGCCATCGCCTCCATCGCCCCCGCCTCGGCGAAGCAGGTGTCAAGCAGCACGAGGATCTGGCTGGCGCCGCTGCATAGAGCCGCTTTCACCATCGCGCTGGAGGTGACCTGCTGGATCTGGCCGGGGCGGCTGTTGCGGCTCACCAGATGCAGGTCGCCGTTCTCCGTGGGCTCCCCATGGCCCGCCCAGAGCACCACAAGACAGCTCTCAGAGGCAAGAGCAGTGCCGGCGAGATCCTCCAGCACTCCAAAGGCATCCGCCAGAACTGGATTAGGCGGGCTTGGCAACACGGCGTAGCCATACCCCGCCATCACCGTGGCTAGTTCCGCCACCTCCTCTGCCGCCTTCAAGGGGCCGAACGCCTGCGGGTGGTCGTAAACGCCCACCCCCACCCCGAAAAACAGATGGCTTGCCCCGGGGCTCTCGGCAGCGGGCGAGTCCAGCGGGCCACTCATGGCCCCTCCTCCAGCGGACACACCAGGCTGACAGCGCTCACCGGCGTCGTCATGGCGCCCTCGCTCCCCCGCGCGGCCCCCACCCGCACCTGCCAGGCCCCAGCCCGGGGCGGCTGGAACACACAGCCCTGGCCCGTCCCCTCCACCCGCAACTTGCGCCGCTCCACCACCCGGCCGCCCTCGTCCAGCAGCTCCGCCATCAGCCCCAGCGGCTTGGAGGCGGCCAGATCGGCCCACACCACCAGCGGTTCCCCGAGCAGCAGCAACGGTTCGGTGCGCACGCCAATCTCCGGCCCAGCCAGGCCGCGATGGATCACGGGCCGGGCCGTGAGCACCCCCTCCAGCTCATCGAGCACCGCCTGGTGGCTGTGCAGGCCCAGGTGTTGATCCGGGGCATAGCGCAGACGCGGATCATCGGGGTTCAGGGCCTTCGGTGCCGCCGACAGGCGCGGCACCGTGCCATCGCCTCCCTCCCGGGCCCCCTCGATCTGTTCGCTGGTTTCGATCCGCTCCCCCACCAACCGGGCTGTGGTGGGGGTGGGCTGGCGCGTGCCCACGATCGGGTGCAGGACATAGGCAGACGCCGGTGCTGCATCGAGGGCGGCGTGGAAGGCCACCGCATCGGCCACCAGGGCCGGATTCACACCTGGCAGGGCAACCGCGCTGATTGGCGCGAGGCCAGCGCCAGTCTCCAGACAGGCGTACTGGGGAAGAAGCTGGTGAGCCGAGGGCAGGCTGCGCGCGAAACGGGTGAGGTCGAGGCGCAGCGGCCCAACCGATTTCTCTAACCCATTCACCAGCTGCTGCAGGGCTGCGACCGCGCCCCGATGGGGCGTGCCGATGGTGATCAGCTTGCGGGTGAGGGCCGCGCCACCCTCCCGCTCCACATACCAGCGGGCCACCAGGCCGCCCATGGAATGGCAGATCAAGATCAGCCGCGCCTCGCGGTTGGCTTCGGCCAGTGCACGCCAGCGCTCCAGGGCCGGCTCCACCACCGCACTAAGGCGCCGGGCGTTGTAGCGGTTGGAGAGGCGCCAGTCGTAGGGAAAGGGCAGCAGGTTGGCGGGCTTGGCGGGATCCTTTGGATCGGGTGGAACCAGCGTGAATCGCTGCGTGAGCCAGTCCAGCAGCCTGCTGTAGCCGATGTTGGCGCTCCAGAGTCCCGGCAGAAGGTGCAGATCTGGCATCAACGCCAGCGGTTCCACCCCATCGCCGGGATGGTCATCGCCCAGGTCAGCGGGGAGGGTGAGGGACTGGATGCTGGCGCCGAAGCTGCGGATCGCCCGCCATACCACTCCGGCTGAGGGGGCCCAGGCTTCCTGGCCATCGCGTGCGAGGGTGCTGCCGAGGATGCCGGGCAGCACCACAACCAGATCACGTACCTCCAGACGCTCAGCTCCTCCAGACAAAAGAATTTGACGATATAAACAGGGCCAACCCTATCGCCTTCGGGCGGATTGGCCCATGCCTCTGCAAGACCCAACACAGCCAGGGGACCAACCATCACCGGCGGCAAGCGAGACTGAAGTCGCTCATCCTGATGGACAAGTGCTAAACCAGGAAGTATAGATGGGCACGAACAGATGCGTATCGAATCCACAAAGAATCTAGATCGTCCGCATACTCGCTGCAGTAGATCTAGCTCGCTAATGCGAAATCAGCTGCCACTCAGGGTCAGCGTTACCGCCACAACTTCTCGAACCGTGCGGGGTTGGTGGCGGTGTAGCGAACGGTGTGCTGAATCTTGCGGTGCCCGAGATAGTCCTGAATCAGGCGGGTGTCAGCACCCTGATCGGCGAGGGCAAAGCCGCTGGCACGGCGCAGCATGTGGGGATCAACGGCCACCGGTAGCTTGGCCTTCTAGCCGTATTTGCGCAGGGCGAGGTTGACGGTGAGCGGTGCAGAGGCTTTCGCTGCTCACTGAGGAAGAACGCCCGCCCTAAGACCTTGCCGGGTGCCTTCAGGTGCGCGCGCTGCACCAGCCAGGCCTTGATGGCGCGGATTTCGTCCCCTCGGAGAGGTTGGGTGGTGGAGAGGCCCCCCTTGAGGCGAGCGTCGTGCAGCACCCGGCTTTCAACGTCCACCTGCTCCAGAACCAGGCCGCAGGCCTCGGAGACCCGGAGCCCATGCCGAAACATCAACAGGACTAGACAGCTGGCGCGGATCTCGTTCCGACTGCCCTCGTTGGCCTCCAGCAGGCGCTCAAATTCCCCGCCGGAGAGGTGTTTTTGGTCAGTCATTCATCGGCGACCGGCTTTGTGAATGCCGCTTCGATGTCGCGGGCACCATGCAGCACCCGCACGATCTGAACGCCGCCTGGGATGGACAGATAGAAGATGACTTAACGGCCCACCGGGAAGCTACGCAAGCCTTCGGCCAGCTCCTCCCGTCGCCGCCCCAGTCCGCTCTGCTGCGCCAGCAGCTGAAACTTCTGATCGATCAGGTCAATGAACGCATCGGCCTGATCGTCGCTGTCTTCGGCGATGACCTGCCAGATGTCAGAGAGATCGGCCTTGGCCCTGGGCTGGAGAACAATCACCGCCACGGGTTAACCGCCCTGGGCGGCGGAGCGGGGCGAGGGCTTGCGCCGCTGCCCGTCCTGCTTGATCTCGTCGGGGCTCCAGGGCACGGGAGAGCCACTGGCCAGACCCTCCTGGATGTCGGAGCGCAACTGCTGGAGCTGAAGGGAGCGCAGCTGGTCTTGCTGCTCCATGAGGCGCAGGGCTTCGCGCACGACCTCACTGGCGGAGGTGTAAAGACCCGAAGCAACTTTGGCCTTGACCATCGCTTCGAGCTGGGGGGAGAGATTGACATTCATCGTCATGACGACCAGCGCTGTGCGTGCTTCGACCATCAACCTGCCCGAATTGGCAAGACTTGTCAATCTTTGACATTTGAGGCGGCTTTCCGGCCCGCGCATCGTTTTGTCGAGAATTCAACAAACTATTCAAAATCGGCAGGCCGACGTCGCCAAAAAAGACGCTTGACGTAGTGCGTCGTTGCTGGCAGTCTGACCCCATGGCGACGGAGAGCGATGAGGCAAGCCCACAAGGGCCCGACCAGGAGAGAGCACCGCCCCTGTACCGGGACAAGCGCACTGCGCGGTTTGCCAACGGTGAGCGGGTCAGGGAATTTCAGGCTTTCGAGGAGCAGGCCAAAAAGCGCCTCCTTATCCTTAGCGCTGCGGTTTCCCGCCAGGGCTTGATGCTGTTACCCAGCAACCGCTTTGAGGCTCTGGGTGGTGACCGCAAAGGTCAGTTCAGCATCCGCATCAATCAGCAGTGGCGCATCTGCTTTGAGTGGCCGGAGCGCTCACCAAGGCCATTCAATATCGAGATTGTTGATTATCACTAACGGAGAACCATTTTGAACCAGACAGAAAAACGCCCTGTCTATCCCATTCATCCAGGAACGATTCTGGCGGATGAGTTGCAGGAGCTGAACATCTCAGCAGCCGAACTTGCCCGGCAGCTGCATGTGCCGTCCAATCGGATTTATCAGCTCATCAGCGGCAAACGGGCCATGACAGCCGATACCGCTTTGCGCCTAGAACAGTGGCTCGGCGTCGAGGCTGCTTTCTGGATGAACCTGCAGAACAGTTACGAGCTAGACCTGGCCACCGAGAAGTCCGGCGAGAAGATCAAGAAAACGGTTCTTCGCCGCTCGGCTCCGTCTGTCATTCAGGCCGTTGCGCCTTAGCTGATGGTTGCAGATGCGATGGACAAGCGGGAGGCGCTACGCGCCAACATTCAGCAGGGGATCAACAGCGGCCCTGGCAGGCCGGTGCAGCAGGTGAGCGCCGATCTGCAGGCCCGTTACCAGCAATGGGCCAAGAAGGGCGCACCCGCTGATGCGCTGTGAGCTCTCCCCCCAGGCCGAGATCGACCTGCGGGAGATCGGTGATTCCATCGCCAGGGACAATCCGCAGCGGGCCGCCAGCTTTGTCGGTGAGCTGCTGGCCCATAGCCAAAGGATCGCCGAACAACCCAAGGCCTATCCCCCCCCCCGGCCAGAGTTGAGCGAGGGGCTGCGCTCCTGCGTTCACGAGCGTTACGTGATCTTCTTCTGGGCCAGTCCAGAGCGGGTGAGGGGTGCGGGCGGTTTGCTGTCGTTCATGGTGATGGGGAATAGGGGGTAGATGAGGGGTCAATAGTGACAAGGGCCATCACCGACCCGGCGCCGGCCAATCTGATTGACATCCGACAGCCGCGGGTTTCGATCGGGAGGATGCGGGCAGCGCGGCTGCAGCTGGTTGCCGTGGAGGCGCGTTAGGAGGAGGGGTGGTTCTGGTTACGGATGGCGCGGGGGTCGAGCGGCACCACCTGGCAGGGCAGATCCGCGAGCCAGCCCTGCAGACGCCGCTCGCCCCGCTGCATCGCCGCCGCCAGGTGGGCGCGGATCGGTGCGCTGCTCGGATAGAGGCCCAGCAGCGGTTGCAGCCGGGTGCCGTCATGGGCGAGCGGAAGCCGGCCGGGGCTCGCCGCGGCTGCCGCCAGGAGCGTGTGCAGGGCCGCGAGGGTGAGGTCCGGCATGTCCACGGGGCAGAGCAGCAGGCGCTCCTCGGGGTGGTGCTGCATCAGCCGGTGCAGGGCCAGCAGGGGCCCTTCCCAGGGCGGTGGCTCGGCCAGGGCGGTGAGAGGGCTGTGGCCCGCCTGGGGCTGCTCCCCGCTCGGCCGCAGCTCCTTCCCCAGCCGCTCGGCCAGCACCAGGTGCTGCGGGTGGCGGCTCAGCAGCGTGATCGGGCTGTGCAAGTCGGCCAGCAGCCGCAGGGTGCGCTCCAGCCAGGTGCCGCCCTCGGGGTGGGGCAGCAGGGCCTTATCGCGCCCCATGCGCCGGCTTTCGCCGCCGCTGAGCAGGCAGCAGCGCAGCGGCAGTGATGGCACTGCGGGGGTGGTGATGGCAGGAACGGACGGAACGGTTTGAGCGGGCTGGTCCGGTTGGACCGGCTGATCCGGTTGGTCCAGCTGGGCAGGGTGTGATCCAGACACGGCCTTTCTGTAGCAGGGGCAGCCATCGGCGAACTCGCCGTCCCATAGGGTCGCCCGCACGCTTCTTGACGTCATGCCTCTCTGTCCTCTGGCCGCCACGCTGCTCGCCGCCAAGCGGCGCTGCGGGCTGAGTTTCGCCGATCTCGGCGCGCGGCTGGGGGTGGATGAGGTGTGGCTGGCGAGCCTGATTCATGGGCAGGCCACCGCCAACCTTGAAGAGGCCGACAGCTTGCTGGAGGCCCTCGCGATTCCTGAGGCGGAGCGCCAGGAGCTGCGCGAGCAGCTCACCACCTACCCGATCAAGGGCGCCCTCGACCCGGTGATCCCCACCGATCCGTTGCTGT
>BJHE01000115.1 GCA_014191755.1 Cyanobium sp.
AGGGCCATCAGTTCACCCCGTCCTCGATGTAGAGGGTGAGGGCCCCGCCGCTGGTGTCCCACCACTGGTAGCGGGAGGCGCCGGCCAGCTGTTCGGCGCTGGGCGGGCTGGCCTGGATGAACAGGGGCTCAGCAGCGGGGGCTGTGACCCATTCGCTGTCGTGGTCCGCGGCGCTGCGCTTGCGCAGGAGCTGGCCGGTGCTGCCCCCGGCCGGCACGCCTGCGCCCTGGGGGCCCGGCGGACCGATCTGGCCTGGGGGGCCAAGCAGGGAGGCCAGTTGGGTCCAGAACAGGGCCACGGCAGCGAGAAGCGGCGATCACTGACTCTTGCCATGGCCTGCTCCAGGGGCGCCGCCAGGTCCGTCATCAGCCAGCAGCTCCCCCAGCCGGCGGGCAAGCAGCAGCAGCTCCCTTTCCCGGTCCGGGGACTGAACGGCTGCCGGCACTTCCTCTGCTCGCTTGTCGTAGAGGCTCAGCAGCAGCGCGCGTTGACGGCTGCGGGTGCCGCACCCCACCGGGCACAGCAGCGCCGCCGTGGCCTTGCTGCTGGGGGAAGCCGCAGGGTCTGGGGTGAGGGGCAGGGCCTCCGGCTGCTCGCTGGCGCAAAGCCCGAGGGCGAGATGGCCAAGGGCGCCGGCCATCTCCACCCCCAACAGCAGCTCCTGCTCGGCGGCGAGTCCCTGCTGGTTGAGCCGCCCTGCGGCCACCAGCACGGTGGCGCCACTGCCGCCATCCCACTGCAGCAGCGCCAGGGTGTGGAGGCCATCGCCGCTGGTCTCGATCGCCGTGCGCAGCAACGCCTGCACCTGGCCCTGATGGGCAGCCACCTGCTCCTGCAGGGTCTGGGGCGGGGAGGTGCTGAAGCGTTTGGCCAGATCCGGCTGCAGGGTGATCAACAGCCAGGCGGTGTAGAGCACCAGGCCGAGCAGCACGATGCGCGACAGGCGGTAGAGCAGCTGCCAGGGATTGCGGGCATCGAGCACGTCGCCCACCGCTTTCTGTAGGGCATCGCTGGTGGCGCGGGTGAACACCTCCACCCGCTCGGCCAGGCCTTTGTTGAGCTCGGGCACAGATCGATCAGGCGGAGAGTTCGTAGACCTGGCCGGTGAGCCGGTCGAGGTAGAAGTCGCCCACCGCCGGTGGCGGCTGGAGGGTGGAAGGCGGCGGGCCGTCGCCGGAGAACCAGCGGGTGGCGCGGCTGCCGACGCCCGATTCCTGCACCACCGCCAGCGCCGGCTCGCCGCTGCTGGGATCGGGCAGAAAGCCCAGGCCGCCGTTGGGGTGGAGCCGCAGACGCCAGACCACGGCATGGCGACCGTCGTAGGGCTCGCCGGTGATGCCGCCGCTGGGGATCAGGGGCTGGATGGTGCTGCTGCTGGTGCCGCCACCGCCGTCGCGGTTGTTCAGCAGCTGCTGGGGCGGCACGGGGCAGCCCACCAGGGCGATGGGGAGGGTGGCGATCAACATCCCCAGCTGCACCTGCACGCTCACATCGGCCCGCTGGGCGTAGACGTGCCGCAGCCGCGGTGCCGTGCGGGAGGTGGCGGGCCAGGGCAGCAGATCGCTGCTGCCATCCCCCCAGGTCACGGAGATTGGAGCGGTGATGCTCTGGCGCGGGTTGATCAGCAGCTCGATCGCGGCTGAGGCGATCGGTTCATTCCAGCGGCGATCGGCCGGCAGCCAGAACAGCTCCAGGTCGTTCGCCGGCACCGGGCCCTTGCGGTAACCCAGTTCTTCCCAGCGACCGAACTCCATCGGCAGCACCCACTGTTCTGTGCCGGGGCAGCCGAGTGGGGGGAGCAGCCGCACCCGTGCCCCGCCCACCGTGGAGGGTTGTTCGGGCAGCGGGTAGGGCATGGCTGGGGATCAGATCAACGGGTCAGAGAAGAGGTCATCGGGCAGGGCGCTCAGGGCCACCGCCCCGTCTGCGGTGGAGTCGTCACCGGGTTCAGCGGCCGCCTCTGCTGCCAGGTCAACGGCCGCCGAAGGATCGGAATCGGTGGCACCCGCCTCAGCAATGGTCCCGGTTTCTTCCGGCGTGGCCTCCACCGCAGCGGGTGGCTGTTCCTGCTCCTCCTTGCGGCGTCGCCCGCGCTTTCCTCGGCCGGCCGTGGATTCAGGCTCCTTCTCGATGGCCGTGGGTTCCGATTCGGGAGGGACAGCTGGTGCCATCTCGGACTGAAGCAACAGTTCGGCTGCCGGGGTGCTGGGGCCGGCGACCCGCCAGCCAAGCCCCAGCCAGCCCGGCAGATGCACGGGCCAGACATAGCGCTCCTGGCTGCCCTGCTGAATGCGCAGCATCCCGGCCGGCAGCGGTCCCTGGGCAGCGATCCCAGTCGTGGGTGGCTGGGTCATGGTCAGGCCGGCAGAGTGGCGGTCAGGCCGACGACCATCCCCGCAGGGGTCGAGGGAGTGACGACGGCCTTGGCAAAGCAGAGCGCCGGCAGGTCGGCGTTGTCTGCATCAGCGGCATCGAGAAGGATGTCTTGGCCTGAGATGTAGGCCTCCACCCGGCCGCCCTCGGCAGGCACGGCAACGGTGGCCACCGGCACGAAGGTGCCGCGGGTGCCATCGCGCAGCTCGGGCGCCAGGTGCAGCACCACCGTCACCGCAGCGCTGTGGCCGGGGTGGGACACCAGCAGGGAGAAGCGAGAGGCGGCATCGAGCTTGGTGTTCAGCTTCACCACCTCACCGCTGGTGAAGACCTTCTCGGTGTCGCGGGTGGCGGAGCGGTTGGTCCAGCCCACCAGCACCGTGGCGGCATCGAGGAGGGCGTTGGCCTTGAGCGGAGTCATCGGTCGGTCTCCAAAACGGAAAAGCAGAAGAAGCAGTGCTTGGTTGTTTCTGAGCAGGGCTACCCAGCGCAGCCCCAGCCCCCTCAGGTGATGGGGGCGATGGAGTGGAGACGGCCTGCGGCGCGGGGGTGCATGACGCCAAAGCCCACGTACCAATCGATCCGGGTGCGGAACACCGGTGCATCGGGCACTTCACCGAGGTCCCGCACCGAGATGCCGTAGCGGCCCTGGAACGGACCCTGCAGGCCGGTCACCGCCTGATCGCCAAAGGTGCAGCAGTAGATCGAGCTGGTGCCGCCCGCCTCGCCATAACCGAGCACTTCCAGGCCCTGGGCGTCACGGTCGACGGTGAGGATCTGGCACTCCTGGTAGTGATGCACCATCACCCCCAGGTTGTTGGTGCTCACGTTGTAAACGCCCTGGCCGACGGTCTGGCGGGCGAGGGCATTGAGCTGGCGGCGCATCGCCTTGCTCATCACCAGATATTTCCGGCCGCCGTAGGAATTGACCGAGTCGATCAGCTCATCGAGCTTGTCGAAATCGAGTGCCCCGCCACCGTTGTTCAGCGCCATCTCGCTGCCCGGCATCAGGCGCTTGGCCAGGCCGTCAAAGCCCCGGCCCTGGCTGGCGGTGGCATCACCGTTGATCAGGGCGGCCTCCAGGGTGAGGCGCATCGAGCGGACTTTCATCTCGGTCTGCGCCGCCCGGGCCTCAGGACCCTGCAGATCAACGATCGAGCGGTCCACATCCACGTCACCCCCAAAGAGGTGCACGGCTTCTGACTGGGGGTCGACGACGCCGTAGCTCTGCTTGTAGCCCTCGTTCACCGCCCGGAAGCCCACCGAGGGGAGCTCCTTCTCGACGGAATAGAAGAGGCCGCCGCCGGCGATGTTCATGAACGGCAGCCAGCTGAGCAGTTCGCCCTCAGCGAAGGTCTTGATCACCGCCAGATGCTCCAGGCGGGTCTCGTACTTGGCTGCCTCGATCAGGGTGAGGCCCATCGGTGCTCCACTCCCGGGGCGCGGCCCCAGATCACGTCACCGGCTATTGCCATGGGGAGTGGGCAGCGCGGCGGCGATGCAGCCACCAGCGCCTGAACGGGCTCCGCTCCGGCCCTCCTCATGGTCGGGGGGCGCGTCAAGGGTGATACGAGCCCGCCGCTGGGACGTTGGCTGCGCTGCGCTCCGCATCTCAGTTGTGGACGGGCCCTTGACCCGCCCCCCGCCGGCTGAGGGGTCCTACGCGGAGCCCTCCCATGGCCCCTCTGTCCCGCAAAGCTCAGCTGCAGCAGTTCTCCTGGCAGGTGCTGGAAGATCTGGCCTTCTGCAGCGGGCGCTGGCCACGGCTGGCTGAGCTGGCAGCCCAGGTGCTGTTCGAGCAGCAAGCAGCCGCCCCGGCCGTGCCGGTCGATCCAGAGCTGGAGGCACTGCTGCCCTACTGAGGGCCAGGGCCAGCAGCCGGCGGGGCTCCCCAGGGCCCTGCTTTTCTGCTGGTCGCGACCACCGGCCAGACAGCCCAGGAGGCCCAGCGGAATTGGCAGGCCACCGATCCACCGGAAGCCGACCCAACGACCGAGCTGGCGGGGGTTCAGCACGCGCGGGGGCCGGAGGCCTCACGGTCGGCGAGGGCCTGATCACCGCTGCCCCAGCCGTCTCGCCCTGGCAAGGATCGGGCCAGGCGCCACTGCGAGGCGTCCTTGCCAGGTCGCTACAGCCGGGGCCTGACGCGGGTGTCCCTCGCCTCCTTTGTGATGGCCTCCTTCTCTCCCCGCTGCGAGATCCGCCAGCTGGCGGTGTTCGTCTATCCCGGCGGGATCAAGGCGCCCGATGCCGAGCGCATCACGGTCTTCTATGGCCGCCGTGGTCGGCCCGTCAAAAAGCCCCGCTTCATTCCGGCCCAGCTGGCCCATCAGCTGGCCCGCAAGCTGCAGGCCAAGCGGCTCGGCACCGTGGCGGTGCTGTGAGCCGCCAGGGGCTGCGGCCCCTTGCCCCGGCGGGCCTGCGGGCCCCCGGGGCTTTTCGCTGCCCGGGGTGTGAGCAACGACCGGACCCTGGCCACCGGCCACACAATGCCCGCAGCAGACCTTTCCCCCATGAGCCAGCAGAGCCACCAGCCCTCGTTGCTGAACCGCATCGCCCGGGTGTTGCTGTGCCTGGTGTTCATCCATGCCGTGATCGGCAAGCTGACGGGCTTTGCAGGGGTGGCCGGCGCCATCGCTGCCAAGGGACTGCCGCTGGCGCCGGTGCTGCTGGTGGCGGCGATGGCCCTGATGGCGGTGGGTTCAGCCCTGGTGATCAGCGGCTGGAAGGCCCGACTCGGAGCGGTGCTGTTGCTGGTGTTCCTGGTGCCCACCACCCTGCTGTTCCACGGCGATGTGGCCGACAAGATGGAGCGGATTCAGCTGTTCAAGAACCTGGCGATCATGGGCGGCCTGCTGCTGGTGGCCGATCAGGACAGCAGGGACTGAGACGGAGGATTTCCCAGAACCTGAAAAATTTCCGAGGCACCCTGCGCCGCTCCTGGAAACAGGGGGAATACCCCCCGAGTCTGCGTTCTTCTATGAGGAGCTACGGGGCTCTCCAAGGAGTTGCAGGGAGCTGATTTTGAAACGCGAAATACGAGGAGAATTTTCGATTTTTTTCGTGTTGCTTTCTCCCCTTTTGAGGTGTTGATCGTTTGGCCGGCGGTGTTTTCCAGGCTCCGGGCCGTTGCGGGGTTGATCGACTCGTGCGTCAGCGGCGACGAGGTTGTTTGGTTGGGGGCTGAGCTGCTTGCTCCGCAGCATCCATCCGCCTGGCGACAGCCGTGGCCCAGCGGCGGCCGGGGTCACCGCCCCAGCCATCCCAGGCCTGCCGGCCCTTGCCGTAGCTCTCCCAGCTGGAGCCCTGCTTGTCGACCTCGTGGCGAGCGAAGTAGCTCACCATCCGATCGATCGTCTGCGGTGAGAGCTCCTGGCGATGGAGCAGCTGGCGGGCGCGGGCCAGCCCCACCGGCGTCATGCCGCGATTGGAGGGAGGCTGCTGGGCCCGGCGCTCCAGGGCACGACGGGCAGCAGCAGCCACCGGCTCCGGTGGCCGGAAGGAGAGTCCGGCGTAGAAGCTGCGGGGCCGCCGTGCCATTGGCTGGTCTCAGCGTCGGGCCCCGCGGCCGTTCACCGCGAAGGACGCCCGGTAGAGCTCAGAGGCGCTCATGGCCTGGGGGTTGATCGGTTCGCCGTTGCTGCCGATCCCAGACACCGTCAGCCCGCCAGCGGCCTGCATGCCGGCTGGGCCCCGCTGTTGGAACAGGAAGCCATAGACGGGGTGCACGCGCATCTGATCGAGGAACTCGGTGGTGGTCATCGGGCGGCCGTCATCGCCCAGCAGGGGTTTGCCCTGGGAGTCGAGCGGTTCGAGCACGTCCTTGCCGTCACCGCCGGTGCTGAGACGGAAGCAGGTGCCCAGCTGCCCCTTGAAGATGTCGAAGAACGTGCCCCTGGCATCACCACCAGTGCGGCCCTCGGCCTGGGAGAAGGCCCGCTCCAGCAGGCGGTCCTTGCGGAGCTGCAGGATCTGCTGTTTGGCCTCATCGCGCTCGGCGGCCACGGCGGCCACCTTCTGGGCGGAGGCCTCCTCCATCTGGCGTTCGCGCAGCTCCATCTGCTGCTCGAGGATCTGCTTCTGGCGTTCCGCCTCCTGCAGGCGGGCGTACTCCTCGGGGTTGATCTCCGAGAAGCGGTTCAGCTGCTGGCGCAGGGTGCGGATTTCTTTCTCGAGCTGGTTGCTCTTGCGCCGCTCGGCCCGCAGGGGCTCGCTGAGGCGGCTGTCGTCCAGCGGGGAAGCACCGCCCTCGGAGGCAGCAGTGCCAGAGCTATCGCCGCTGTTGGCGGCAGAACCGCCCTGGCTGCCAGTGCTGTTGGGGTCGCCCGTGGGGCCACCAGTGGTCGTGGCCTCGCCGGGCTGGCCGGTGGCGGCGTAATTGTCGTCAGCACCCTGGCCGCTGGATGCGGCGGTGCTGGAGGTGGAGGAAGCATTGGCAGTGGCCATGACCCATCGCGGCTGTCGTGGAGTGAGCACCCCATCCGGGCTGTGCTCACCGCCTATTGCCATGGCCGCCGCCGGCCGACAATGCCCCCGGTTCGCATGCAAGCCGCCATGGCCTCTGGCATCACGGTCACGTCCAACCCGGATCCGGCAGAGCTGGAGAACCTGGGCGTGATGCGCTGGCCCACCTGGGGCTGTGAGGCCAGCACTTTCCCCTGGACCTACGACGAGCAGGAGACCTGCCTGCTACTGGAGGGAGATGTCACCGTCACCCCTGATGGCGGCGAGCCGGTGCGCTTTGGCGCCGGTGATCTGGTGGTGTTTGACGCTGGGCTGAGCTGCACCTGGGAGGTGCATGCCCCGGTGCGTAAGCACTACCGCTTTGGCTGATGGCGGCCGCCAGAGTGAAGCCCATGCAGACACCGCCCAGGCCAACTCCGCGCGAGAGCACCGAGGCGATGGTCCGCAACATCGGCCGGGAGCTGGCCGAGATTGAGCAGGGCATGAGGGGGTGCCGGGGCGATCTCGTCGCCGAGCCGAAGCTGACGGGCACCTGGATGGCCCACCTGCTGATCAGCAGCAAGGAGCTGCTGCACAACCTGCTGATCGACACGGCTAAGCGGCCGCAGCGCTTGTAGGGCTCAGCCCCGCGAGAGCTCCAGCTGCCGGGCCAGCCACAGCTCCACGTCCTCGTAGGTGTAGCGGACCAGATTCCCCAGCTTCACGAAGGGCGGGCCGTAGCCGCTGGAGTTCCAGCTGTAGATGGTGGAGAGCGACACGCCCAGGTAGGTGGCCAGGGTTTCAGGCGTGTAGAAGCCGGCCGGCAGGCTGGTGGTGCTGGTGTCGGCGTTGGCGGCGGCGCGGCGCTTGGGCAGCAACAGCCAGC
>BJHE01000116.1 GCA_014191755.1 Cyanobium sp.
ATCGGCCTGCTCAGCCTCGACAACGCCTTCTCCCTGGAGGAGCTGGAGGCCTGGTATGGCCGCCTGCTCAAGGTGCTGGATCGCACCCCGGCACCGGGGGAAGCGCTGCCGGCGCTGCCGATGGTGGGGGAGCTGAAGATCGATGGCAATGCCCTGGCCCTCAGCTACGCGAACGGGGTGCTGGTGCGGGCCGCCACCCGGGGCGACGGCGAACGGGGTGAGGAGATCACCGCCAATGTGCGCACGATCCAGAGCGTGCCGCTGCGCCTGCAGCTCGCCGATCCGCCGGCCTGGGTGGAGGTGCGGGGCGAGGCCCTGATCCCCGATGCCACCTTCGCGGCAATCAATGCCGAGCGCATGGCCCGCGGCGAGGCCGCCTTCGCCAACCCCCGCAACGCCTGTGCCGGCACCTTGCGCCAGCTCGATCCGAAAGTGGTGGCGGCCCGGCGGCTCGACTTCTTCGCCTACACCCTGCACCTGAGCGACGCCGGCGATCAACCCCAACCCCGCAGCCAGTGGGAATGCCTGCGTTGGCTGGAAGCCGCCGGCTTCCGGGTGAATCCCAATGCGGAACGCCTGGCCGACCTGGCGGCGGTGGAGGCCTTCTTCGCCCGCTGGGAGGAGGCCCGCAAGGCCCTTCCCTACGCCACCGATGGCGTGGTGGTGAAGCTCGACGACCTCCGCCTCCAAGACGCCGCCGGCTTCACCCAGAAAGCGCCTCGCTGGGCCATCGCCCTCAAATACGCCGCCGAAGAGGCTCCCAGCCGCCTGCTGCGGCTCACCTGCCAGGTGGGCCGCACGGGGGTGGTGACACCGGTGGCGGAATTCGAACCGGTGCCCCTGGCTGGCACCACGGTGAGCCGCGCCACCCTCCACAACGCCGACCGCCTCGCCGAGCTGGATCTCCATGCCGGCGACACGATCGTGGTGCGCAAGGCCGGCGAGATCATCCCCGAAGTGGTGCGGGTGCTGCCCGAACTGCGGCCGGCTGGCGCCTTGCGCGTAGCCCTGCCCCACACCTGCCCGGAATGCGGCTCGGAGCTGGTGCGCGAGCAGGGCGAGGCCGCCACCCGCTGCGTGAACAGCAGCTGCCCGGCGATCCTGAGGGGCTCCCTGCGGCACTGGGTGAGCAAGGGAGCACTGGACATCGACGGGCTCGGCACGAAGCTGATCGAGCAGCTGGTGGACCGGGGCCTGGTGCGCTCGATCGCCGATCTGCACCGGCTCGATCGGGCCCTGCTGGCCAGCCTGGAGCGGATGGGGGAGAAATCGGCCGCCAACCTGGTGGCGGCCCTGGAGGCCAGTCGCCACCAGCCCTGGCATCGCCAGCTCTACGGCCTCGGCATCCACCACGTGGGTGAAGTGAACGCCAAGGCGCTGGCCCGGGCCTTCCCCAGCGCCGCCGAGCTGGCCACGGCAGTAGCTGAAACGCCGGAAAAGATCACGGCGGTGTTCGGGATCGGCGGCGAGATTGCCCAGTCGCTGCAGCAGTGGTTCGCCACGCCGGCCAACCAGGCGCTGCTGGCGGAGCTCGAGGGCCTCGGCTTCTCGCTAGCTGCCGCCGAGGAGGAGCGACGGGCCGCAGCCGCTCCGGCGGGGGAGCGGCCCCTGGAGGGCCAGACCTTCGTGCTCACCGGCACCCTGGAGGGCCTCCCCCGCAGCCAGGCCCAGGCCCTGATCGAGGCGGCTGGTGGCAGGGTGAGCGGTTCGGTGAGCCGCAAAACCACCTGGGTGGTGGCCGGCGCTGAGGCGGGCAGCAAACTGGCCAAGGCCGAAACCCTCGGGGTGGCGGTGCTCGATGAGGCGGGTCTGCGGGCCCTGCTGGCCGCACCGGCCCCAGGCCCCCGCGGGGACTGACCGCCTGGCAAAGCAACCCACAAGACCGCCCAAAAGCCGAGGCCCCGGCAAGATGACTTCATCTTCCTGTGGCTGCCTCCAGCCTTGACCCACGCACCCCACCCCCCCCGCGGAGCTTCGGTGGCATCCCTGAGCCCCAGCGGGGATCCGAGCTCGGGCCACGTGCGCCTACCGGCCATCCCGCCCGACCTCTGGAGCGCCATGGCCCGCCATGGCCTGCTGATTCCCCTGCTGCGCCAGAGCGTGATTGCCGCTGCCGTGGCTGATGTGAGCGTCAGCGAACAGGAAAGCGCCGAGAGTCGCCAGGCCTGGGGAGCCGGCAACCGGCTGGGCTCCAGCGAAGCGGTGATCCAGCACCTCAAGAGCCATGGGCTCTCGGAAGCCGATGCCATCTGGCAGGCGGAACTGCCCCGCAGGATCAATCGCCACTGCGAAGAGCACTTCTCCCACCGCGCCGAGCAACGCTTCCTGGCCCGCAAGAACCAGCTCGACCAAGTGATCTACAGCCTGCTCCGCGTGGAAGATGCCGCCCTGGCCCGGGAGCTCTATCTCCGCATCGCCGAAGGGGAAGCCGACTTCGCCGAACTGGCGGCCGGTTATTCCCAAGGGCCGGAGCGCTCTACCCGAGGCGTAGTTGGCCCCGTGCCCCTGCTCCAGGCCCATCCGGCCCTGGCGGAGCTGCTGCGCACCAGCCGACCCGGCCAGTTGCAGGCTCCGCTTCGAATTGAACAATGGTGGTTGGTTGTGCGGCTTGAATCGCTACGCTCAGCGAGCTTTGATACGGATATGGCCAATCGCATGGCCCAGGAACTTTTCGACGAATGGGTCGATGAGGAAGTGGGTCTGCTGCTAGCCGCCCACCGACCGGTATGACCGCTTCTCTGCAGGGATCACCCGAAGCGATCGCCACGATCGTGCCCTTCAACACGCTCACCAACGAAGGGCAGCGGCGCCTTGAACAGAGTCTCACCCTGGTGCGGTTCCGTGAGGGCGAGATGGTCAGCCCCGGCGACAGCGTTGGTGACCGGATCTTGGTGCTGCTCGAAGGCGAGGCGCGCCTGCTCGGAGAGCGCGACGGCAGGCCCTTCACGGTGGAGCGGCTGGGGGCTGGATCGATCATCGGGCTGGCCTCCCTACTGCGGGCTCAGGGCTGCGAGGCGGTGAGCGCCGCCACACCTCTGCAGGCGGCGAGCATCCCGGATGGGGTGATGCTGGAGCTCCTCCAGAGCGAACCGGGGCTGCGGAGCTGGTGCGCCGATCAGGTGTGGACCGCTGAACTCCATGCCCTGCTGCAGCTGCGGGATAGTGCCCACGCCGGAGCCCCGAGCTTCGATCCGAACAGCTGGCAAAGGAGGTTGGAGCGCCTGCGTGGCGCCGTGCGGGCCGTGGACGCCCCCGCCGGGGCCAGGCCGCCGGCGCTGGCAGCCAATGAACACTGGGTGCTGGCCAGCGCCAATGTGCCGGGCCTGGCGATCGGCAGCCGCCTCGATCCCGGCTCCCTCTTACCACGACCACGGCCGCCGCTGCCCCTGCGGCTGCTGGCCGTGGGAGAGGGGGCCACCGACCCGGAGCTGCAGCAAAGCGCGATCGTCGTCGGCGCAGGCAGCGACCTCGCCACCGCGCCGGAGGCCCCCAACGGAGCGAGCGCCCCTCTCAGTAGCGCCAGCCAACCCACCAGCCTGGATCTCGGCGCCAGCAACCCATCTCGGGGGCTGCAACTGGTGCGGGCCCGGGGAACCCTCGAAGAAACCCTGGCCTGCTTCCAGATGCTGGGCCAGATCCTCGAACTGCCCTACCGGCGCGACGCCATCGACAAGGTGCTGCGCGACAAGCTGCGCCGCGGCCTCGAACCCGACCTGCAACTCTGCGGCCAGATCGCCGCCATGCTCGGCCTGCTGGTGACCGGCGCGAAGGTCACGGCCGGCTCCGCCACCCGGCTGATCACCCCCTGCCTGATTCCCTGGAAGGGCAGCTTCGCGGTGGTGATCGCCAGCAATGCTGCGGGGCTGCGGCTGGCCTCCCCCGCTGATGGCTGGGTGCAGCTCAAACCGGCGGAGATTGCCGAGGCCTATCCCGAAGGCCTGGAGCTCCTGCTGTTTGAGCGCAGCACCAACACACCAGACCAGAAATTCGGCCCGGGCTGGTTCTGGCCCGCCCTGAAGCGCTACCGCGGCATGTTGCTGCAGGTGCTGCTGGCCTCCTTCGTGGTGCAGCTCTTCAGCCTCGCCAATCCCCTCTTGATCCAGGTGATCATCGACAAGGTGATCGCCCAGCGCAGCCTCGACACGCTGCAGATCCTCGGGATGGCGCTGGTGGTGGTGACCCTGATGGAGGGGGTGATCGGCTCCCTGCGCACCTTCCTGTTCACCGACACCACCAACCGCATCGACCTGCGGCTCGGCGCCGAGGTGATCGACCACCTGCTGCGGCTACCCCTGGGCTATTTCGACCGCCGCCCGGTGGGGGAACTCGGGAGCCGCATCGCCGAGCTGGAGAAGATCCGCAACTTCCTCACGGGCCAGGCCCTGATGACCCTGCTGGATGCGGCCTTCTCGGTGATCTACATCATCGTGATGGCCCTCTACAGCTGGATGCTCACGATCATTGCCCTCGCGGTGCTGCCGATCCAGATCGCTCTCACCCTGCTGGGGGCCCCCCTGTTCCGCCGCCAGTACCGCCAGGCGGCCGAGGAGAACGCCCGCACCCAGAGCCACCTGGTGGAAGTGCTCACCGGCATCCAGACGGTGAAGGCCCAGAACGTGGAGATGGTGAGCCGTTGGAAATGGCAAGACTTCTACTCCAAATACATCGCCCGAACGTTCGAGAAAACGATCACAGGCACCTTCCTCAATGAAACCAGCCAGGTGCTTCAGAAACTCTCCCAGCTGCTGGTGCTCTGGGTGGGTGCCTCGATGGTGCTCAAGGGTGAACTCACCCTCGGCCAGCTGATCGCCTTCCGGATCATCAGTGGCTATGTGACCCAGCCCCTGCTTCGTCTCTCTTCAATCTGGCAGAACATCCAGGAGCTCAGGGTGTCGTTCGAGCGGCTGGCCGATGTGGTGGACACCCCTGAGGAATCGAGCCCAGCCGACAAGGCCAACATCCCCCTGCCACCGGTGCACGGTGAGGTGGAATTCGAAAACGTGAGCTTCAGCTTCGCGCCCGGATCGCCCGAGGTTCTCAAGAATGTGAACCTCCACATCCCCCAGGGCACCTTCATTGGGGTGGTGGGCCAGAGCGGCAGCGGCAAGAGCACACTGATGAAGCTATTGCCCCGTCTCTATTCACCCACCAAAGGAAGAATCTTGGTGGATCGCTATGACATCGACAAGGTTGAGCTCTATTCGCTGCGTCGTCAGATCGGCATCGTGCCTCAGGATCCCCTGCTCTTCTCCGGCACGATCAGCGAGAACATTGCCCTTACCAACCCTGAGGCTTCCTCCGATGCGATCGTGCATGCCGCACGGATCGCGGCCGCCCATGATTTCATCATGGAATTGCCCAATGGTTACAGCACCTCCGTGGGCGAGCGGGGCGCCTCCCTCTCCGGAGGTCAGCGGCAGCGGATCGCGATCGCCCGCACCCTGCTCAGCAATCCACGGCTGCTGGTGATGGATGAAGCCACCAGCGCCCTGGATTACGACACCGAACGTCAGGTGTGCGACAACCTCAGGGAATCGCTCAAGGACAGCAGCGTGTTCTACATCACCCACCGGCTCTCCACCATCCGGCGGGCCGATCAGATCGTGATGATGCACCAAGGCGCGATCGTCGAAACCGGAACCCATGAGGAATTGATGGCACTCAAAGGCCGCTATTACGCCCTGTATCGCCAGCAGGAGGCCAGCTGATGCCCCCCCGGATGCCTACGCCCAACGACCTCTTCCGCCAAGCCCAAAACAGCCTCGAGCGCTCCATCCACAGCGACAGCGACGATGTGGTGCTGCAGCAGTCACGCTTTTGGGCCCGCGGCATCAGCTGGGCCCTGATGGCTGTCACCGGCTTTGCTCTGGGCTGGCTGGCCCTCGCCAAGACCGAGGAGATCGTGACCGCTCCCGGGAAGCTGGAACCCCTGGGCGTGGTGAAGGATGTGCAGATGCCGGTGGGTGGCGTGGTGAATCAGGTGCTGGTGAAGGAAGGGGACCGGGTGAAGAAGGGGCAGCTGCTGCTGAAGCTCGACACCGAGGCCACCCAGGACCGCAAGGCCAGCGTGGAGAAGACGATCCTGTTCAAGGAGCAGCAGCTGAGCCTCAAGCAGGAGGAGCTCAGCCGCTACCTGGCGGTGAATGACACCGAACAGCAGGTGCTGCGCGACAGCCTGGTGCTCGAGAAGGAGGTGCTCAGCCGTCTCGACAAGCTCAATCGGGAGGGCGCCACCGCCGAACTGCAGTTCCTGCAGCAGCGCAACAAGGTGCAAGAGGTGGCGGGGCAGCTGGAGCAGGCAAAGGTGGAGCGGCTGCGCCAGCAGGCGATCCTGGAGCAGGGGGCCCGCGAACTCTCAAGCAACCTGGCAGACCTGCGCAGCAAGCTGATCGAGTTGAACGTGAACATCCGCTACCAGGCGATCCGGGCGCCGGAGGCGGGCCTGGTGTTCGAGCTCAAGCCGAAATCCAAAGGCTTCGTGGCCGAGACCAGTGAGCCCGTGATGAAGATCGTTCCCTTCGATCGCCTTGAGGCCCGCGTCGAGGTACCCAGCAAGGACATCGGTTTCGTGCAGGTGGGCAAGGCCGCCGACATCAGCATCGATTCCTTCCCTGCCACCGATTTCGGCGTGCTGCAGGGCACGGTGCGCAAGATCGGCTCCGATGCGCTGCCGCCCGATCAGCTGAAGCAGTTCTACCGATTTCCGGTGGACATCCGCCTCAACAGCCAGCAGCTCAAACTCAAGAGCGGCGCCAACCTGCCGTTGCAGGTTGGCATGTCGATCACGGCCAACGTGAAGTTGCGCAAGGTGACCTACCTGCAGTTACTGCTCAGCGACTTCAAGGACAAGGCGAAATCGCTGCAGCGGATTTGATGGCATCCGCCGGCCTGCCATGAACGAGGCGACTCGCCTGTCCGACACCGGGATGCCGCCATCGGTGGCCTTCTGGATCCGCACCCCCTGCGGTCGCGCCAAGTATCTGGAGTTGGCCGGCCGCCCAGGTCCGCTGGCGCGGTTTCGGCTGGGCTGGTTCGTGCTGATCGCGGCACTGCGGGACCTCGGCCGGCCGCTGCCTCAGACCGAAGGCGAGGGTGGCGACGGCGGTAGCGGTGGCGGCGGGCCGGCAAGCTGATCGGCCTCAGCCCGGGCGGGATCCGCCAGGGCTCGCCGTGCCACCCGGGTCACCAGCAGGGTGACAGCCACGGTGGCCGCGATCCCGAGGATCCGCACCACCCAGGTGAGGGGATCGGCCTGGCCGGCGAGCACGGTGTTGAAGCGCGTGACATCGCCCGCCAGGGCCCCGAGGGCGCAGAACAGCACCGTGCCCGGCAGGATCCCGATCAGGCCGATCGTGTAATCCCGAAGGCTCACCTCACTGAGGCCATAGGCGAGGTTGAGCAGGCTGAAGGGAAAGGCCGGCGAGAGGCGGGTGAGCAACACGAGGCGCAGCCCCTCGCGGCTCACGGCCTGCTCCACCGCCAGCAGCTTCGGAGCCGCCGCAAGCCGCCGCCGGGCCCAG
>BJHE01000117.1 GCA_014191755.1 Cyanobium sp.
GTTGGCCCCTTGGAGGGGCAGGGTGGAGGGGGCGGGCAGGGCGCGGACCGCTCAGGCGCGGCCTCAGCACCTGAGCCGTTCTGGAGCGCGGATGGTGCAGGGTGCGGGGAAGCAGGGAGGGTTGCATGGCTGGGTTACAGGCTGGACTAATTATGAAGCCCGCGAGGCGCTTCACCAGAGTCCAGGTAGGGGGACTCACTTCTGTCCGGATCGCAGTGCGTTCCTGCCTCCTTAACGCTTCCACACATTGTGATGAGTAAAGCTGCTCAATTTCGGGCGTCTCGCATGGCGGACTCTGTCAATCGGTTTAGGGTGTGGGAACCCAGACATTCCCCGCCATGAACAGCTTCTTCCCCCAGTCCCAGGCTGGCTTCGAGTCCCTTTCCGGGATCAGCGCATCAGAGATTGAAGATGGTGTCGATGCGGTTGAGGCCTATTTCGAATGCATCACCACCTGCTCGCTCGATGATCAGGAGTGCATTACCGTTTGCACCACCAAATTGCGGGATCACAATTAAAATCTAGCCGCCCTTTCCGGGGCGGAACGGGCAAGGTCGGATTTCCGTGCTTTCGCACCGCTGAATCCGACCCTCGCTATCCGGGTTGATCCGGGCCAGATTAATGGCCATCTTCGGGGATCTGTTTCGGATCCTTTACCCATGCAGAGCACCTTCCCCCTGCGACGTCGCTTTGGCGAGTTCTTGGTGCGGCTCGGTCTTCGACTCGCCCCCGCTGCGGAGTCTCCTCCCGATCGCCCAGCGGTGCTCGTGAAAGTGCCTCTGTCTTCCCAGTCGGGTGGTGCGTCTGCTGACGCGATGGCCTCCCAGCCGCTGGCTGAGCCGCGCGTCTCCGTTCCCCCGGCGGCTCTGTTCAGTCCCGCCAGTCGGGAGCCACTCACCGTGGAGGCGGCAGTGCTCAGCCGCAGCATGGCTCTGCTCAAACGGGAGGCTGCCGATTCCCTTGCGGCTCTTGGGGCTGCCCATGCGCTTGTGACCTCCGCCCGACTCTCCCAGGTGCAGCACCTGCGGGAGCAGGTGGAACGGGGAGCGGCAACGGGAGACGCCCTCGCCGCCCTGGCGGCCGATTACCAGGGCTGGCAGAACGACCAGGTGAGGCTGTTTGATGCCATGGCCTTGGTTATAAGAATGAGCGTTCCCAGCGGAACCACCCTCGAGTTGGTCGATCCCCAACTCCACGAGCAGGCCAGGGCGCACCTGGCCAGCCTGTCGGCGGAGTATCAGCGGGGCTTGTTGCTCGAGCAGTTCCGCGACGCCCCCTCAGCTCCTGAGGCCTGAGGTTTGCGGCACCTGGCTCAGCCTGTGCTCAAGCAGAAGCAGCCCCACCACTGTGGTCACGGTGACCATGATCAGCAGTGCCCCGAACTGCACGGTGTCGATTAGGCCCCGGGCGAGAGCTGTCGTGGCAAACACCAGGCCTGGCAGGCCGCGGGGAATCAGCCCGAACGCCACCACCCACGGATCCACCCCAGCCCGTCGGTCCGCGGCTGACACTCCCAGGCCACAGACCAGCTTGCACAGCAGAGCCACCACCACCAGGAAAGCGGCCAGGGTCCAGGCCCTTGGCTCCAGGAGGCTCGAGGCGGGCAGCCTCATGCCCACGCTGATGAAATAGAGCGGTAGGAACACCTCGGCCAACAGCACCAGCACCTCCCGCAGCGGCTGGGCCGGTGGTTCCAGGCGGGCCAGCAGCACGCCGGCCCAGAGCGCCCCCAGCAGGCTGGTCAGACCGCTGGCTTCCCCCACCCAGGCGCAGCCGATTAGCAGCAGCAGGATGGACAACGGACCGGCCGTGGGCCGTGGCACCGCCGCCCAACGGTCCACCGCCAGCCAGCTCAGCCACGCCAGCAGTAATCCCAACACCATGCTCCCGAAGGCCATGCCCCCCTGGGCGGCTGAGCCCTGGGCGGCCAGGTTCCCGCCGGCCAGGGCGGAGGCCACACCCAACAGGGCGATCGCCGGCAGGTCGTCGAGCACGGACACCCCCACCAGCAATCGCCCGGATGGGCTCTGCAGGGCCTGGCGCTGCCCCAGGACCCGCAGGGTCACGCCGGTGCCGGTGGCGCAGAGCACCGCCAGACACAGAAACGTTGTAGCCGGGGCCATCCCGAAGCCGAATCGCAGCGGCCAATAGGCGATCAGGGGGGCCAGCACACTGAGGGCCACCACCCTGAGGATCGATCCCCGTCTGGAGGTCAGCAGATCCCCCCGCACCTCGAGCCCCACCTGGAAGAAGAGCGCCAGCACCCCCAATTGGGTGAGCCCCTCCAGAGGGGCGACCGCTGCAAACGGGAGCACCGTGTTGCCGAGTATGAATCCCAGGCCCAGCTCCAGCAGGATGGCCGGCACGGCCCAGCGGGCCAGGGGCCCGGCGGCGAACCGGGCGCACAGCACCCCCACCAGCAGGATGAGAAGGGTGGTGAGCAGGCTCGGGGAGGCCATCAGAATCAGGTGGGAGCTGGCTGTCCTGACAAAGGTGACACTTCAGGCCGCCGCCGACATGCCGGCCGCCAGCGATTTCAGCCCAGGAATCGACACCTCACCCTAGGCAGCGGCAAACAGAGTGACCCTCCAGTACTCGCCGGTGCCCCTCGCCCAGCAGACTGGAGCCGTTTTGCATTGCCCTGCCGATGACCCGGCGCCCCCTGTCCCCCTGGTGGAGTGGCCTGCACCACTGGCGGGAGCGGCTCACGGTGCCCCAGTTCACCGTGGTCACGGGCCTGCTCGTGATCGCCGCCGGAACCCTGGTGCTGGCTTCGCCCCTCTGCTCAAGCGACAGCGTGGGTCTGTGGGAGGCATTGTTCACCGTGACCTCGGCGATCACGGTGACGGGGCTCTCGATCATCGATGTGGGCAGCGAGCTCACCCCGCTGGGCCAGGTGGTGCTGGCGGGCTTGATCTTGATCGGTGGACTCGGCCTGATGGCGATCACCACCTTCCTGCAGGGCTTCGTGCAGGGGCGCTCCGGCCTGCGTCAGCGGCTCGACAAGGGTCGCGCCCTCGATGAATTCGGGGTGGGGGGCATCGGCCCCACCTTCAACCGCATCATGATTAGCGCCGGCTGCGTGATGGCCCTCGGCACGTTGATTCTGTACGGCTTCGGCTTCACCGACATCGCCAATCCCCTTGAGCGCTTGTGGGCGTCGCTGTTCCACTGCATCAGCGCCTACAACAACGCCGGTTTCGGCCTGCGGAGCAACAATCTGGTGGATTACCAGAGCAATCCCGTTGTGAACGGGGTGATCGGCAGCCTGATCGTGATCGGCGGTATCGGCTGGCGGGTCACCCAGGATCTCTGGAACCAGCGGATCCACTGGCGGCAGCCGCGGCTCTGGAGCCGGCGCCGCCTCAGCCTGCATACCCGGTTGGTGCTGCGCAGCACCGCGCTGCTGATCGTGCTGGGGGCCTTGGGACTGTTGGTCACCGAGCAGTTCGCCCCCGATGGGGTGATCCAGACCCTGCCGCTCTGGCAACGGCTTCAGGTCACCCTGTTCCAGTCGATCACCACCCGCACGGCTGGCTTCAACACCGTGCCGCTCTCGATCACCACCCTCTCCGATGCAGGCCTGCTGCTGATGATCGCTCTGATGTTCGTCGGGGCCAGCCCCGGCGGCACTGGCGGCGGCATCAAGACCACCACCTTCGCGGTGCTGATGGGGGCCACCCGCTCCACCCTCGAGAACCGCACCGACGTGGTGATCCAGCGGCGCTCGATCGCGCCGGAGCTGGTGCTGCGGGCGGTGGGGGTGACCCTGGCTTCGGCCCTGTTCGTGCTGGCGATGACCCTGCTGTTGGGGCTCGGGCCGACCGCCGGGGGTCCGCCGCTGGTGGCGCAGCCCACCTTCCTCGAGAGGCTGTTCACCTGCATGTCGGCCTTCTGCACCGTGGGCCTGGATGTGGGGGTGACCGCCACGCTGGGCCGCTGGGGCCAACTGGTGCTGATCGTGGGGATGTTCGTGGGAAGGATCGGGATCCTGCTGCTGCTCTCCGCCATCTACGCCCGGCGGCTGCCGAGTCGGGTGGGGTATCCCCAGGAGGAGGTGTTTCTCTGAGACCCTGTCTCCAGCAAGGAGCGACCCGGGGTCGCCTTCGGTCAACGGGGTTGCCTTCGCTTGTCGGGAAACGAAGAAACCCCATCGCCCAGGTGACCGCCGCCGCCGGGCCACCTAAAACCCGAGCAGCCCACTGAATTTCATGGCCTCTCCGCTGTCCCGATCCGTCGCCAGAAGGCGTGCCGCCAGGTGTGGCTTCCCCCTGATCGCCGCCGCTCTGCTGGCCGGAGCAGCGCCCATGGCCGCACTTCTGCCGGCGGCGGTAGCGGCCCCCCCAGCCGCCGCCGCCCCTGCCACCCTCTACGCCGGCGGCCCGATCCTCACCATGGCCGGACCGCAGCCCAGCTACGCCGAGGCCTTGGTGGAGCGCGGCGGCCGCATCGTCTACGTGGGCCCGCTGGCCGGGGCGATCCGCGCGGCGGGGGGCGGGGCGAAGCGCGTGAACCTGGCCGGCCGGGCCCTGCTGCCCGGCTTCATCGATGCCCACGGCCACCTGCCCGACTACGTGGCCACCTGGGGCCGCCCCGACCTCAGCCCGCCGCCGGTGGGCAGTACCCGCCGCATCGCCGACATCCAGGCCACGGTGCGCGCCTACCTGGCCAGCCACCCCGCCCCGGCCGGCCAGCTGCAGTTCTTCATGGGCTATGACGACAGCCTGCTCCAGGAGAAGCGCCACCCCAGCCGCGCCGACCTCGATGCGGTGAGCGCCACGGTGCCGATCGTGCTGATTCATGCCTCCGGCCACCTGGTGGTGGCCAACAGCCCGGCCCTGGCCCTGGTGAAGATCAGCAAGGCCACCCCCGATCCAGCCGGGGGCTTCATCCAGCGGGACCCCGCCACCGGCGAGCCCAATGGGGTGCTGGAGGAAACGGCCGGCCTGCCCTTCATGGCCCTGATCCCCCAGCCCGACCTGGCCGAGAAACTGCGGCGCCTCGATGCGGTCCAGAAATGGTGGGCCAGCTACGGCCTGACCACCGCCCAGGACGGCCTCAGTAACGCCGGCAACATCACCCTGCTGCGGGAGGCGGGCCGCCAGGGGCGGCTGATTCTCGATGTGGTGAGTTATCCCTTCTACCGAGTGCTCGGCGAGCTGAGCAGCCTCGATGCGCGGGCCAGCAGCAGGGCCGTGATCCACACACCCGGCCGGGCACCGATCAGCTCATTGGTGTCGAACGCCGGCCGTGAATTCGCCAGCGGCACCGAAGCGGCCACGCCGCCACCAGCCGATGGAGCCACCACCGCCAAGCTGGAGGTGGGGATCTACCGCAACCACCTCAAGATCGGCGGTATCAAGCTCACCGGCGATGGCTCACCCCAGGGCAAGACCGCCTACATGAGCCAGCCCTACAGCTCACCGCCAGCGGGGCAGACGGCCGATTACCGCGCCTACGCGGTGATGAACCAGCAGGAGGTGAGCGATTGGGTGGCCTTCGGCTACCGCAACAACGTGCAGATCATCACCCACACCAATGGCGATGCCGCTCTGGACCAATTCCTGCTGGCGGTGCAGCAGGCCCGCGCCAGCTATGGCGCCAAGGATCTGCGGCCGGTGGCGATCCACGCCCAGCTGGCCCGCCACGACCAGGTGGATCGCATCAAAGAGCTGGGCATCGTGCCGAGCTTCTTCACCGCCCACACCTTCTTCTGGGGCGACTGGCACCGCCAGAGCTTTGGCGAACAGCGGGCAGCGGGTATCAGTCCCACGGGCTATGCCAACCGCCAGGGCGTGATCTTCACCAACCACAACGACGCGCCTGTGGTGCCGCCCGACATGCTGCGCTTGGCCCAGACAGCTGTGGTGCGCACCACCCGCAGTGGCTTTGTGCTCGGTCCGGCGGAGCGGGTGAGCCCCTATGTGGCGCTCAAGGCGATCACCGACTGGGCGGCTTATCAGTATTTCGAAGAGAAGAGCAAGGGCACGCTCGAGCCCGGCAAGCTCGCCGATCTGGTGATCCTGGAGCGCGATCCGCTGAAGGGTGATCCCACCACGATCAGCACGATCAAGGTGGTGGAAACCATCAAGGAGGGCCGGCCGATCTTCCGCCTCGGGGTGGACAAGATCGATGCCGCCTCGGCCCAGGCGGCCAGCCGCGTGGCCGCCACTCCGGAGCTGGCCGAACAGCGGATTCACCGCCACTGATTCATCGCCACTGATTCACGGCCACTGAAGCAAACTTCCTACTCGCAACCCGCAACCCGCAATGACCATGCAACGCCTGCTGATCACGATCGGTGCAGCCTTTCTGGTGGTAGGCCTCCTTTGGCCCCTGATCAGCAGCAGCGGCCTTGGACGACTGCCGGGCGACATCAGCATTCAGCGCCCCGGCCTGCAGATCTACTTCCCCTTCACCAGCGGACTGCTGGTTTCAGCCGGCCTGACCCTGGTGCTCTGGCTGCTGCGCCGGTGAGGTGACGCCAGCAGGGCCAGGGCGGGCTGCTCCACCAGGTGATCCTCGTTGTAGGGATTGGGCGTCATGGCAGCGGAGGGCCATACCAGAGACTGGCGAGTGGCAGGGCCCAGATCGGGCGGCCGGCAACGGAGCCCATGGGCAGGGTCTGGATGCCGTCGTAGAGGATCACGCCACCGAGGAAGCGATCACCGGCCTGAGCCGCGAGGCGGCGCAGGCCGACGAGGTGACCACCTTGAACGCTTGCCGAGGCCTTGATCTCCACTCCTACAAGCTGACCGAGGCCATTTGCGATCACGACATCCACCTCGAGTTGATCCTTGTCGCGATACATCATCAAATTAAAAGAGTCCTCTGCCCAGCTGGACAGACGGAGAAGTTCTCCATAGGCGAAGCATTCCAGAACGGGTCCAAAGGCTGTGCGGTCGCTGGCAACGCGCGCCGCCTTCAGGCCGAGAAGATGGCTGAGTAGGCCGGAGTCGAGAAACTGCAGTTTCGGCGTCTTGACAATCCTGGCCAGACCATTTCCCGACCAAGCGGGGACGCGCCGCACCAGAAACAGCTGCTCAAGAATCGTCAGATAACGGCTGACCGTTTTACCGTCGAGCCCGATCCGGGCCCCGAGCTGGGTGTAATTGCAGAGCTGGCCGCAGACCTGGGCGAGTAAGGCGAGCAGTTGGGGCAACGCCAGAAGCTTGTCCACTTCTGCGATCTCGCGAACATCGCGCTGAAGGATGGCGTTGAGGTAGCTGTGGGCCCAGGCCTGACGCCGTGCCTCACTGGATCGACGCAACACCTCTGGGTAGCCTCCGGCCAACACACGCTTCTCCAGCGCCTCGCCCACCTGGGTGGCGGCCTGATCGGGTGCCGGTGAGGGTGGCTTCGTCTGGGCCGCCAGGGCGGCGAACACATCATCGATCCAGCCGATGGGTG
>BJHE01000118.1 GCA_014191755.1 Cyanobium sp.
TGATCTACGGCCTGATCAGCTATGGCGGGCTTGTTCTGATCAACAACTCAGAGCTGGCCCTCCCCAACATGTGGATCGCGTATCTGCCGATGTTCATCGCTGTCTATGTGCTGACGCAGTGGCTCGACAAAAAGCTTGGGGATTGAGTACCCCAGGATTGGGCGCTTCTTCATCAATCGATGACCAGACTGCTTTGCAGATCACAACCAATCGACTGGAGTCGCCTCCCAGCGGATCCAGTAGGGCTGCTTCTTCTCGTTGGGACCATGGTCATTGCTCATCTGGGCAGCCCCTCCGCCGGGCCAGCGGGGAGGCGTTCTGCGGCTAATCGATTTGCCTCAGGGCTGTGCTCGACGCTCCAGCTCAGACCCGTACCGGGCAGCCCAACGGTGGTCCAGGGGGCTCCAGAGCGAGTGATCGGGATGTTGAAGGACACTCCAGGGCCGCCCAGGGAGATCGAGCTGAGGCCGCTCTTGCCAAAGTTGAAGCGCAGGGGGCCTAAGCGGACGCTGCGGCGGAAGCGGAAGGGCATCAGAGGCAGTCGAATCGAGTGCTTCTGATCTCGGCATAGTCCCCTCCAGGTGTTCCCAGAGCAAATGCGAACCCATCCGATGGCACCCGCTTCGTCTGCCGGGGTTTGCGGCAGAAGCGCAACCAACGAGGCACCATGGGGGCGAATGCCCCCATGAAGGCATACCGCAACCTCTCAGGCAGCCCTGGTGAACGAACCCTCTCCATGAGCCCTCCCACCATCTATGAGCTCTGCCGGCCCAGGGCCGACGTGCTCGAGGGCCGGATCCGCGATGAGGACTTCGCTGCCGACCTCAGCCAGGTAAAGCGAGGCCAGCCCAAACCGATTGGGGAACGCACTAAGAAGCGCAGTCGAGCCCAACTCAACCTCGATGAGCTACTGGGTGAAGACGATTACTACGCAGTGAGCCCGGAAGATGCGCTCGATGCCGCCCGCCGTGAGGGGAAGGCGTGGCGTATGGAGCAGCTCACCTCCGGTTCTCGCCGGGCCCAGCTCGATCCACTCACCGAATGGTTCGTGCTCGCCTGGGATGCCTTTGAAGTTCCCCAGTTCCCCTACGACGAGGCGCTGCGCCTGGCCAGGGTGGTCGGTCTCGACCTCGACAAAGACGTGGTGGGCGTACTGGCCGAGAAGAAGGCCAGCGACCTGATTCTCTGGGACAGCTCCACCCGCGCCACCATGGGCAAGCTCGGCCCCCCCGATGGCACCAGCGCCTGGATCGATGCCATCCACCACTGCGCCCACCGCGCCCGCAGCATCGACCTCAACGCCGCCAAGCAGTTGCTCGATGGCAACGGACTGGCCAACAGCCCCGTCTTCCTCACGACCCTTGAAGCCGTGCTCGAAGTGCTCCCCCTCTCCGCTCGTTACTCCGGCTTTGATCCGGTGAAGGCCGCCGCGCCTGCCGCGTCGGACTTCGAGGCCCTGGAAAACCTGCGCCGCCTGGCCCTGGCCGAGCAGGTGCCGGCGCCCAAGCAGCTGGAGCTGGTGCTAGCGGAACTGGCCGAGGCATCCTGAAGATGGGAAAGAAGCCATGACCACAACCCCCCTCGAATCCGTCAACAAAGCCCTGCTGCGGCAGATGGCCGCAGAGATCCGCAAGGAGATCCCGGAGGCCGAGGTGCGGCTGTTTGGCTCCCATGCCCGCGGGGAGGCCAGGTCTGATTCCGACATCGACCTCCTGATCACGGTGACGGACGATTGGCTCAGCCATCACAACCGGTTTGAAGTGCTGGATCGCCTGCGCTGGCGCCTCAGCCAGCCCCTGCGCCCGGTGGACCTGCTCCTGTTTTCCCGTTCGCAGGTGGAGGAGCGCAAGGGGCTGCATAGCAGCGTGGTGCACCAGGCCTACACCCATGGCTTGCGGCTCGATGGCTGAAGCCGATGCTCTCGCCCTGCTTGCCATCGCCCGCCGCGATCTCCAGGCCGCTCAGGGGATGACCGACACCACCACCTTTCACGAGGCGGTGTGGGGCTTCCAGGTGCAGCAAACGATCGAAAAAGCACTGAAGGCTTGGCTCTACCTCTGTGGCGTGGAGCCCCCCTTCACCCATGATCTGGTCGCCCTGCTCAAGCTGCTGCAACAAGCCGGCATCGACATCGCCCCCCATCGAGACCTGGCGCGCTTCACAGACTTCGCCGTGCAGATCCGCTACGACCATCAGCCTGATCTGCAAAACCTCGACCGCTCCAGCTGGAACGACCGGGCCGAAGCACTGCTGACCTTCATCGAAGCGATGCTTCCACCCCCAGCCCTGCAAGTTTATTAGCGGAGTGGCTGACGCTGGCACCTGGGGCCAGGGTTCCAGTGGGACTTCCCGTTGGGTCCGGGGCACCTGAGGTGAGGACGTTAACGGAGCAATGGACGGCGACGGCGTGAAACGCCAGGTAAGCCAGAGATCCGATGAGAGTGTTGGAGCAGGGGCCGGATCGTCAGCGCGCTGCTGACGCCTGACATGGGGGAGTGTCATCCATCAAAGGGCCTCCGAAACCGATGCAGCAACGATCGGATGGCCTGGTGGTGTGGGCAATAGGGGTTTATGCCTGAGGGGGAGGGGGTAGCGGAAGATCTGCTGCCTTCAACCAGCCCCGGGCATTCACCAACCGCGCCGCTTCCTGGGCTGCTTCCATGCAACGGTGTGCCCGGCGTTTGGCGTCGTCCTGGCTCTGGGCGCGGAGCAAGTAGCTCTCCATCGCTTCTGGTGTTTCGATCACGCCCAGCAGGCCTTGCACCCTGGTGCCGATAGAGGTTTCGGCCAGTAGCCGGGTTATCAGGCCCAGCTCCCACAGCAGCTGGCCTTGGGAGCCGGGCGCAAACAACTGCTCCTGCAGCACGCCAAGGCAGCCCTGCTTGAAGGCATCCAGCTGGCCAGGCCGGAAGCGGCGGCTGTTGGGCAGCCCCTCCGCCGGGCCAGAGGGGAGGCGTGCCGGGGCCGGTTGACTCGCCTCAGGGCTGTGTTCAACGCTCCAGCTCAGCCCCGTTCCCGGCAGCCCCACGGTGGTCCGGGGGGCACCAGAGCGAGTGATCGGGATGTTGAAGGACGCTCCAGGGCCGCCCAGGGAGACCGAGCTGAGGCCGCTCTTGCCAAAGTTGAAGCGCAGGGGGCCGAAACGGGCGCTGCGGCGGAAGCGGAAGGGCATGGGGCCGCACCGGCTCAGGAGCCAAGGGGTAGGTAGATCCTGCTGCTTCCGGTTCCCGTGGAGGTGATTCTTCTGCGAGATATCCCCAATTCGGGCGAAGCCCGGCCAAACTGCTCGCTAGTGGTCTCTTTAGCATGCGCGTTACCAGTGTCTGCCTGGTTCTTCGCGTGAACGCAATCGGAATGCCGGAGGTGGGGCTCGATAGTGCCTGGCAAGCCTTGCTGACCCAATGACCTGCCTGGAAGACCTCAAACCCGACGCCTTGGTCAAGGGCTTGGTTGGCAAGGAGGCCGTGCGGCTGATCAGCGTCCAGCGGATGGGCGACATGGCCTGCCAGGTGTTTTACCGGGGCCAGGACGGCAGCACTGGCGACACGATCGTGTTTCGCAGCAGCGAAGCCGATCTGGAGCTGGTCTCTGGTGGCCGTAAGTGGAGCTTCGAGGGGGACGGCGAATTGTTCCGGCTGGTGTCTGAGGCCGAACGGATTCGGCTGGCCTACCTGTTCGACCCTTACGTGGCTGTGAGTAGCAGCACGATCGACCCGCTGCCCCACCAAATCAGCGCGGTCTACGAGCACATGCTCCCCCGCCAGCCGATGCGCTTTCTGCTGGCCGACGACCCCGGCGCAGGCAAGACGATCATGGCTGGCCTGCTGATCAAGGAGCTACTGATTCGGGGGGAGCTGGAGCGCTGCTTGATCGTGGCGCCGGGCTCGCTCACCGAGCAGTGGCAGGACGAGCTCAAGGAGAAGTTCGAGCTGCAGTTCGAGCTGCTCACCCGCGACCTGATCAACGCCACCGGCTTGGGCAACCCGTTCTCGGAGCGGCCGCTGCTGATCGCCAGGATGGATCAGCTCTCTCGTGACGATGAGCTCCAGACCCGACTGGAGCAGGCGCCCGAGTGGGACCTGGTGGTGTTCGATGAATCGCACCGCATGAGCGCCCACTACTTCGGCAATGAGGTGAAGCGCACCAAGCGCTACGACATGGGTAAGCGGGTGGGCAGCCATGCCCGCAACCTCCTGCTGATGACGGCAACGCCGCACAACGGCAAGGACGAGGACTTCCAGCTCTACATGGCCCTACTGGATGAAGACCGCTTCGCGGGGCAGCAGAAGGACGCCGTGCACCGCAGCGACCCCATGGACCTGATGCGCCGGCTGGTGAAGGAGGACCTCTACACCTTCGCGGGCACGAAGCTGTTCCCCGAGCGCCGCAGCTATACAGCCGAGTACGAGCTTTCTGAGCCTGAGAAAGTGCTCTACGAAAAGGTGACCGAATACGTGCGCGACGAGATGAACCGCGCCGACCGCAACGCCAACCAGCAGGGCGGCGCCAAGAAGCGGGTCAATGTGGGCTTCGCGCTGATGACCCTGCAGCGGCGGCTGGCAAGCAGCCCATTTGCGATTCACCGCTCGCTGGAGCGACGGCGTGAGCGACTGGAAAGCCGCCTGAAGGAGGAGCGCCTGCTACTGGAGGGCCGCGAGGCGGGCAGCAAGCTTCTGCTCGATTCCAAGTACGACCCAGGTGCCATCAGCGACGACGACATCGCCGAGCTGTATGAGGAAGACACCGCTGGCGAGGTGGAAGCCACTGAAGAGGCCTTCACCGATAACGCCACCACAGCCCAGACCCTTGAAGAGCTGGCGTTCGAGATCGAAACCCTCAAGGGCCTGGAGCGGCTGAGCAAGAAGGTGGTGGATCAACGCTGCGATGCCAAGTGGAGCGAACTCGATCGGATCCTGGATTACGAGCAGATGCGGGAGCCCAATGGCGGCCGGCGCAAGCTGGTGCTGTTCACCGAGTTCAAGGACACCCTCACCGACCTGGCGATCAAGATCCGCGATCGGCTCGGGCGGCCAGAGGCGGTGGTGGAGATCCATGGCGGGGTGCCGCGAGACAAGCGCCGCCAGATCGTTCATGCGTTCATGAACGACCCGCAGGTGGTGGTGCTCCTGGCCAACGACGCCGCTGGGGAGGGCGTGAACCTGCAGCGGGCCCACCTGATGGTCAACTACGACCTCCCTTGGAACCCCAACCGACTGGAGCAGCGCTTCGGGCGCATCCACCGGATCGGCCAGAAGGAGGTCTGCCACCTCTGGAACCTGCTGGCCAAGGACACCCGCGAGGGGGATGTCTACATCCAGCTTCTCCACAAGCTGGAGATCGCCCGGCAGGCCCTGGGCGACAAGGTCTTCGACGTGCTTGGGCAACTTTTCTCAGGTCGGTCACTGCGGGACTTGCTGATGGACGCCGTGCGCTACAACCAGCAACCCGAACGGCAGCTCCAGATGGATCTGGAGATCGAAGGGGCCGTGAACCAGGAGCATCTGCGGCAGTTGCTCAACGAGCGGGCCCTGGTCCAGCAGGGCATGGACGTCCACAAGGTAGAGCTGCTGCGGCAACAGATGGAGCGGGCGATGGCCCGCCGCATCCACCCCCACTACGTGCACGACTTCTTCATCGAGGCGTTCCGGCGGCTCGGCGGCAAGGTGTTCGAGCGGGAGAAGGGCCGCTACGAGATCACCTACGTGCCGCCGCTGCTGCTCGACCGCAACCAGCAGATCGGCTTCGGGGTGCCAGTGCAGCAGCGTTACGAACGGATCTGTTTCGAGAAGGACCATGTTGCCGCTACCCCGCGAGCGGAGCTGGTGAGCCCTGGCCATCCGCTACTGGAGGCTTGCCTATCCCTGGTGTTGGAGCGTGATGGCGCCGTGCTCGGCCAAGGGGCGGTGCTGGTCGACGAACGGGATCGGGGCACCGAGCCGCGGATGCTGTTCTGCCTGGAGCATGGGCTGCAGGATGGCCGCCGCAACCGTCACGGGCAACAGCAGTTGATCTCGAATCGGTTGCAGTTCCTGGAGATCAACCGCCAGGGCGAGGTTGCCATTGCCGGCTCCGCGCCCTACCTCGACTACCGGCCCTTGAAGGAAGGGGAGCGTGAGCAGATCGAGGGGGTGCTCAGCGAGAGCTGGTTGGCGCAGGACTGGGATCAGTTGGTGATCACCCAGGCCCTCACGTCCCTGGTGCCCGAGCACCTGGAAGAGGTGAAGGGTGAACGGCTGGAGCGGATTGCCAAGGCAAGCCAGGAAATTCAGTCACGGATGCAGCGTGAAATCAACCTCTGGTACAGCCGCTACGAAGAACTCAAGCTGCAGGAGTCGGCCGGCAAGCAGGTGCGGCTCCCGGCCCAGGTTGCCAAGGAGCGCTACGAACTCCTTGTGGCCCGACTGGAGAAGCGCAAGGTCCAACTGGCGCTGGAGGCTCAAATCAGCGCCAAGGTGCCGATCCTCAAGGGCGGAACCCTGGTGATCCCGGTGGGCTTGCTGCTGGAGGCCAG
>BJHE01000119.1 GCA_014191755.1 Cyanobium sp.
CCGGAAGACACCCCGCTGTCCGGCTCGCTCGAACAGCTGCTGGCCAGGATCCGTCAGTTGCGGGCGGAGCTGGAGGGGCGGTTGGGGGCGGGGTAGCTGTGCCGTCCCAGGCCAGCACCTGGGTCTACAACGAGCGAGTTGGGCAGGTTCTCGATCGCCGGGGTGAGCGGCGGCAGATCGGTTCCTGCTGACCCTGCGGGATCGCTATCCCATCCGCACCCCCGCCGAGTTCTGGGCGGAGCATCAAACGAGCCGAGCACCCACCTCAGACGGTCGGAGGATCCGGCGCCGGACCCATCCCGCCACGTCCGGTGGTGTCCACGCCACTGGTTGGTGACTCAGGACGCGAGACGCGCAGGGAGAACTGGATGGCCAAACGCGCACAAGCCGGCCTTCGGTTTCAGCGGCGTGGAGGGCCGGCATCTGTGGGCCGCTCCAGCTGTGGCAAGGGGCGGAGCCTGGCGGTGGGCCGCCTGGAGCCCGGCACCCCTCCCGAAAAAATTCACCCCCCCTAAAGAGGGGTATTTGCCTCACCCCCCCCTGAAAGGCTGCAAAAAGATGCACGATCGCAGCGTTTACGAATCATTCCTGTGACCTTCATCCATCCTCCTGCCCGCCATTCCTCGCGGCTTGGCCAGCGCCTTCAGGGTGCCCTCGGCGCCGCTGCGGCCCTGGCGGCGATCAGCCTCAGCCCGGGCTCGGCCCAGGCCTATGTGGTGACGGTTGGTGGCACGCAATACGACGTGACCACCTTTACGGGGACTTACAACGACAACATCAGCAAATTCGCAACCGCAGCCAATGGTGGCGTGATGCCCTGGTGGGGGAACTCAAACACTGCAGGAGTGTTTGCTAATGCAGTAGCCCTCGGACTGGGCCAACCGAACTTAGGCAATCGGTTCGGTCCCGCTTTTGCTTACGCGGCTGGTGGTGGAGTGGTCAATTACATTTTATGGGATACTGTTCACTCATCTGTCTTATTCAACACAAACTCTCCTCAGACTGATGCTGGAATCACTTGGGCCCAAGTTGCCCCGGCATCGTCAGCCCCCGTCCCCGGCCCCCTGCCGCTGTTCGGTGCCGCTGCCGCCTTCGGCTTCAGCCGCAAGCTGAGGAAGCGCATCAAGCTGGCGCCTGGTGCCCTGGCTTCCAGCCAGCCCCTGGCCTGAGGCCGGGTGGTGGAAGGTTCCCTGTCTAATGGCAAGCGCCAGCGGTTGGCGGCGCTCGCCGCCGCCACAGCCAATGCGCTGCTGGTGATGTTTGTGCTGGCGGTGGCCTTGCCGCTGCTGCCGGCCAAGCTCGCCGATCCCTTCTGGCTGCTGGCCTTCACCGGGGCCTTCTGCACCAATGGCTTCCTGGCCTTGCTGGCGGTGCTGCTGCTGCATCTGGCGGCGGCCCTGGAGCCCGGCTCGCGGCGTTATCAGGCCCGCCGCCTGCTGGTGCGCCGCTCCTCCCGGCTGGTGATGGTGGGGTTCCTGCTGCTCCTGCCGCTCCAGGGCCTGGCCGCCTGGCGAGGCATGGAGGCCGCCCAGTCGCTGTCTTTTCGCGCCGGGCGGGTGCAGCAGGCCCGCCTGGCCCAGTTCCGCCAGGCGGTGGAGCGCTCAGCAACCATCGCCCAGCTCCAGAGCCAGCTCGCCGCCATCCAGGCCCCGCCCCTCTCGCCGGCGGATCAGCGCCAGGGCCTGCCGGTCCTCAAGGCCGATCTGCTCGCCCAGATCAAGGCGCAGGAGAGCAGCCTGCAAAAGCATGGCGGCCCGCGGGTGCCCACCGAGGTGCTGATTAAAGACAGCCTGCGGGTGCTGCTGCTGGCGCCGCTGCTGGCCCTGGCCTTTTCCGTGAGCGCCCGGCGCAGCAGCCGCACAGAGGTGCAGGCGTAGGGGAGGGGGGCTGGCTGCCACGGCTGGTTGGCTGCAGCCCGCCTGGTCAGCCAGGTCAACCCAGGAAGAATCAGTGATGGGTCAACATCTGGACTAAGCTTGCTTGCTGCCTGGGGCCCTTCATGCGCACCGTCAACGTTCACGAGGCCAAAACCCAGTTCTCCAGGCTGATCGATGCCGCCCATGCCGGCGAAACGATCCTGGTGGCCAAGGATGGCAAGCCCTGGGCGCGGCTGGTGCCGCTGGAAACGGATCGGCCCCAACGGCAGCCCGGGCTGCTTCGGGGTCAGCTGCAGCTTCCCCCCATCGATGTGCTGCTCGCCCCTCTACCGCCTGAGGAGCTCGACGCCCTCGAAGCCCCGTTGCCCTCTTGATGGCCCCCTCGCTCCTGCTCGACACCCATACCCTGCTCTGGTGGTTGGTGGAACCCGAGCAGCTCTCCTCCCTCGCCCTAGCGGCCATCAACGATCCAGCGGCCACGATCTTTGTAAGCGCCGCCTCCGGCTGGGAGATCGCCACCAAAAGTCGCCTTGGCAAACTGCCAGGGGCCGAAGGGCTGCTTCAGGATCTGCCTTCCCTGTTGCAACACCAGGGTTTCCTGCCGCTGGCGGTGCAATTGCATCACGGCGTCCACGCCGGTGGCTACAGGCAGGCCCACCGGGATCCGTTTGATCGGCTGCTCGCGGCCCAGGCTGAGCTGGAGGGCCTGCTCCTGGTGAGCCTCGATCCTGCGCTGGCCACCTTCCCCTGCCGGCTGCTCTGGTGAAGGCATCAAGCCCATCGTCCTGCTGCAAGATCCCTGGGCGGCGGCCGAAGGGCTCACCCTAAGGCGGAGTTTGGCTGGACCTGAACGCTCTGTCGCTGTTTCTGCCGCCGCTGCGGTTGCGCCTCCCTGGTGGCACACCATGGGCTTGAACGGGATGTTTAAACTTGTGGATCAACAACAGGGTTCCATGTTGGCTTCTCCGCGGCCCCGTCAGTCGCTTCGGCGCTGGGGAAACTCCCTTGGTGTGCGGCTGCCGGCCGCTATCTCCCGCGAGGCAGGTCTCCAGGACAACCAGACCGTGGAGCGGAGGGTGGTGGCTGAGGGGGTGCTGATCCGGCCGGTGGAGCCGCGCCTCACCCTGGCGGAGCGCCTGGCTGCCTTTGCGCCCATGGAGGGCGAAGCCACCGAAGCGATGGCCTGGGATCCCGTCGGGGCGGAAGCCAGCGAATGACACCGGAGCGCTCCTTGGCGGCCTGGGTTCCCGATCGGGGCGATGTGATCTGGATCGACCACAACCCCCAGGCCGGCAGGGAGATGAAGGATCACCATCCTTTTGTGGTGCTCTCCACCGCAGCTTTCCATCGGACGGTGGGCCTGGTGGTGGGCTGCGCGATGACCTCAGCCGCCTACAACCGCGGCTCCAGCCTGGCGGTCGATCTGGGGGCGATTCCTCAGCGGCCGGATGCCCACAGCTATGTCCTCTGTCATCAGATCAAGTCGTTCGACTGGAAAGCCCGCAGCGCCCGCCCCCATCCCTTTGCTCGCCTCGATGGCGACAAGTTGGAGCAGGTTCTTGAGATCGTAGGGCAGATCCTGGGCTTCGTGCCGTAGTCGCAGGGCTATCGATCCTATGGATCGTGTTGCCATGATCGGCCCATGATTAGCGAAGCCACGGCCGTCAGCTTCCGGCAAAACCTGGGCGACATGCTCAACCAGGTGCAGGTCCGCCACGACAGCATCGTGATGAAGCGGGATGGCAAGCCCATGCCTCCAGCGGCTTAGGCCACCTCCAGGCCCAGATGCTCCACGTAGGGCTGGAAGTCCCGGTCGCTGAACAGCAGCGGCAGGTTGGCCTCGATGCAGGCGGTGGCGATGATCCCGTCAATCGTTTTGCGCACCGTGATCCCCTTGCGGCGCAGCGGAACAGCTGTCGGGCGGTGGCGACATCCTGGTCGGTGCGGAACCCTTGCATCACCTCCACCAAGATGAGGTCGCCGATCGCCAGCGGCGTCACCCCGAGCAAGCCGTCCAGCCGCTCCACCTCTGGGGTGCTCATGCCACCGAAGAAGTCGATCCAGACCGAGGAGTCGACAACGATCACGCCTGCAGCTGGCCACTCTTGTGATCCAGGCGCTGGGTCTCCAGATCCCCCTCCCAGGCCAGGCGCCCGCGGAAGGCGCGGATCTCGGCCTGCTGCTGCAGTTTGACGAGGGTGCGCAGAGCCAGTTCCACGGCTTCCCGCATGCTCAGCCCCGGGGACGATGTGTAGAGCCTAGAGCGATCATGCACATCTGAAGGTGCTTGACGGCCACTTCACTGCCGCGGAAGCGATAGTCCTGAAGCGGCAGTCCTTGGGCAGTCGCACAGCCTGACTGCGGACCGATTGGAACAGTCGCGCAGTATCCATGAACGCCCTCGGTGATGCATACCAACGCTAATCACCATTCCAGTCCCTGGACGGCGGTCGATGGGCGTCTTCGCCGCCTGGGCTGGATAGGCGAACGTGCACACATTCGCCTTTGCTCTCGGCAGTGCCGGAGGGCAGAGATCCGACGCTTTCATCCGGGAGCAGGTGATCCGCACCAGCCTCGATCTGGAGCTGGTGGTGCGGCTGCACCGCCGCAGCCGTATACCGCCTCCGTTCGCTCGCGATGCCGCGCGGACCATCCGCGAGGAGGTGGATGTTGTGATCGAGGCCGGGGGGCAAACTGCTGCCGATCGAAGTCAAGGCGTCGGCATCGCCGCGACTGGCGGACTGCGCCCACCTGCGCAGCTTCTCCACACCGTCAGCAGCGTCGAATGGCTCGTTAGCACGCCTTGAGGCGGGCGGGAGCTTCGAACTTCCGCCGAACTCGAGGTGATCGTCCTTCGCGGGCTGGAGGAAGGCCAGCGCTGAGGAGCTCTCAACTAGCCGAACCCGGTGCTTCGACCCAGCAAAACCTTGCAGCAACTCCTGGGGCAGCAGTGGTGTCATGAAAAGCTGATCTGCCCCAAGCAGTGCGGAGAAGAGGGCTAACTGCTCGGGCGCGGATTGCTCAGCCTCACGGTGTAAGGCCGGTGACGACTGGAAACCGGCAGCGCCCCGCCTGGGCTGAGCTGAGGCGAGCTGAGGTGAGCGGAGATGCCCCAAGGCAAGAGAACCGGAGCTGTAAAGGTGGGACAAAGGCGCAGCTGTCACACACACCCCCCATTCACTAGCCCATGCCGCGAATGTGATGCATATCTGCATCATTCCGAGGCCAATTTTGGGAATTTCAGCAGGCTTCAGGAACAATCTTGTGATAGCAGGTATCGGCAGCTTTGCCTTTTCCGCCCTAGCCCCCCAGCCCCTTTTGGCGGCGCCAACGCTCACGCTGAAGGGCAGCTTTAATGGATCAAACGGCGCTGCGCCTTACGCACCGCTTACACCTGCTGGCAATGGCAAGTTTTACGGCACCACTGTTGCAGGTGGTGCCAATGGCGAGGGGCAATCTTTGAATTTGATCCTTCAGGCAGCGGCTCGATCAGCCTCAAGGCTACTTTTGCGCCTTGGCCAGAGTTGAACAACGGCGCTAAGCCGCAAGCTGCACTGATACCGTCTGGCAATGGCACAACATTTTATGGCACCGCTCAATTCGGGGGGAGCCCCCTTTATTGGGGGGGGGGGCACCATCTTTGAATTTGATCCTTCAGGCAGCGGCTCAATCACGACCAAGGTTTCCTTTGATGGCACAAACGGTGATCAACCCCAAGCCCCCCTAACGCCAGCTGGCAATGGTAAATTTTATGGAACCACTGCAAGATTTGCTGTAGGTTGTGGCAAGATTTATGAATTCGATCCTACAGGCAGCGGCTCCGCCACCCTCAAGGCCGAACTTAATGGTGCAAACGGTTGTTACCCCTCCTCAGCACTGACCCCGTCTGGCAACGGCACAACATTTTACGGCACCGCTTCAGGCGGCGGCGTCAATGGTAATGGCACAATTTTTGAATTTGATCCAACGGGAAGCGGCTCCATCACCCGCTATGTCGCCTTCAATGGTAATAAATCAAACGGCTCTCCCAATTTGGCAGAGCTGACACCATCGGGCAATGGCATCACATTTTATGGCACCGCTCAATATGGTGGCGCCTATGATAAAGGCACTATCTTTGAATTTGACCCTAGAGGTAGCGGCTCAATCAACCTCAAGTACAGCTTTGATGGAACTGCAGGCAGTTTCCCCACCGCAGCTCTGACACCGGCTGGCAATGGCAAGTTTTATGGCGCCGCTGAACAAGGTGGTGCTAATAATTTTGGCACCATCTTTGAGTTTGATCCCAGCAACGGCGCCGTAACTCTAATGGCAAGCTTTGGCTACTCAATTTATGACTCTGGAAACGGTCGTTGGCCCCACGCAGCGCTAATACCGTCTGGCAATGGCCATTCATTTTATGGCACCACAAGAGTGGGTGGTGCCACTAACACTGGCGCCATCTTTGAGTTTGATCCCGGGACCAATAGCGCCCCAGCACCCGCTCCCCTTCCGCTGCTGGGCGCCGGTGCCGCCTTTGGTTGGAGCCGCAGGCTGCGGCGGCGGATTCAGCCGGTGCGGCCCGTGTTCCCGATCGGCCGCTGAGCCG
>BJHE01000120.1 GCA_014191755.1 Cyanobium sp.
GCGCTACGGCAGCGGCACGGTGCAGTGGGCCGCCTGCGGCCTGGCGCCGGCCTGGCAAATGCGGCGGGGCCACCTCTCGCGGGCCGCCACCACCCGGCTCAGCGATGTGCCGGTGGCCCGGGCCTGATCACAGGATCACGCCTGGGCGAGCGGATGCCGCGGGTGAGCCTGTTCATCGCCGACGACGTGGGGCTGGGCAAGACGATCGAGGCGGGATTGATCCTGCGGGAGCTGCTGCTGCGCCAGAAGGTGCACCGGGTGGTGGTGATCGCGCCGCCCTCGGTGGTGTTGCAGTGGAAGGGGGAGATGGAGAGCCGCTTCGGGCTGGGCTTTGCGTTGATGGACCGCCAGTACGTCGCCGAGATGCGGCGGCAGCGGGGCTGGGGCATCAACCCCTGGGCCACCCACACCCGCTTCAGCCTCAGCCAGGCGCTGGTGCGCGATGAGGCCTATGCGGGTCCGCTGTGCGACTGGCTCGGCGAGGAGGGTAAACAAGCGCTGCTGATCCTCGATGAGGCCCGCAACGCCGCCCCGGCCAGCGGCTCGAAGTTTGCGATCGACTCCAAGCTCACCCGTTCGATCCGCGATCTGGCGGGACGCTTCGAGCACAAGCTGTTCCTCTCGGCCACGCCGCACAACGGCCACAGCAACAGCTTTTCGGCGCTTTCGGAGATCCTCGACCCCACCCGCTTCTGCCGGGGTGTGGATGTGCGCAAGCAAGACCTGGCGGATGTGATGGTGCGGCGGCTCAAAGAAGACCAGCGCCAGATCGGTGTGGAGCTGCCCCAGCGGATGGTGGTGCCCGAGGTAATCGATGGCCTTCCCTCAGACAACCCCGAGCTGCAGTTGGCCGAGCTGCTCAGCCGCTACCGCGAGCAGCGCAACCAGCGGCTGGCCGCCGCCGGCAAGCGTGAGCGGGCCGCCGAGAACCTCGTGATCGCCAACCTCCAGAAGAGGCTGCTCAGCTCGATCGCCGTCTTCGATCGCACCCTGCAGGTGCACATGGCCACGCTGGAGAAACGCTCGGCCCAAGGCGGCAAGCGGCGCCCGGTGCGGCTGGAGGCCTTCTTGATCCGCGCCCACCTCTGCCCCCGTCTGGGCCAAGAGGGCGCTGAATGGTACGGCGAGCGCCTGTTGATCTTCACCGAGTACGCCGACACCAAGGACTGGCTGGAGCTCCGCGTGCGAGAACTGATCGTCGGCAGCCACCGGGCCGAAGCGCGCATCGCCACCTTCCATGGCGGAATCGGCAATGAGAAGCGAGAAGCGATCAAGCGCAGCTTCAACAGCCCGCCCTCCTCGATTCCGCTGCCAGCGATCCCGCCCCCGACAACGCCCAAGCCGACACCCGCCAGGGCCTTGAAGCCATCGGCGAGCGCTACCACCAGTTCCGAGCCGAGCTGATGGTGAGCAACAACGAAGGGCTCACCAGCACCCATAACCGCTTCCACGATCCCGCCGAAACCAGCAGCGGCATCCTGGAGCTGCGCCGCCTCCATGGCGAGATGGATCAGGCGGTGCAGAACGCCTACGGCTGGAGCGATGTGCTGACCCATGCGATTGCAGCCAACCCCCACCAAGCCCCCTGCGGATTCGGCCTCGATGACCTCGATCTAGAGGAAGACGCCCAACTCCCGGATGCTTTGCAAGACCGCATCGAAAACGGCGAGCTGTTCTTCTGGGATGCCGGCGATGCCCTCGATTTCCAGGGTCAGCTTCAGGCCAACGGCATCATCACCGGCCGCCGCAAACTCCCCTGGCACTATCGCTGGCCCGATGCCGTGCGGGATGACGTGCTTGCTCGGCTGCTTGCGCTGAATGCAGAGCGGTATGCGGAGGAGCTGGCGATGGGATTGCACAGCAAGGGGGCGAAACAGGCCGCCAAGGCGAGCAGGGCCATTGGCAGCAGCGCACCAGGGGGCAAGGGGCGGGGGCGACCAGCCAAGGCCAGTCAGGTGGGCGAGACTGGCGACGACCACAGCGAGCAGATGGGGTTGGGATTATGAGCAGCCATGCGCCACCAGCTGCGACACCGAACACCCAGGAGCTTCTGAGCCTGCTGAGAGCTCACCAGCCACGCTGGGCCGATCGCTTTCACCTGCAGCGCATCGGATTGTTCGGATCCGTGGCCCGCGGTGATGCCACCGATGAGAGCGATGTGGATGTGTGGGTGGAATTGGAGCCCCTCATCCCCTTCGCCACCGTGCACCTCAAGCGGGAACTTGAGGCGCTGCTGCAGCGGCCGGTCGATCTGGTCCGCCTGCGTGAACGCATGAATCCCGCCCTGCGTCAGGAGATATTGCGGGATGGACTCTGCGCATGAGCAGCAACATCCTGCGGGTGCTCACACCACTGCGGCAGGCCCTGGAACGCATCGACCGCAAGGCCAGGCCCCTGCTGGCAACACCGGAACTCCTGGATATAGAGGAAGGAGAGGACCTACTTGATGTGATCTGTATGCAGTTCATGGCTGTGGGCGAAGCGATCAAACGGCTCGACAAACTCAAGCCAGGCTGACTGCACGAATCGTGTTCACAGATCGACTGGAAGGGCGCGATGGGCTTTCGTGATGTGATCGCCCATCAATACTTTGATCTTGATGAAGAGCAAGTCCTGTTGATCTGCCGTGATGCTCTGCCCAGCCTTCTGCAATCGGTCGGCTTTTTGGAGCAATCCATCAGGGAAGAACATTGACCGATGGCCAAAGCCGAAGCCACCGTCGAAGAACTCGTCAGCAAGATTGAGCGGGGCGAGCTACGTCTCCCAGCGATGCAGCGCGTATGTCTGGCGCTCCACCCTCGTGCGCGAGCTCCTCGATTCGCTCTATCGCGGCTATCCCTCCGGCGCCATCCTGATCTGGGAGACCGATGAGCGTCTGCCGGAACACAAACAGGTGCAGCGGATCACTCGGTGAGGGCCGGAAACCGAAATGCTCGTAAACCCTCGCGCCGGTTCATCCTTGGCATGCACCGTCAGGGCACGGATGCCGGCGATGTTTGCCGCCGCAAGCGTGCGGCCGATCGCGTCCTTCAGCAGGGCTGCGCCAAGTCCTTGACCCTGGTGATCCACCGCCACGGCCAGTCGGGCCAGCACCATCAGCGGAATCAGATGGCGTGCCAACCCCTTGCGAATCCGTTCGGGGGCCTGCTCCGGGCTCACCTCACCCACCACCAGGATCTGGAAGCCCACCACGACATCCCCGCCAGCGCCACGTAGGTGCGGCTGGCCCGGGCCCATTGATTCGCCAGGGCAAAGCGGATCAAGAAGCGATTCAGGGCTTCGTCGCCGCCAACAAAGCCTCCATGGCATGGCTGGCCTGCAGTGGCTCAAATCGGGTTCCGTTCACCCGGCGTCACCAGCAGGCGGCTCTGCGCCAAAGCTCAGTTCCACCACGCTTGGTTCCTGCAGCAAGCGCACCAGACGTGGCTGCACCTGGGGTGGGGCATCCAGGGCCGCCCCAAAGACCTGCCACTGCTCCGGATCCAGTTGGAAGCTCTGCCGATCGGCCAGCGTTACGGCCGCGCTGTCCAGGGCGTCTGCTGAATGTAAACTAGTTCATGAACTAGGTCGCTTTATCCATGAACGCCAACATCGGCGCATTCGAGGCCAAGGCCCAGCTGTCGCGCCTGCTGCGGGCCGTGGAGCAGGGCGAGCGGTTTACGATCACCGTGCGGGGCAGGCCCGTGGCCGATCTGGTTCCCCACCGTGCTGAGTCGGCCCAGGGCGTGGCGGCTGCGGTGGCAGCCCTGCAGGCGTTTCCGCGGATCCGTGGTGTCGCTGATGCCGAGGTCGCTGACTTCGTGCGTGAGGGACGCCTGTGAGCGAGGCGTCAGTAAGCGGGTTGCCAACGATCATCGTGATCGATGCCTCCATGGCCCTGGCCTGGGTGTTCGAGCGGCACCAGCCCATCGATCGCGACCGAGCCAATCGCCTGCTTGCCGCTTGTGGCGAGGTGCCCTGGTGGATCCCTGGGCTCTGGCACCTGGAGGTGATCAATGCCCTGCTGGTGGCCGAGCGGCGATCTGTACTGCCCCAGGCCGATAGCGATCGCTTCCTCAGCAGGCTGAGCAGCCTGCCCATCCTCACGGAAGCAGAGCCGACATCGGAACGGCGGGCGCGCATCCTGGCCCTGGCCCGCGGCCATGGGCTCTCCAGTTACGACGCCACCTATCTGGAGTTGGCCCAGCGGCTTGGTGCGGCTCTCGCCAGCTTCGATCGCCAACTCAACCAGGCGGCCCACGCCATCGGCGTCGAGCTCTATTTGCAGCCCTGATCGTTAGTCGCGCGACTCCCGCCACCGCCATCCCTTCATGCCTGCAACACTGCCAGTCATGACGCCTTCCCCAGGACCCACTGATTCAGCCCAGGTGCGCACCCAGCTGGTGACCTCCCTGGAACTGGAGCTGATCGGGCCCACCCAGCGGGTGCTCAAGGCCCTTGCAGGCGCTGGCCAGGGGCTGGAGAGAGAAGCGCTCGATCGCCTGCCCAGCAGCTGGTACATCACCGGTTTTCTCGTTCCTACCACCACCGACCTCTCCCTGCGCTGTGACGACACCGCCGACGATGACTCGCCGGGGTGGATGGGGTCGATCAGCGCAGGCCCCGCAGCAAAAACAAGGCCTACAAGGCTGGGGACGCCTGGGATGATGGCGGCCCCAGCGATGGCGGTCCACTGGGATCAGCTCGTCAAAGCCCTGCAGTACCGCGATGCCCCCGAATACGGCGTGGGGCACAACGTCGGGGTAGAAGATGACCTGGAAGCCAACGGTGGCTGCAGCAGGCTGCGCACCACCTGGATCCCCCAGGCCACCGTCGAGAAGGTTTCCGCCCGTGAGGACGTGGGCTGCGAGCTGGGCATGGAGGAGCTCGATCGCCTTGCCAGCGAGGGCTACCCCGCCGTGCGTGAGGCCCTGATGCCCTTGGTTGTGCGCTACGAGGGCTGGACCAGGAGCAGGCCGGCCTTGAGGGTCTGCAGGCCAGCCAACAGAAGACGGCCGAGCAGCTGCTCGCCAACGCCAGCAGCCAGGCCCAACGCATCGCCAGCGGCATCAAAGCCCTCGCTGAACCCGACATTCGTGAGGCCTTCGCGATCGCCAACCGCCGGGCTGATGCGGTGTGGCAGCACTTCGATCGGTTGATCCAGCGGCACCCGCCGGCCCTACTGCCGATCGAGGCTCCCCTCAACCTTCCTGGCCCACCAGATCACGCGGTTCGATAGGGCCACGATCGCCAGGCGAAGATCCTGGAGCTGGCGATAGCCGACAAGCACGCTGTCCAGCGCGGCCATTTCGTTCTGGGAAGCCTCAGACGTTGATTGCCGCAGCGCCAGCTGGGTCTGGGCCTGGAGCACCATCCACTCCTGAACCTTTGTGGAGATGCCGGCGATGACGCGTCGCTAGCCGTCGGGTGGATCTGGCTCCAGCGCTCCCCGGCCAGCGGCACGAAGGATCGCTCCACATGAGCCGCTAAGGGCTGCGCTTCGAAGCCGCTCAACACCAGCAAGACCTGCTCCAACCACGCTTGCGCAGAACGTGGGATCGTGATCGCGGTCTCCAGAATCATCCGGCCGCTGGCCACAATCTCACCAGGCATCTCGGCAAGGCGCAGCGGCTCTGCATGCCAAGAGAGCAAATGGAAGGCCGTGTCTATTCTGGGTTCAGGGATCTTGCCCCTTCGATAAGCGGATCGATGCAGCCGAGCTTCAATCCCCTTCCAGCAGGCAGGCGATCTGGTTGCGGCCATTGCCCTTGGCCAGCTGCAGGGCACGATCGGCCCGGTGCAGCAGGTCATCGAAACTGCGGTCGGCGGGGGCAAGGGAGGACAGGCCACCGCTGATATGCAGGGTCACATCGGAATGGGTGTGCACCCCGGGGAGGTGGGCCGTGGCACTGCGCAGGGCCTCCGCCACCGCCATGGCTTGATCCGCGCGGGTATTGATCAAGAGCAGGCCAAATTCACCATCGCCGAGCCGGCCGGCGTAGTCCTGTTCGCGCTTGAAGCCACGCACCAGATCGGCGAAGTCCATCAGCACCCGGTCCCCGGCGCGCTGGCCCCAGCGCTGGTTGATGCGGCGGAAATCGTCGATGTCGAAGCAGAGCAGGGCCAGGGGCAGATGGTCGGAGCGGGCCCGCAGCCATTCGCGCGCCCCGATCTCCAGGAAGGCGCGGCGAATCGGCAGGCCGGTGATCGGGCAGTGGAGCGTGAGCCGGCGCAGTTCCAGCTCCCGCATCACCAGATCAGCCAGCCACTGCAACTGCTGTTGCTGCGTGGC
>BJHE01000121.1:0-3256 GCA_014191755.1 Cyanobium sp.
GAGGGTGTAGCGCTGCGGCTGGGGTTTGGAGGGATGGGCGTGCAGGAACTGGGCAGGCATTGCGGTCAGTGCGGACGATTGGGATCAAAAAGGACGGGCAAAGACGTCGGTCGGTCGGAGAAACACCTGCGATCAGATGGCGGCGGCGAGGCCATCGCTGGGGATGAACAGATCCGCCTCGCTCACCTTCTGGAGCAGCCCGAGGGTCTTGTAGCGGTTGAGGTTCTTGGTCACCGTCACCCGGGTGAGGCCGCACACTTCGGCCAGGGCCCGGTGGGTGAGATTCATATCCTTGAGGGAGAAGCGGTAGCCGCGGCTGCTCACCTGACCGAAGCGGAGGCCAATCCAACGCAGTAGCGATAGGAGGCGGCGTTCGGCGCTGCGGATGCGGTTGATCTCGAAGATCTCCTCGGTGTTGCGGATCTGCTGGCGAAGAAAGGCGAGGGTTTCGGCGTCGCTGGGGGTGTGCTGCTCAACCACCACGGTGGTGAGGCATTGCACAACCACCGGCTCCAGACCGGAGTGGGCATTGGTGACCAGATCACCGGGACCCCAGATGCCGAGAGTGATCGACTCGCCCTCCTCGTCCCAGGTGGTGGTGCGGATATAGCCGTCGTGAATCCGCTAGGTGAGCCCTTCGGGCAACACGTCGTTGGGAAGGAGGGTGAGGCGGAGCGCTTTGGGGTGGGCTTGGGGAAGGGCACCGGGAAGGGCATGAATCAGGGATGCGGTGGCCATGGTGATGGTGGGGAAAGGGTGGATGGCACGGAAGCAAGAAGGCGGGCCGGCGTGGCGCCGGCGGAGGTCATTCGGCTTGGACAGCGCATCAGAACCCTGCGGGTGGCAAAACCATAGCACCTAATTCCCATCGGTCTAGTGTTGTTTGGGGCACACCCCGCTTGGCTGCCCTGCAGCGCCAGGGGCTGGAACCCTTTGCGACACAGCGCAGGGGACGGAACGGAAGCCGGATGACGGCCGCCAGGACCGCGAGCCCCCACCGCCACCTCGTTGCAAGACACAGCAGCAATGCCGCAGCCCATCGCCGAAACCCGGAATCTCCCCAAAGCATGCGGGGATTGGCGGCCCTAGCTCAGATGAAATACATCACCTGCGACTGCAGGCGCTGGTCGCGCTCATCGAGCAGATCCTGCAGCGAGGTGCCCTCGAGAATCGCCTGCCGCGCCTGCTCAAGCCGCCCCTCAAGGCCGCCGATCACCTCGAATTCAGCACTCTGGCGGGCGGCGGTGCCGCGGCTGGCCAGCTCACCCTCCAGGCAGACCACCACCTCGGCGATGCGGATCTCGGCCGGCGGCCGGGCCAGCTGGTAGCCGCCGCGGGGCCCGCGGATGCTGCGAAGGATCTGCCCCCGCCGCAGGCTGGTGAGCATCTGTTCTAAGTAGCGGTCCGGGATGCCCTGCCGCGCGGCGATCTCCGCCACCTGCAGCACGCCTCCCTGGGGATGGATCGCCGCCAGCTCCAGCAGGGAAACGAGCCCGTATTCCGTCTTGGCACTGAAGGCCACGGTGTTCCCCGGCGCTTTGGTGGGGATTGTGGCAGCCCCCAGGCCCCCAGGGGAAGCAAAAGCGGCATCCCCAGCGATGTAGTTGGAAATACGTCGCCCCCAGTGGGCTGCGGCATACGGTCATCCCGTACTCCCATCGGACAACCGTGGTTTCCTTTTCCATCCGATCTCTGGGCCGGGCCTCTCCCGGACTGGCCCTGGCCGGGCTGGCCTCCACCCCGATCGCCGCTTCCTTGACCCTCACCGGCACCAGCCTGCTGGTGGCCCAGCCGGCCCGGGCCAACAGCAACGAGATCCTGCTGGTGAGCTACGCCGTAACCAAGGCGGCCTACGACAAAATCATCCCACTGTTCGTGGCCGACTACAAGAAAAAGACCGGCGAAACCGTGCGGGTCAAATCCAGCTACGGCGGCTCCGGCAGCCAGACCCGCGCCGTGATCGATGGCCTGGAGGCCGATGTGGTGGGCCTGGCCCTGGCGGCAGACGTGTACAAACTCCAGGACAAGGGCTTGGTGGATCTGGGCTGGGAGCGGGAACTCCCCAATCAATCGATCATCACCAATTCCACCGTGGTCCTGTTCGTGCGGCCTGGCAACCCCAAGAAGATCCAGAGCTGGAATGATCTCGACAACAAGAATGTGGATGTGATCACCGCCAACCCCAAGACCTCCGGCGGTGCCCGCTGGAACTTCGCAGCCCTATGGGGATCGGCCGGCGGTGACGAGCAGAAGGCAAGGAACTTCATTACCACCGTCTACCGGAACGTGGACGTGCTGCCCAAGGATGCCCGCGAAGCCACCGATACCTTCGTGAAGCGCCGCAAGGGTGATGTGCTGCTCAACTACGAGAACGAAGCCATCCTGGCCCGCAAAACTGGAGAGTGGACCGAACCGGTGAAGATCCCCAGCCCCAATATTCTGATTGAAGGGCCGATCGCCGTGGTGGACAAAAACGTGAACAAGCACGGCACCCGCAAGCTGGCCGAGGCCTTTGGCCGTTTCCTCTACACCCCCACCGCCCAGAAAATCTTCGTGGACAACGGCTTCCGGCCGGTGACCATCGAGGGCAAGGCCTACGCCCAGGGCAAGTTCCCCGCCGTCAACACCTGGCGGATCACCAAGCTGGGCGGCTGGAAGGTGGTGGATAAGAAGTTTTTCTCCAAGGGCGCCATCTGGGACCAGATCTTCGCCAAAACCCGCTGATCTCTGGCCTCGCCCGCTGCGATTCCCCCACCCCGGTTGCCTTGCGACCGGGGCTTTTCCTTGACCCTAGGGATCCTGCCGACTCCTTGCCAAGCCAGCCGATTTCGCCTGGCCCTGGCGCGGTTCGGGGGCCAGGCCCAGACAGTAAATTTGTCAGAGTTCCCCATTGAAGAACCGTGGTTAAGCGCTCCATCCGCATCGCCGGCCTGCTCGCCGGCCTGCTCGGCCCCGCCGTGCTGCTGGCGGCAAGCCTGGGCGGATGCGGCGGAGCCCAACGCGACAACGCCACCAACACCCCGGCCCAGGGCCGGGGCGGCCCCCTGCTGCTGGTGAGCTATTCCGTGACCAAGGGCGCCTACGACCGGATCCTGCCGAAGTTCCAGGCGGACTGGAAACGGCGCACGGGAGAGGAGTTGGAGGTGAAGACCAGCTACGGCGGCTCCGGCAGCCAATCCCGGGCCGTGATCGACGGCCTCGATGCCGACCTGGTGACCCTGGCCCTGCCGGCCGATGTGCTCAAGCTCGAGAAGGC
>BJHE01000121.1:3779-6069 GCA_014191755.1 Cyanobium sp.
GCTCAGGAGATCTTCGCCGAGGAGGGCTTCCGGCCCGTGAACGCGGCCGTATGGAACCGCCGCAAGGCCTCCTTCGCGCCGGTGACCACCCTGTTCACCGCCTCGGATCTGGGCGGCTGGCCCACGATCGACCGCACCTTCTTCGCCAACGGCGGCGTCTGGGACAGGCTGGTGGCAGCCCGGCGCTGATCCCCCCTTTTCCAACGGCCCCAGCCCCCGATGTGCGAACTGCTGGCCCTCAGCGCCAACACCCCCACCGACATCCGCTTCTCCTTCCACGGCCTGCGGCTGCGGGGCGGTTCAACCAGCGACCACGCCGATGGTTGGGGGCTGGCCAGCTTCGACCCCGACGGCCAAGGCCTGCACCTCTATCGCGAGGACGCCCCGGCCGCCTTCTCGCCCGTTGCCGCAGCGGTGGCCGCCTTGGATCTGAAGGCCCACTGCACGATCGCCCACATCCGCAAGGCCACCCGGGGCGTGGTGGCGCTGGAGAACTGCCACCCCTTCCACCGGCGCTGGCGGGGCCAGGAGTGGGTGTTCGCCCACAACGGCGACCTGCAGTCGTTGCCGCCCCTGGAGGGTGAGCACCGGCCGATCGGCCAGACCGACAGCGAGACCGCCTTCTGCTGGATCCTGCAGGAGCTGGAGCGCCAGGAGGTTGCTCCGGAGGATGAGGCCGGCCTGTTCGAGGCGCTGGTGGCCTGCTCGGATCGGCTGGCCGGCGAGGGGATCTTCAACAGCCTGGTGAGCAACGGCGCCTGGTTGTTCGCCTACGCCGGCACCAAGCTGCACCGGGTCACCCGGCGGGCCCCCTTCGGGCTGGTGCGGCTGGCCGACGCTGACCTCAGCGTGGATTTCGCGGCCGTGACCCAGCCCAGCGATGTGGTGACGATCCTGAGCACCGAGCCGCTCACCGCTGAGGAAACCTGGCAACCCCTGCAGGTGGGCGAAGCGATCCTGCTCAAGGCCGGCGCGATCGTGCGGCGACGACCCGGCCGAGGCGAACCCGGCTGAGCGCCCAGGATGGGTGTCAACCCCTCAGGTTCCGGGCAGTCCTTCTCCCTGTTTCACCCCCCATGCCTGCAGCAGCCGGCCCAGGCCCCCTGGCTTCCCCCCTGGTGCCCGCTACCACCGTTTCGCTGGCGGAGGCCGCCCGTTTCTGGCTGCACCTGGGCCTGGTGAGCTTCGGCGGTCCCGCCGGCCAGATCGCCATGCTCCACCGCGAACTGGTGGATCAGCGGCGCTGGATCTCGGAAGCCCGCTTCCTGCACGCCCTCAATTACTGCCAGCTGCTGCCGGGTCCGGAGGCGATCCAGCTGGCCACCTACCTGGGCTGGCTGCTGCACGGCACCCGGGGGGGTCTGATCGCCGGGGGGCTGTTCCTGCTCCCCTCGGTGCTGCTACTGCTGCTGCTGAGTTCGATCTATGCGCTATGGGGCCATCTGCCCCTGTTGGGGGGCATCTTCTGGGCCCTCAAACCGGCCGTGCTGGCGATCGTGATCCAGGCCTCCTGGCGCCTGGGGCGTCGCACTCTGAAAGGCCCCCTGCAGGTTGTGATCGCCGCCGCCGCCCTGCTGGGATTGCAGGGACTCGGCCTGTCCCAGCCCCTGCTGATCGCCCTGGCGGCGCTCAGCGGCTGGATCGCTGAGCGGTTACGACCCGGCATCCTGGTGGCCGCTGCCCCAGAGCGACCGGCAGCCGGGCTTGATGCGCTCCACGGCGATGACACGGCCACACCGCCCCACGCCCGCATCCGGCCCCGGCATCTGGCCCTCACCCTGCTGGCGGGGGGCCTGGCGGTGGCCCTGCCCCTGGTGGCGCTCACGGTGGTGGATGGCTGGAACGGCACCCTGTCCACCATGGCCCGCTTCTTCAGCCGCGTGGCCCTGGTGAGCTTCGGCGGGGCCTATGCCGTGCTGCCCTTCGTGGCCCAGGGTGCCGTAGAGCGTTTCGGCTGGCTCAGTGCAGCCCAGATGGTGGATGGGCTGGCCCTGGGGGAAACCACGCCGGGGCCGTTGATCATCGTGGTGGCCTTCGTGGGTGTGCTGGGCGGCTGGCATGCCGCCGGCTCCCTGGCCTACGCCCTGGTGGCGGGGCTGGTGGTGGTGTGGTTCACCTTCCTGCCCTCCTTCCTGTTCATCCTGGTGGGCGGCCCCCTGGTGGAATCAAGCCGGGGCGAAGCGCGGCTGGCCGGGCCGATGCAGGCCATCGGAGCGGCCGTGGTGGGCATGGTGGCCAGCCTGGCGCTGCTGTTCGCTGGACCGGTGCTCTGGCCCGGGAGCCCAGGGAC
>BJHE01000122.1 GCA_014191755.1 Cyanobium sp.
TGCCAGCCGCTCGGCCTCGGCCACCAGCTCCGCCTTGGTCATGCCCGGATCCAGCGCCACGCCGTAGCGGCGCTCCACCTCGGCGATGATCTGCGCCTTGGTCATCACGGCGTAATCGGGCAAGTCCTCAGCAGTCGCCGCCAGGGCCTGCTCAGGACTGGACGGCGCAGGCCTCTCGTGGAGCGTGATCGAGAACCAAGGTCCAGTCCCCACCGAGTTGGCCACGGCGATCAGGCAGTCCTCAGCGGCCAGGACCTTGCCGGTGGCCAGGGAGAACACCAGCTCCGTCAGGCTGGACACCTTGACCCCAGAAGCCGTGGCGAGCGAGGGAGGCTGAACCACCACCGTGCTCCCGGGCTCAAAGTTTGAGCCGACTAACTGAACCTCCTGACCCGGTGCCTCCACTCCGATCGAGTAGGGACCACCTTTCACCGCGGTGATCACCGCCAGCCCCTCGCTGGGATCAACCGGTGGATCGATCGGTGGTTCAACCGTCAATCCACCGTCCTCCCCATCAGCACCCGGAAGGCTGGGGGCGTGCGCTTGCCAGCCCAGGGCCTGCCAGCCGTCCATGTGACAGGGGAAGCAGTAGCGGGTCTCACCGCCATGGGTGATCCGGATCATCCCCTCGGGGGGGACATCCAGCCTCGGCATCGCATCGGTGAGTGGCATCGACATCGTCGGATCAGCAGGGCGGATGCGATCAGAGGGTTCATCAGGCAACGGATCGAGCGGCGGCGCCGTCGGCACCGTCGGATCAGAGCCCTGAGTCAGGGGTTGAGGCGGCGCCCAGGGGGAGCCGGGCACCGTGGGGCGCACAACGGGATTGGCGAGTGCCGTCGCCTCGATCACGGAGCCATTGAGGTCACCGGGGCTGGAGTCGCTCATCGGCTCAACCGTGGGTGAGGCTGACGTGGGCACCAGCCGGCGTCGATGGGGTCAGGGTTGCGCGCGCAAAGAAGAAGCACGGGTCCACCACGTTGGCCAGATCACCAGCCGCGGGCACCAGGGCATCGCCGCTGATCGTCGCCTCGATCTGCCCACCAGCGGCGGGAACCGCCACGGTGGCGGCCGTCACCCAGGTGCCGGTGGTGCCGTCCTTGAGCAGCGGCGCCACCTGCAGCACCGCCGTCACCGCTGCCGCCGCACCGGGATGGGAGAACAGCAAGGAGAAGTGCTCGACGGTGTCGAGCGGAACGCTCAGGCGCACGATCTCGGCACTCACCCGGGTGCGCTCAAACGGGTCGGTGGCGCTGTAGTTGATCCAGCCCACCAGCGTGGTGACGGCATCGATGAGCTTGTTGCCGGAAGCGGTCATGGTCGTGTCCTCAGAAGAAACAGATCGAGCGGTGTGGCCCTCGGGGCCTCAGGTCAGAGCGGGGCCGATGTTGTACAGCCGCCCGATCGCCTTCTGATCGCAGACGGCAAAGCCCACGTACCAATCGACGCGGGTGCGGAAGACAGGGGCGTCCTGCACTTCCCCGAAGTCCCGCACCGAGATGCCGTAGCGGCCCTCGAAGGGGCCCTGCAGGCCGGTCATCTGCTCATCGCCAAAGGCGCAGCAGTAGATCGAGGTGGTGCCGCCCGCCTCGCCGAAACCGAGCACGTCGTTGCCGTTGGCGTCTTCTTCCAGGCAGAGGATCTCGGTGTCCTCGAACCAGTGGCGCCCGTCCATCACCTGATAGAGATCACCCCCAGCAGCGCGGCAGGCGGAGCTGATCTGACGCCGGCCCGCCTTGCTGGTGAGCAGCACCTTCTCGCTGCCGTAGGCATTGACGGAGTCGACCAGGGCCTCCAGCCGGGTGAGCTTGACGCTGCCGGAGGTGTTGTCGACGGTCTGGGGCCCCCCGGGGGTGAGCCGCTTGCTGAGGCCGTTGAAAGCGCGGGGGTCAAAGGCGGCATCGCCGTTGATCACGGCTGCTTCCAAGGTGAGCCGCATCGAGCGCACCTTCTGCTCGGTCTGGCTGGCCCTGGCCTCGGGGCCATTGAGATCCACGATCGAGCGGTCCACATCGAGATCACCCCCAAACAGGTGCACGAACTCGGTGTCGTTTTCGACGGCGCCGTAATCACGCCGGTAGCCCTCGTTGACGGCGCGGAAGCCGACGCGGGGCATTTTCTTCTCGACGGCGAACTTGAGAGCACCACCAAGCAGATTGCGGAAGGGCAGGCGGCTGATCAGTTGACCCTCGGTGAAGGTCTTGATCACGGCCAGGCGCTCGACCCGCGTCTCGTGTTTGGCAGCCTCGATCAGGGAGAGGCCCATGCTTGCTCCGGGTGTACCCAGCAACGTCACCCAGCTATTGCCAGCAACAGAAATGGTTGGGGGCTGGTCAGGCCCCGTCATGGTGCGGGGTGGCCTCAAGGGCTGACGCAAGCGGCGATGCCGCCCTTGACCCCACCCCGCCCGGCTTTGGGGTCCTTCTCCAGCTCCCCATGGCTTCCGCCTTCCGCCGCGCTGCACTGGAGCGCCACAGCTCCGAGTCTCTCGATCGCATCAGCACCATCTGCCACTCGGCCTGGGTGCCGCTCTCACGGCTAGCAGAGCTGGCCGAGCAGATCCTCTTTGAGCGCCAAGCGGCGCTGCCGGAGCGGGCTCTTGATCCAGAGATCCTGGCGCTGCTGCCCTATTGAGCGCAGCTCCCGCCCGGCTGCGGCCGGGCTTTTTCATGCCGCTGGCAACAGGGAAGAAGCAAGCAGCCCTTCCCATGGCCACGCCGATGACCCCGGAGCGGTTCCAGGACCGCTGGGAAGCGTTCAAGGGCGAACCCCAGCAGGTGTCAGGCATCTGGGGGCTTTATCGCTCGATCGCCGAACTGGAAGGCAGCGGCGACATCCTCGATGAGCACGCGAGCTGGGCGCTCAAGTTCAGCGAGAAGCCAGCAGCGCCGCCGACGCCGGCGAGGGGCAATCCGCTGGCGTTGCCGTTCTTCGATCAGACCAACGATGGGCCCGAGGGCTGGCGCCATTGCCAGAGCTCCAGCATCGCCATGAACCTTGCCTTCTTGAAGGTTCCCGGCATCCGCGACGACCTCGACTACCTGCGGGTGGTCGAGCGCTACGGCGACACCACCAGCCAGGCGGCTCACGCCAAGGCCCTCGCCGAGCTCAAGGCGCCCGGTCGTTTCATCACCAACTGCACAGTGGAGCGGGCCAAGACCGAGATCGACAAGGGGTTCGGCCTGGCGATCGGCATCCTGCACAAGGGTCCGGTGTCAGCACCGAGCGGCGGCGGCCATTACATCGCGGTGCGGGGCTATGACGCCAACGGCTGGCTGGTGCATGACCCCTACGGCGATCTCGATCTGATCCGCGGCACCTGGGCCCAAGAAGGCGGCGGCGCCGGGAGGGGTCTGCACTACTCGTTCAAGAACACCAACCACCGCTGGCTGCCGGAAGGTCCCGCCTCGGGCTGGGCCTGGTTGTTCTCGTGAGCTGTGGCAGGCAACGACCCGAGCGGTACCGGCAGTGGCTCGGGTCAGCGACCAGCCTCTGCGAGGAAGCGCGGTTCGAAACCGCCCTTTGATCGGGAGCGCTTCATCTTCAAGTTGCTGGCGGTCGTGATCATCACCCAGCTCACCCTCTACACCGTGGCGACCGGAGTCTGCGGAAATGTGGCCTACTCCCAGCGCCAGAAGGTGGTCGAGGTTTGCCCCCGCGTGCTCGATCAGGTGACCGCAGCCTTTGATGCCACCTTGAAACTGCTCATCGCCCTACTGGGCGGGGCGGCACTGACCCAGAACGGACGCTGAGAAGGGCCCTGCGATCCGGCCAGCAGATCAATCCACCAGCGCATCGTCGCCCTCCTGGTGTGGCCGGGTGAACTGCCCGCGGCTGTTCCGTACCGGTGGCGCTGGCATGCGGCCAGGTGCAGGGCTTCCCGGTGCAGCGCTGCCAGCACGGCTGTCCATGAAGTAAGTCGCTGCCGACTGGCCGGCCAGCGCGATGGCGGGCAAGGCCAGCGCCCAGCGGTGCTCGCAGAGCTGAACGTCAGAGGTACGGACCTCGCAGGCGCCGACGAAGGCGCCCAAGGCCAGGATCTCGGCACCGACCAGGGCAAGGATCGGCGCTGTGTTGCTGGCAGGAGCGGGAGCCATCAGCGGGGCGAAACGAAGGGCAGGCGATGCCCCTGCTCCCTGTTGCCACCAGAGACCGGCATCGGCCGGATCGGGGGGCGGCTGGCCTGCTGCTTTGCCTTGCTCAGCTTGGCCTTCTCCTACGTCGAGGCCTTGGGTCGCGCGTCCTACGCGATCAGGCCATGGCCCGCACCCCATCCCAGGCCGATGCCCTCTTCCAGCAGTTCCTGCCCCTCGCTGAATCCATCGCCCGCGGCCTGGCGTCCAGCAGCCGCGTGATCGAGCTGGATGATGCCCGCCAGGTGGCCCAGATGCAGCTCTGGCTCTCCTGCAGGCAAGTCACCGATCCGGCCTCTGCCGCCGGCTATCTCAGGCGCTGCATCAATGGCGCCCTGCTCCACCACCTTCGTGATCACGGCCGCCTGGTCCGCGTCCCGCGGCGTCAGCACGAGAAAGGCGGCCACCCCTGGAGCCACCAGAGCCTGCACGCCCCCATGCCCAGCGGCGCCATCTGGATCGATCAGCTGGAGGCGCCTGAGCAGTCGGGCCAGCCCGGTGGCCTGTGCATCGAGGCCCTGCTGGATCGGCTCCCGGCGGCCCAGGCCGCGATCATCCGCCTCTCGGTGCTGGAGGGCCAGAGCCTCCGCCAGATCGGCGCAAAGCTCGGCATCAGCGCCATGTCGGTGCAGCGGCGCCGGCAGGCGGGCCTCGCCGCCCTGAAGGCAGAGCTGGCCTGAAGGCCCAGAGGGCCGAGGCCAGCGGGCCGGTTCAGGCCGGCCCCAAAGCCCCGGATCGGGGTCAAATTCGGGGAGCAGTTCGGGCAAATTCAGGGAGCACCAGGCCAAATTCGGGGAGCAGTTCGGGGAGCTCAGCCCCGTGGGGCCTGCCCCTTTGGGGCTTGGCCCTTGGGGGCTGGCGGTGGGATCGCGCATCATCCGCCGGGGCAAGGGCTGCGCGAGTCGGCCTGGCGGCCGACCCTTGCCTGATCCGGCGGTGCTGCTGGCGTCCCATCGCTGCGCCACGGCGCCAGGTCCCATGTCCCTCTGGCTCGATTCCCTCTCCCGCGAGGATCCCGTCGCCCTCGTCCACTCCAGCCACCTGGCGCTCACCCGGCTGCTGCGCACCCACCGGGGCAAGCCGATCCGCCGCCTCTGGATCGATCACCCCTATGGCGAGGAAGAGATCACCCTGCTGGAGGAAGAGCTGATCCCGGCAATGGAGCAGTTCATGGCCCGCATCCAGGAGAGCGATGCAGCGCTGGAGGCCGCCCATGAAGCGGAGATCGAGCGGGTCCAGGCCGCCATGGCAACAGAAGCATTGGCGGCGGCCTGAGATCGCATGGGGCCGCTCAGCGCCGGCCCCTTTGGGGCTCTGCCCCTCGGGGCATGGCCCCCTCAGGCCCCGCCTCTCACCAGGGCTTGCCCTTGCGCAGGTAGGTCTCCACTTCCGCCTTGCGGATCACCCGCGACTCGTGGTGGTTGCTGATCTGCAGCAGGCCGCCACTGATCCTGGCCGTCACGCGCCAGGGGCCTGCTGGTCCTGACGAGATTGGCTTCTCACCCAGCGAAGAGCCGAGCTGATCACGGGTGGCAGCGTCATGGGTAGCAGGAGGCATCAGCGCAGCGGCAGGACATCAACACCCCTTGCCAGCGGCAACCGTGGCCTGGCAATGGAACGTGAACGAACGCCATGCAGCCATGCCCGCCACCATGATCAGCGCCAGATCGATGAAGGCCCCGACTAAGATCGCCCGGGTTCACGCCAAACCCCGCACCGGCGTCTGGCCCCAGCAGGTCGTCGGCTCTCCGGGTGTTGCCTTCTCCGTCGCCATGGCCCGCTCGCGGGGCAGCTTCGATCGGCAGATGACCAAGACCACCGACTCCCGCCCGTCCTGGGTGCGGCGCACCGGCGGCTGGAGCAGCGGCGATCTGCTGCGGGACTGACTCCCCTGGGGATGGGGCGCGCGGGATTCCTCATGGTCGCCCCAC
>BJHE01000123.1 GCA_014191755.1 Cyanobium sp.
GGGCAGGAATGCTCCAAAGCAGGGTTGTCGTGGGCCTGTGCGTGGGCAGTGCCTTTGGCGAGGAATAACGAACAAGCGCTGAGGGGCAGTTGGGGGCTTGAGGGTTCTTTCATCAGGGAAAGGTTGGTCAATGCTCCCTATGTGGTAGTGACACCTCCGAACAAGCCACTGGAGTGGACAGGCTGCCAACATGTCGGCTTTGACAGCAGGATCTTCTTGCCTGAAACTCATTGTCAGGGTCAGGAAAAGCCATGAGCTGGCCATAACTTGTCTCCAGACCTCAGCTCTCCGGCTGAAGCGCAATCACCGTGATCGAGCAGGCGTCCTGGATCTCCCGCCAACGCTCGGCCGAAATCCCCAGCCGCTCCGGCACCATATGGGGCGGCAGAGCCTCCCGTAGGAGCTTCTGCCCGCTGGCATAGAGGTCACGCCAGGACGGGGGCACCTTGATCGCAAAGCCATGGTCCCGCAGGTAGTGGGTGATCTCGCCGTTGGCATAGGTGCGGGCGTAGGGCCGAAACGAGCGACCGCCCGTCCCATCGAAGCGAGCTGCTGCCTTGAGCAGCCCGATCACCGCGAGTTGGCGCAGATCATCAAAGGAATGGGTGGTGCGGCGGGCGAAGTTGCCGGCTATCTTGTCAGCCAGATCCAGGTGCGCCAGCGCCAAGGCATGGGCAGCGGCGTTCGGGTTGCTCGGCCGGTGTCGACGGGGCCGCGGGCGGCAGTGCCGGAGGCTGAGGGAGAGCTGCTCATCTCCCTGGTGGGGCTCTGAGGCAGCACGACGGCGGCAGCGAGAGCACCGCTCGGCCGGTGCAGTAACGATCGGGATCGGCAGCGCGAGTTGGTGCATCGATCACCGCGTCAGCAGCATCGGCAGCGGATCCCGCTTGATACCCAGGCCTCGCCAGTAGCGGGTTTCCAGCCACAGCGCACCGTGGCCAAAGGCATCGACCAGATCCTTGGACCCTTTCGGGAAGCGCGGCAGCTCCTCGGTGAGCTGACTGGCGCGGGGGTGAAAGCGAACCTGGCTGGCCTCCAGCAGGGGCGCGACGGCATGGGCGCGGAATGTCTTGCTGCCGCGCGCTGGGATCGGCAGCAGGCCCGGCACCTTGCGGCGCAGCATCTGCAGCACCGCCGGGCCGTTGGCGGCGTCCTCAATCAGCACCGCATCGGGCTTGAGGCCCTGGTGGTGCAGGGCGGCAAGGGAGGAGAGCAGGAATCGGATCGTCTCCGGCAACCCGAAGCGATGCCGGGCGGCCCAGAGCACCTCGATCTCCAGCTCCTGGGGGCTGGTCTTGGGCTTGGGCTTGCCCCTCTGGGGTTCGCCTTGGTCGAGCTCAGGCGTGAGCAGACCCATCAGCACGAAGCCGCAGTGATCGGAGTCCTCCTCTCCCTTGAAAGAGAGGTCGCAGGAGAGCACCAGCGGCGCATAGCGGCGGGGCTTGCTGCGCGGGAAGGGCGGCCGCAGCCACTGGCGCAGAAAGATCGAGCCGGTGGCCGGGGAGGGGCGCTGCTGGTAGAGCGCCTGCCACCAGTAGGAGCCAGAGCGGGAGCGGATCTTGAGGAGCTCGGAGAGCGGAAAGCGCTCAGGGCAGAGCGCTTCACCGGCCCGGCGCCAGTCGGGCTCGACGGTGCAGGTCGGCGGGAAGATCTGCCGGTCAGCCGGGTGCTCAGCGATCGCCGGCAGGTTGAGCAGGTGCCAGCTGTGGGGGGCATCGCCGGCTTCCTCTTGAAGCAGCCAGCCGATCAGGTCCTCGTGGTCCCAACGGGTGAGCACAATCACCTGAGCCGAGAGGTTGCGCTGCAGGGCGCCCTCCCCCGCGTCGATGAACTGGGGTTCAGCGCGCAGGAACCAGACGGCCTTGATCCACTCCACCAGCCGCTGACGCACCCGTGCGGAGCCGGCATCGGCCGGGCCCTTGTAGGGGTCATCGATGATGCCGAGCGAGTAGCCCTTGCCTGTGAAGGGTCCATCCACGCCGGCGGCAATGCAGCCGCCACGCTCGGGCGTCAGCCAGTTGCCGACGGCGGCGGAATCCTTCGAGAGCGGATTGCCGGTGACGCGGTAGAAGTGCCGCGCCTCCCGGGAATGGGCGTAGGCCAGTTCCCCGGAGTAGCTGGCGATGGCAGCGAACAGATGGGGGTGGCGGTAGATGAAGTAGGCGGGGAACAGCTTGGAAACCAAGAGCGATTTCCCAAGTCGGGGCGGGCAGGTGACGATCAGGCGCGAGAGCTCGCCATCAGCGATGGCCTGCAGCAGGGCGATCAGCACCCGCGCCCAACGGTGGAAGGCGTAGCGGGGATAGGCCAGGGCGATGAACTGCTCCAGCGAGAGCGGCCCAGCACCAGCGGAGAGCAGGTCGGGATCGCGGTAGGCCAGCACACCAGGATCAGCCCAGGGGTCCGGGTGGTGCGGGCCATGGAGCAGGCCGCCATCAACAGGGCGCCCCGCCCAGATGAGGGCCTGTGGGGAGCGGGGCAGCGCCAGCGTCATGGCCGTTCCGCGTACGGCTTGGCCGGAGCGCGCAGCATCCCGGCGATCTCAGCGATCACCCGATGGGCCCCGACGGCAGCAGAAAACTGCTCGGCGTCCGCAGCGCGGCGGGCGCAATCCATCAGGGCATAGATCTGCTCGGCCTGGTGACGCTTGCGATCGGAGATCAGTTCCTCGACCATGCGTTCGCGCGCGAGGTTGAGATACCTGTTGATCGTCTGGCTGTTGTTCACCCCCCAGCTTTCACGACCTTTTTCGTAGATCACCACCAGCGGAATCCGCTGGGCGATCCACAACTGCGCCTCGGCGATGCGACGTTCGACCTCAAGCCGCGAGGGCCTCGGCGGCCGCTGTGTGGCGATGCCTCTGGGCCGGCGTGGAGGATTGGCGTGCCCGATCGGCCTGGCCGGATCGGTCGGTTCATACAGCGGTTGGCCGTCGTCATCCTCTGCGTTGGCAGCGGAGCGCAGTTCCTCGATCGGATCTGGAGTCGGAGGAGCGGTCCAGGGCGGCATGGAGCTCAGATCGGCAGGGCTGCTGCTTTCGGGGGGCGGATGGTCCAGAAGGGCTTGCCGCGCTTCTCCGTCGCGCTGCCCTGCTGGATCGCTGCATCACGGGCAGCCTTGAGCTGCTGCTCGATCTGCTGCACCGCCGGCGGGAAGTCGTAGCTCTGCCGGCCGGGGTTGTGGCAGAAGGCCCAGTCGTTGTGGGAGAAGGAGGGATCCAGCTCACCGGCGTCCATCGCCGCGCTGAGCGCCTCCAGCAGGGGTTCGAGCTGCTGCTCCAGCTGCTTCTGCTGTGCCTTGAGCGCGGTGACGGCATCCAGCAGGGCGTCGATCGGCTCCGCTGCCGGTGCGGATGGAGAAGCAGCGACGGGGGCGGTGGTCATGACGGCCGGCACAACAACAAGCAAGCCAGGAAAACACAGCCTGGTGCTCAGATCAGTGTATTGGCTCTGCTCTGAGAGTCGCAATCACAGCGGCTGTTAATTCCTATCGGCGTCTGCTGGCGGATCAGAAGGGCCTGCGGGCCAGGCAGTAGCGGCTCCAGGCGGCGGCCCAGGCCGCCAGGCACTGCTCACGGCTGTAAAAGGTGCTCGGAGCGGCCTCGCCCGGCTTGCTCCAGAGCGTTTGGCCCAGGTCGTAGTGGTTTCCCTGGGCAGCCTCGAGCACCATGTAGCCCCCCAGCTGGGCGGCGGTGGAGTAGGGCCGGCCATGGGCCGAGAGGGTCTTGAGGTCGTAGAGCACCCGCACCTCGTGGCCCCAGCGGTCACTGAGAGCCGGTGACGCATAGGCCCCATCGAAGCCCCCGGCCAGGTTGCGGGTGAGGCAGCAGCTGAGCCGCTCGCTGGCGATCACCTGCACCTCGTCCCAGAGCAGCAGCTGCAGCAGCGGCAAGATCCAGTCCCGGTAGCGGTGGTGCCCCGGCAGCTGCTCGATGGCCAGTAGAGCCTGCTCTGGGCTGCGGCCCACCAGGAAGCGGGCCTGGCTGTAGTGCTCCAGGGCCGAGTGCACGGTGGTGCCGCGTGGTTCCCAGACCGGCCGCTTGGCCTCAATCGCCCGTTTGGCGGTGCTGCTGAGGCCATGGGCCAGCACGCCGGTGATCGACACCGGAAACAGGTGATCGCCGAGCCAGTAGCGGTGGGCGGCCTCCTCTCGCCACAGGCCGGGGATCGGATCGAGCCAGGTGCTGGTCAGCATGGCCGTTTCGGCTGCAACGGCTGGTGACGGAGGGCGTCACAACCGAGATCCCTGGCCGGAAGCAGGGTTGGAGCCCCTTGTAACGAGGTAACCATCTGTAGAGGCATAGAAGCTTTAGCAAGCAGCAGAAGATGGATCACTAGAGAGGGGGATTCCTCTTGATCTCTGTAAGGGGGGCTCTGCGTCGCCAGAACCGTCACACCGTCACGCATGCCGCAAACCCAGATGCCGCAACCGTTCTCGCTGTGACTGATGGTGTTCCGGGGGCCCATGGCGTGACGCATCGGCTGTCACAGAGAGGTGAGGGGGATCGCAACGGCGCGGGTGACCATCCCTGCGCCGCGGAATCGCACGGGGCCAGAGCGCACCGCACCAGGCAGCCGGGAGAGCACCACCGGCCAGCTGTTCACCCAGGCGGTGTCACTGAGGATCTGCTCGATCGCCTTGGCGGTGTTGCTCACCAGCAGGCGATCCGGCTCGGCCCGCAGGCCATGGCGGGCCAGGGTCTGATCGGCCAGATCCGGTGAGATCTCGATGCAGCTGTCGCGGCTGGTGGCCAGATCCACCAGCTCGCCGATCGTGCGGGTCAGAGGCTTGTCATTGGTCTCCACCCGGATCGGCCGCTGCAGGATCGTCTGGATGCAGCGCCGCTCATCGGGGATCTCGGTGCTCTGGCTGTAGCTGTCCCACTCATGGGCCGCGATGCAGAGCTCGGCCTCGGCTTCTGTGGGGGCCACATCGCTGAGCAGCGACCAGGCGCCCGCCAGCAGCGTGCCGTACTGATCGCCAAGGCGCTGGGAATCGAAGTGCCGCGCCGCCGCGCGGGTGAAGACCCCGGCGGCCTGACGGATCATCGGGATCAGGCCGGCGGTGCGGGCGATCAGGCGCCGGCTGAGCTCCGGGGTGATGTGGCAGTCCAGATCACGGTCGAGGGACGCCCAGTGGGCTTCCCGTTCCTGCTTGGGGATGTCGCTTGGGCTGCGCAGGGTGAGCTGGGCGAAGCGGCTCTTGTCAGCACCCTGCTTGAGGGCGGTGGCGATCGAGCTGAGCAGGAACATCGAGCGCACCCGGTAGCGGCTCACCTCACCGCTGGGTGAACCCTTGAGCATGGCGGCGCTGCTCTCGCTGCTGGCCACCCGCGCCAGCGAGAGGATCGCCTGCATGCGCTGCTGGTCGCCTTTCTCGTTGCTCTCCGCTTCATCGAAGACCACCGGCACGGCGTCGCAGCAGCTCGTCTGCCGCAGACCCGCTTCCGTCGTCGCGCCGCTCACCACCAGGGCGAAGTCCCCGAGCAGTGGCACCACGAAGCGATCGAGGATCGCGCTCTTGCCCGTTCCCGCGCCGGCGGTGAGCCACAGGTGAGGCCGCCAGGGCAGGGCACCGCAGATCGGGCCCAGCACCACCCAGCCGACCAGCAGGGTGCCGGAGGCGGGCACCTCCCAGCGGAAGCGGTTGGCGATGTTCACGATCACGGCCGCGTCCTCCACCGACAGGGGTTCCACGCCACCGGGCCCATGGAGGCGCTTGAGGCGTTGGTAGATGTGCCGCGAGGGGAAGGGTTCGGTGATCGGGTGCTCCCCGTCCGGGGTGATCAGCCGGTCACCGAGGTGCAGCACGGTGCGGCCGCTGTCCCACCAGGCGCCACGGCCGCGGATGCGCTCCGGGGCGAACATGCCGGTGGCGGCGGAGCGCTCATGCAGGTCGCTGGCCGCCGCCGCCCAGTTCACGCCTGTGCGGCTCGGGTAAAGGGTCTCCCAGTGGCGCAGTGGAGCCAGGGCCACCAATTGGGTGGCTGTGTGAGAGGAGCGGCCCAGCCGCAGGATCTGGCCGGTGCTGCTGGGCTGGTAGTAGTTGGC
>BJHE01000124.1 GCA_014191755.1 Cyanobium sp.
GGGGAAGGGTTGGGGGCGGCGGCTCACCAGGGTGATGGTGTGCCCCAGCTCCAACAGGAAGGGCACCAGTTCGCGCCCCACGAAGCCGGAACAGCCCAGCAACAGCAACCGCACGCCCACATCCCCGATGGTGCGGCTGAGGCTAGGCGGCGCTGGCACCGGTTGCCCTCCTTCCGATGCCGCCCGGAACCGCTGCCAAGCGGAGATGGTGCGACGAGAGTTCACCGCGGGTCCTAACCTGCGGCCACGAAGCTGGTCTAACTCCATGGCCGAGACGTCCGCCGCAACACCAGCCGCCGCCGCTCCGGCCTCCTCGCCCCCAGTCGCCCTAAAGAAGGGAGCCCTGGTGCGGCTCAACCTCAAGGCCTACGCCAGCAGCCTGGAGGCGGCCGCCAGCGTCAGCGCAGCTCCGGCCTATGTGGTGGAAGGGCCCGGCGAGATCCTGGCGATCAAGGGGGAGTACGCCCAGCTGCGCTGGCGCCGTCCCGTACCGGATGTGTGGCTGCGGCTCGACCAGTTGGAGCCCTGGAACGAAGGCTGATCACCTCGACGGCCCCTCAGAGCTCCAGCCGACGCCGCTCCTCCTGCAGCCGCTGGCGGCGGCGACGGGCCTCACGCAGCATCTCGCGGCCATCGTGGAGGTAGCTGTCCACATAGCCGAGGGTATAGCGCTCCAGTTCAGCCACGGCATCTTGCACCTGACCGAGACAGTGGTAGACGCTGAGGCCGAACCCCCGGGCCGCCTCCGGACAGGCCAGGGAGCGGTAGAGCGTTTCGGCCCGGGTCACCCGCTGGCGGCTCTGCTCGAGGTAGGCGCAGAAGGCCTCCATCAGATCGTCGTCGTAGGGATCGGCGGAGAGGGCCTTGAGGGCGGCGGGGAAGGGGTTGATCACCTGGCCCAGCAGCCGGTCGAGCGGGGCATAGACCCCCACCAGCCAGGCGCGCAGCTCCTCCCCGGAGACAGCCACGGCGCCCTTGCCGGCCCTGGGCTTTGCTGCACCCCTGGTCGCCGCTGCCGTGCTTCCGGAGCCCCGGGCCGGGCCGGAGGCCTCCGGATACGGGCCTAAACCCAGGCGGAGGTCGTAGCGGCTGCGGCGGTCGGCATCGCGCAGCTCCTCCCAGGCGGCATTGAGGGCCAGGATCCAGCGGGCATCGCCGCCGGCATCGGGGTGGTGCCGCTTCACCAGGGCCCGGTAGGCGGCCTTGATCTCGCTGGCGCTGGCGCTGGGGGCCACCCCAAGCACGGCGTAGTGGTCGCCGGCTGGGCCCTTCACGGAGGGGGCGACATCGCGGCGGTCGGCGACCAAGGGCGCGGGGGCGCAGGGAGCCCCATCATCGGTCAGCTGGATCAGTCAGCTGGATCGGCCCGCTGGAACGAACAGCCGCACGGGTCCATCCCGAGGCTGCGGGCACCCATCCGCCATGGCGCTGCGCTGCAGGCTCCGCCAACAAAAAGCCCCCCGTTTCCGGGGGGCGAGGGTGTTGTGTGTGAGGAGGAATCTGGATCCAGGGGGAGATCCTGGCGGGATCAGAACCTGAACTGGGTCTGCACCAGGCCGCCGAAGGCGTTGTTGGTCTCGCCGTTGGCAGTGAACTGACCGTTGGGGCGGCTGAGATAGAAGATCGCCGGGGTGATGCTGATGTTGTTGCTCACCTGGAACTTGTACCACCATTCGAAGGCAAAGTTGCCATCGTTGGGGCCGTTGGGGGAATCGTAGAAGCCATTGTAGGCCGTCTGGGCGCGATTCCTACCGGATCCCTGGAAGGCGTAGGGCTTACGAATGCGGTTCTGGCTCAGAGCACTCACATAGGTGGGCTGACCGAAGGCAAAACCAGCGGCATTGCCCTTGGCGAAGAGATCGTTCCACTGCAGACCGAGCTGCCAGGATTGCAACTGGGTGATGTTGCGAACATCGCCGTAATTGGGGAACGGTTGGGTGTTGCCGTTCACAGGTACAACGCTACTGGCGTTGTAACCGTTGAAGTTAGCTGAACTGATGGCACTGATGCCATAACCCAGGCTGAGCGAAGGAATCAGACCCGACTTAATCGGCTGCCAAGCGGCATTGAAGGCGAAGTTGTTGCTTGTGCTGTTGCCGCTCCAGAACGGACTCACGCCCGAGGTGCCGACGCCCTCGCTGCAAGGCAGGTTCTGGTTAGCGAACTGGGTGCCGCGACGGGTGAGGCCCTGGTTGCACTGGCCGTAACGCCAGGCGGCGGTGAGGGCAAACTGGGGACCGGCCCAGCCGATCTGGGTGAGGAAGCTCCCGCCGCTGCCGGAGGTGGCAATGCCGCCTGCGGCGGGATTGCTGTTATCACCGTTTGGAGCCACGTAGCTGGTGGAGGCGGCCAAGAAAGGCTGACCCTTCTTCACCTGTTGCTTCCAGATCAGCGCGAAGGCGGCGCCAGTGGCCTTGTTATAGGTGGCAGGAGCGCCGTTGAGGGTGAAGACATCAAGGAGGTCAGCCCTGTAGAAGGTCGGCGTGATCGCCAGCGCCTCCGTGTTACGGGCCCGGGGACCGATCACAGCCGTGAATTCCTTACCGACCGGGAAGCGATAGTACAAACGATCAATGCCAACAACGTTGTTGCCGTTGCCAGTGCTACCCGTGTTGGTGAAGTAGGCCTTATCGAGCGCCAGCAGGGAGTAAGGCTGGCCGTTGAACACACTGTTTTGGAAGTTACCGGCCCGCAGGCGGGTATACAGCAAGTCCTTGCCGGTGAAGCTCGTATTGAGGTTAAGACGCAGGTCGTAATTGAAGCTGAGGGCACCCCAGTTACGGTTGTTATTGCCGGAATATCGGGTTGCGTTGGTGGTGCCGTTGTTGGGCGTGGTGGCACCTGCACCATTCGCAGTGCTGGGACCATACTGGCTGCCGCCAAACGACACCGCACCGATAACGAAGGTGGACTCACCCTGCAGTTTGGTGGTGGTGGAGAACTGGGCGGCCTCCAGCTTGCCGATCTTCTTCTCGATGCCGTCGATGCGGCCGCGGATCACGGCCAATTCCCGCTGGAATTCCTCAGCGAGGCGCTTGAGTTCGTCGGTGGCCTCGGTGACGCGATCGAGGCAAGAGTTCAGGAGGGCGGCCGCCTCAAAACGGGAGAGCGGCTTGGCGCCTTTGAAGGTGCCATTGGGGTAGCCGGCCACGCAGCCGTACTGCTCCACCAGGTTGTTCAGGGCCTGGTAGGCCCAGTCGGTGGGCTGCACATCCCCGAACTGGGAGATGTTGGTGATCTGATCGCTGGTGACCGGGGCATAGCGATTGAGATCGGTCTCGGAGGCCAACACCGCCATGGGAGCCACAAGGCCGAGCGCAGCGGAGCTGACCAGCAGTTGCTGGAAGGGTTTCATCGGATCCTCACACCAAAAAAGAGGACTTCCATGTTTGGAAGTGCGATAAGAATAACGAAAGACGCAGATCTGCTCCCGCCTCCCAGTCACAGGCCGTGGTATTGCAGAACACATCCCCATGGACTCCATAACAAAAAACCCGGCTGCATTGCAGCCGGGATCAGAGAGGAAGGATGTGAATGGAGCGAGACAGATCGGAAAGTGTGCCATCTCCAAAGCGAAAGCCGTGGAGATGGCCGTGTGGCCAATCTGAAAGCCAGGATCAGAACCGGAAGGTGGTCTTGATCAAGCCGCCGAAGCTGTTGAAGCTTTGGCCGCTGTCCTTCTGCAGAGCGCCGAGGGGTGCGCTGAGGTAATAGATGGCGGGGGTCACGCTGATGTTGTCGGTGACTTGCATCTTGTACCACCCTTCCCAGGCGTAGTTGCCATCGTTGAAGCCGGAGCTGGTCACGAAGGTGGGCTGGCCGAAGGCGAAGCCGATGGTGTTGCCCTTCAGCAGGAAGTCGCCCCACTGGAGGCCCAGATACCAGGACTGGCTGGAATCGCCACCGAGGTTGATGGTGTCGGCGTAGCCGCTGGTGGCGGTTGTGTAGGGGGTTGCACCAGCGGTCGTGGAGCCGCCCACGTAAGTGTTGAGGCCCCAGCCGGCGCTGATCGAGGGGAACCAGCTGGCCGAGAGCGGCGAGAAGTAAGCGCTCAGGCCCACGGAATTGGTGCTGCCACCGAAACCGGCCACGGCGAGGGGAGTGCCGTTGCCGCCATACAGGCCACCGGTGGGTCCGATACCACCATTGGAGGTATAGGTGTAAGCCGCCGCCAGGCCGTAGTTGGCGCCGCCGTAGGCCAGCTGCACGGTGCCGGTTTGATTGGAACCGGAGGTTCCGATGCCACCCTCGGAGGGGTTGGAGCTGTCACCGTTGGCGCTCACATAGTTGGCGCTGAGGCTGAAGCCACCGGCCTTCCACCACAGACCGCCACCGGCGCCGAGGTTGAGGCTGTAGGTGCCGGGGGCACCGGCGTAGGTGAAGATGTCGAGAACGGTGTCAGCCGGATAGGCCGAGGGCCACATGGCCAGCATGTCGTCCTGACGGACGCGGGGGCCGAAGGTAGCGGTGAAGCCGCTGCCGATCGGGAACTGGTAGAAGAGGCGGTTGATTTCCACCACGTTGTTACCGGCGGCAGATTCAAACGCGGTCTCCATGCCGAGCAGGCCCACAGGCGCATTGCCGAACCAGGCGCTGCCATTGAAGTTGCCGGCACGCAGGCGGGTACGCAGCAGGTCTTTGCCGGTGAAGCTGGTATCGAGGTCGAGGCGCAGGTCGTAGGGGAAGCTCAGGGCGCCGGCGGTCTGGCTGGCGTAGGTGGCGTACTTGTCACCCACGGCCACCGGGGGATTGGGGCCGTATTTGTTGTTGTTGGCGTAGGCAGCCACGTTCGGGGTGGTGCGCAGGTTGCCACCGAAGGTGTTGGCGCCGAACACGAAGGCGGCGTAGCCCTTCAGTTTGGTGGTGGTGGAGAACTGGTTGGCTTCCAGCTCACCGACGCGGGCCTCGAGGCCATCGACGCGGCCACGCAGCACGGCGAGTTCCTTCTGGAACTCCTTCATCAGCCGCTTGAGCTCGTCGGTGGTCTCGGTGACGCGGTCGAGGCAGGCGTTGAGCAGGGCAGCCGCTTCGAAGCGGGTCATCGCCTGGCCGCCCTTGAAGGTGCCATTGGGATAGCCAGCCACGCAGCCGTAGCGATCCACCAGGTTGGAGAGAGCCTGGTAGGCCCAGTCGGTGGGCTTGACGTCAGAGAACTGGGTGATGCTGGTGACCTGCTCCTGGCTGGCGTAGTCGTTGACGCCAGTGAGATTCAGATCGGCGGCGCTGGCGGCGACCGGAGCCAGAAGGCCCAGGGCGGCTGGTGCCAGCAGCAGTTGCTGGAAGAGTTTCATGGGGTCCTCACACGGAAGGCGCAATGCGCCGTGAGCCATGCTGCCCCGTGTCAAGCAGAACACCATTGCCGGTGTGACAGAAGACCCAACGGCCAAGGCGATGATGGACCACAGCCCCCTTCCGCAGGCCCCCGACCCTGGACGCCCTTCCGCCCATTAGTCCCACGGCCGGGAATGGCAACGGCCAACCCCTGGGCATCACGGTCCTCCAGTCTGGAACCGACCGGCAGCTTCGCGGGGGAGCGGGTGCGGAACCTCTTCCCTCCCCTCCGGCCAGCGGCGGCCGGGAAGGGTTTTGGTGGGCAGCGCTGGGGCTGATCTGGCTGGTGGCCACGGCCGCGGACCGCCTCTGGCTGGGTCTGGATCGGCGCCTGCCCAGCTGGGATCAGGCCGACTATCTCAACAGCGCCCTCGACCATGGCCGGGCCCTTGGCCTGCTGCCCGGCGGCGGTTGGCAGGGCTGGGGGCACCTGCTCGATCTCTCCCCAAAGATTCCGCCCCTGGCCTCCCTTGTGAACGGCACCGTGATGGCCATCGCGGGCGACACACCCCAGCAGGCCTCCTGGGCGCTGGCCCTGTGGCATGGACTGCTGCTGGTGGCTGTGGCCACCTGGGCACGGAGCCTGGGGGGCCGGCGCTTCGCCCTGCTGGCGGCGGCCCTGCTGAGCCTGGTGCCGGCCCTGGCCGAACTGCGGGTGGATTACACCCTCGATCTCGCCCTCGCCGCCTGCACCACCCTGGCCCTCGCC